>NZ_JAMYSN010000042.1:0-34347 GCF_040321955.1 Mesorhizobium sp. M0217 | reverse complement strand
GGACGACCTGCGCGAGCACAAGAAGCTCGCTCTGCGCCAAGCCGCATGACCAGCATCATGGCCGCCCCTTTTTGCAGAACTTGACGCACACAACCCCCCTCTGTCCTGCCGGACATCTCCCCCTCAAGGGGGGAGATTGGCTGTGATCAAGGCTTTCGCCAACTGTCGAAGTTGAAAAGGAAGTGGGGCCCGCAACTGCGTGATCTCCCCCCTTGAGGGGGAGATGGCCGGCAGGCCAGAGGGGGGTGCTGTCCCGCCGACCTAATGATCAAGCAAACGCGCCATGGCAGTGCTTGTATTTCTTGCCGGAGCCGCAGGGGCAGGCTTCGTTGCGGCCGATCTTGCCCCAGGTCGCCTGGTTGTTCGGATCACGGTCTTCGGGAGCGACGATGGCGTTGCTCTCCTGGCGGACCAGAAGTGCGGTCTCGCCACCCTCGAAATCGTCCTCGCCCGTGGTGCCGTCAATGTGGCTGCCGAACATTTCAGGCGCTTCGGGCGGCGGCGCTTCGGCGGCCTGGCGGACCAGTTCGACGCGCATCAATTGCGCGGTGACGGCCTGGCGCAGATTGCCGAGCAGCGCCTGGAACAGCTCGAACGCCTCGCTCTTGTATTCCTGCAGCGGGTCGCGCTGGGCGTAGCCGCGGAAGCCGACGACCGAACGCAGATGGTCGAGGTTGACGATGTGCTCGCGCCACAGATGATCGAGCGTCTGCAACACCACCGAGCGTTCGACATAGCTCATCACGTCTGGGCCGAAGCGCTCGGCGCGCTCCTTGGCGGCGGCGTCGGCGGCCTTGGTCAGGCGCTCGCGGATGTCGTCCTCGGCAATGCCTTCTTCCTTGACCCAGTCCTCGACCGGCAGGTCGAGATTGAGGAATTCGGCGACCTCGGCCTTGAGGCCGGCGACGTTCCACTGCTCGGCATAGGCGTTTTCGGGGATGTTCTTGGTGACGATCTCCTCGATGACGCCTTCGCGCATCTCGGCGATCGTCTCGGACAGGCCTTCGCCGTCCATCAATTCGATGCGCTGCTCGAACACCACCTTGCGCTGGTCGTTCGAGACGTCGTCGTATTTCAACAGGTTCTTGCGGATATCGAAGTTGCGCGCTTCGACCTTCTTCTGCGCCTTTTCCAGCGCCTTGTTGATCCACGGATGGATGATGGCCTCGTCTTCCTTGAGGCCAAGCTTCTGCAGCATGCCGTCCATGCGCTCGGAGCCGAAGATGCGCATCAGATCGTCCTGCAGCGACAGGAAGAATTTCGAACGGCCGGGGTCGCCCTGGCGGCCGGAGCGGCCGCGGAGCTGGTTGTCGATGCGGCGCGATTCATGGCGCTCGGTGGCCAGCACGTAGAGGCCGCCGGCGGCCAGCGCCTTTTCCTTCAGGCGCTCGACATCGGCAATGATTTCCTTTTCGCGCGCCTCGCGCTCGGGACCAGCAGGCATGTCGCCCAGTTCGTCCTCGATGCGCATCTCGGCGTTGCCGCCGAGCTTGATGTCGGTGCCGCGTCCCGCCATGTTGGTGGCGATGGTGATGGCGCCGGGTTTGCCGGCCTGGGCGACGATGGCGGCCTCGCGCTCGTGGTGGCGGGCGTTCAACACCTCGAAATCCTTGAACCCTTCCTTGCGCAGGCGCTCGGCCAGCTGCTCGGATTTTTCAATGGAGGTGGTGCCGACCAGCGTCGGCTGGCCCTTGGCGCGCGCTTCCTTGATCTCCTTGACAATCGCCTTGTACTTCTCCTCGACCGTCCGGTAGACCTCGTCGTCCTCGTCCTTGCGGATGACCGGCAGATTGGTCGGGATCTCGGTGACTTCGAGGCCGTAAATGTTGCCGAACTCCTCGGCCTCGGTCAGCGCCGTGCCGGTCATGCCGGAAAGCTTCTTGTAGAGGCGGAAGTAGTTCTGGAAGGTGACGGAGGCCAGCGTCTGGTTTTCCGGCTGGATCGCCACATGCTCCTTGGCTTCGAGCGCCTGGTGCAGGCCTTCCGAATAGCGGCGGCCCGGCATCATGCGGCCGGTGAATTCGTCGATGATGACGATCTCGTCGTTGCGGACGATGTAGTCCTTGTCCTTCTGGAACAGCCGGTGCGCCTTCAGCGCGTTGTTGACGTGGTGGACGATGGCGACGTTCTCGACGTCATAGAGCGACTCGCCCTTGAGCAGGCCGGCCTCGCGCAGCAGGTTTTCCAGCTTCTCGGTGCCTTCCTCGGTGAAGATCGAGGTCTTCTGCTTCTCGTCGATCTCGTAGTCGGCTGGGCCGAGCTGCAGCATGAAGGCATCGATGGTGTTGTACATTTCCGAACGGTCCTCGAGCGGACCGGAAATGATCAGCGGCGTGCGCGCCTCGTCGACCAGGATGGAATCGACTTCGTCGACGATCGCGTAATTGTGGCCGCGCTGCACCATCTGCGCGCGCTCATACTTCATGTTGTCGCGCAAATAGTCGAAGCCGAGCTCGTTGTTCGTGGCATAGGTAACATCGGACGCGTAGGCGACGCGGCGCTCCTCGTCGGACAGGCCATGGACGATGACGCCGACCGAGAGGCCGAGGAATTTGTAGACGCGGCCCATCCATTCGGAGTCGCGGGTGGCGAGATAGTCGTTGACGGTGACGACATGGACGCCCTTGCCGGCAAGCGCGTTGAGATAAACGGGCAGGGTGGCGACCAGGGTCTTGCCCTCGCCGGTGCGCATTTCGGCGATGCCGCCATTGTGCAGCACCATGCCGCCGATCAGCTGCACGTCGAACGGGCGCATGCCGAGCACGCGGCGGGATGCCTCGCGGACGGTGGCGAAGGCCGGCACCAGCAGGTCATCGAGCGTAGCGCCGTTGGCGATATCCTGGCGGAATTTTTCCGTGCGGGCCTGAAGCTCGGCGTCGGACAGCGCCCGGATCTCGTTTTCCATGGCATTGATCGCCTCGACACGCGGCCGGGTCGATTTTACGCGACGATCGTTGGAGGAACCGAAAACCTTACGGGCGAGACCGCCGAGACTGACCATCCGATGGTCCTTTCGATAGAATTCTCAATTTTGAGATGAGCGCCGGCCGGCCCCATCAATTCCGCGTGAAATGCGGACAAACACAAAAAGCGCCCGGAAAACGGTTCTGGACGCAAAGTCGTTGGACAGATAAGAGGGGGCTCAACTGATGTCAACGCCGCGTTAGCCCTATGGGCAGCGCCAAATTCCGCCACAATCCGGCTGATCTGCAAGCCCTACCAATCCCCCTTGGAGTTAATCTTGATGTCCTTACTGTTTCGCCGTGCGTCGCTCGCCAGCCTTGGCCTGGCCTTCGGCCTGTCGGCCCTGTCGCTGTCTCCGCTGATGGCCCAGGAAGCCGCTCCCGCCCCGGCCGATGCCGCAGCAGCGCCGGCGGCAGCCCCCGTCGATCCGAACGCCGTTATCGCTACCGTCAATGGCCAGAAGCTGACCGAGGCGGACCTTGGGCTTGCCGAGGGCGAGCTGTCGCAGCAGTTCTCGCAGTTGCCACCCGAGCAGCGCCGCGCCGCCGCCCTTTCGGCGGCCATCGAAATCCGCGTCATGGCCGCCCAGGCGGTCGCCACCGGGCTCGACAAGGATCCCGAATTCCAGCGCCGCATGGCGTTCCTGCAGCAGCGCGCGCTGCATGGCGAGATGGTCGAGAAGGGCGTCGTCGACAAGGTTACCGATGCCGAGGTGCGCGCCCGCTACGACCAGGAAATCGCCAGCACGCCGCCGGTCAATGAGATTCATGCCCGTCACATCCTCGTGAAGACGAAGGAAGAGGCCGAGGCGATCATCAAGCAGCTCGATGGCGGTGCCGACTTCCAGAAGCTCGCCAACGAGCATACCAGCGATCCCTCGGGCAAAACCAATGGCGGCGATCTCGGCTGGTTCGGCCCGGGGCAGATGGTGCCGGAATTCGACAAGGCGGCAGTTGCGCTCGAAATCGGCAAATACACCAAGGAGCCGGTGCAAACGCAATTCGGCTGGCATGTCATCAAGCTCGAGGACAAGCGCACCAAACAGCCGCCGGCCTTCGACGACGTCAAGGACCAGGCCAAGCAGGCGGTGATCCGCGACAAGTATTTCGCACTGGTCAAGCAGCTGCGCGGCGCCGCAAAGGTTGAAATCCCCGACGCCAATCTGAAGAAGGCCGTCGACACGATGGAAGCCGGCAAGTAAGGCCGGCACCGAAAACATGAAAAGGGCGCCGTTCGGCGCCCTTTTCAATTGCGGGAGATGCCTGACATCACATAGCGGACAGTGGCAAGGATTGTCGCCTCATCTTCGTCCAGCCGGTTGGTCAAAAGGTGTTTCCAGGCATAGGAAGCGATGAGGTCGGCGACCAGCGCTGCGTCGATATCGGCCGCAACCTCGCCGCGCGCCTTGGCGCGCTCGATGATCCGAGCGGTGTGGGACACGCGCCCATCGGCATAGCCAGTCAGGGCCGCGGCCGCCGCTTCGTCCGACTGGGCCTCGGCGATCAGCGAGCGGAATACACTGCCCGAGGATGTGTCGCGCCAATGCGCGAAGAGGTTCCTCAGGAAACCGACGAGGTCGTCTTCGAGACTGCCGGTATCGGGGACGTCGACACGCTTTTGCCGCTTGTAGACCTCTAACAGCAGGGCCGCCTTGCTCGGCCACCAGCGATAGATCGTGGGTTTGCCGGCGCGCGCCCGCCGCGCCACGGCCTCTATGGAGAAGCCGGCATAGCCGGCCTCGACCAGCACCGCCTCCGCGGCCTCGAGAATGGCCTCGGCGCTGTCTGGGTTGCGCCGCGCCCCGATCGATCTGCGCGCCGGATCCTCGCCCATGTCTGTCCTCGCCAACAATGTCTGTCCTCGCCAACAATCTCGCCGGCAATATAGGTGAGCTGGCAGGCAAACGAAACGGCCCGTTTCCAGCGCTTGTAGAAGCAGGCCTCACGTTCGCCCTGCGCGGGGATTTTCAGTTCATCGCTTGCGAGGTTTCCGAGGCGATCCGCCACTGGCCGTCGCTCTTCACCAGCCCAAGCGTGACTCGTGCCTTGCCGGTCATGCGCGCCGCCGATTTGTCTTTCGACATATAGTCGTAGCTCATCGCGAACACGGCTTCGGCGCGGTTCTCGCCCTGCGGCGTCACCTCGAGGCTGCCGGGCTCGAGACTGAACGACCAGGATGCAAATTGCGCGAACCAGTCCGTCTTGAGCTTGACGACGGCGTCGCTGTCATAGCGCGTGCCGAAGATGGTAGCGGAAGGCGCATAGAGCCGCTTGACGGTCTCGCCGATCGCCGCGGCATCGGGCGCAAGATAGTCGTCGCGCAGGAATTTCTCGATTGCGGTCTTGTCGTCGCCTACAGACCGTTCGAGTGCCGCAACATTTGTTTCGGGCGCCGGGGGGACGGCGGGCTTCGGCTGTGCAACCGTTTCGCCGCCGGGCACAAACTCGAACCGTTCGAGCAGCGAACCCTGTTCCCATGGGCGCTGTCCCTCGCGGGTTTCGGAGACCACGTCGCGGCGCACCGCGATCATCATGTCGTTGATGCTCTGGCCGGGCTCGGCCATGTGCCGCAGCAGGGCGGCGGCGAACGGCGAATTGCGTCCGGTGCCGTCCATGGCGACAGCGCCTGGCGCCGTCGAGAAGGCGATGAAGGAGCCGCGCGTCGAATCGAACTGCGCCAGACCGGCAAGCGCCGTTGCCGAGCGCGTGGTGGCGGTGCGGCTCAGGCTGCGGGCAAAGGGATTGTTGCGGCAGGCGTCAAGGAAAACCAGGCTGACCTTGGTCTGCTGCTCCATGATGTCGAGGACTTCGTCGATCGGCACGGCTTCGAGCTGCAGCTTGACCGGCATGTCGAGCCGGGCGTCGACCGGCACGATGTAGTTGCGCCCTTCCACCTGCAGGCCGTGGCCGGCGTAATAGAAAAGCCCGACGCCCGCACCTTCCAGCGCATCGGAAAATTCGCCGATCTTGCGCTCGAGTTCGCGCTTGCCGAGATCGTTGCCCTCGATGACGTCGAAGCCGATCGAGCGGAGCTTGCCGGCAATATCGAGCGCATCGTTGACCGGATTGGTGAGCGTGCCGGCTTCGGCATAGGTGCCATTGCCGATGACCAGCGCCACGCGCCGTTCCGGCTGCGCATCGGCGCTCAGGAGCAAAAGCCCCATAAACGCCACCGCCAAGATCACCAGCCTGCCCATGGCCGATATCATAACGCCAGAGGCCCCGGTGACGCCAACGGATTTGAAATGCAAGCTTAATCCCTGGTGGCTTGCCGACAGCGGCGGCCAAGAAAACGCCCTTGCGCCGGGCCGTGCTATCGGGCAAACCGGCCTTCGCCCAGCGTTTTTCCCTCGCCCGAGGTCTCCAATGTCCGCAACGATTTCGCCGCTCGCGCCGAAGAAATATCCCAAAATGCCTGCCATCGAGGGCGTGCGCATCGCCACCGCCGAGGCCGGGATCAAGTACAAGAACCGTACCGACCTCTTGGCCATGGTCTTCGATGCCGGCACAGCGGTTGCCGGCGTGTTCACGAAGTCGAAATGCCCCTCGGCGCCGGTCGACTTCTGCCGCGAGAACCTTGGCGCCGGCAAGGCACGGGTGCTGGTCGTCAATTCCGGCAACGCCAACGCCTTCACCGGCAAGAAGGGCCGCGCCTCCACCCAACTGACCGGCGAGGCCGCGGCCAAGGCCGCAGGTTGCACGCCAGGCGAAGTGTTCCTCGCTTCTACCGGGGTAATCGGCGAGCCGCTCGACACCACCAAATTCAGCCATTTGCTGGCCGGACTGGTCAAGGACGGCAAGCCGGATCTGTGGACCGAGGCGGCAAAGGCCATCATGACCACCGACACCTATCCGAAAGTGGCGACAGCGACGGTCAAGCTCGGCGACACCGACGTCATCATCAATGGCATCTCCAAGGGCGCCGGCATGATCGCGCCCGATATGGCGACTATGCTGTCCTTCATCGCCACCGATGCGCCGATCGCCGCCCCCGTGCTGCAGGACTTGTTGTCGCGCGGCACGGCCAAGACCTTCAACGCCGTCACCGTCGACAGCGACACCTCGACCAGCGACACGCTGCTGTTGTTCGCCACCGGAGCCGCTGCCAAGCGCGGCGCGCCCGCCATCAGCGATCCCAAGGATGCGCGTCTCGGCGCGTTCCGCCGGGCGCTGGGCAAGGTGCTCAAATCGCTGGCGCTGCAAGTGGTGCGCGACGGCGAGGGCGCCCGCAAGCAGGTCGAAGTCACCGTTACCGGCGCCAAATCGGCGCGCTCGGCCAAGCGCATCGCGCTGTCCATCGCCAATTCGCCGCTGGTCAAGACGGCGGTTGCCGGCGAGGACGCCAATTGGGGCCGCGTCGTCATGGCCGTCGGCAAGGCCGGCGAGCCGGCCGATCGCGACCGGCTGTCGATCTGGTTCGGCGACAACCGTCTGGCGCATGAGGGCGAACGCGACCCGGGCTACTCCGAGGAAGCGACCTCGGCCTATATGAAGCGCGACGACATTCGCATCCGCGCCGATATCGGTATCGGCCGCGGCAAGGCGACGGTGTGGACCTGCGACCTCACCAAGGAATATGTCGCCATCAATGGCGATTACCGGAGCTGATGGAGTTGGCTTCCAGGCATCCGGCAAGCATGCTCGCCATCGTGCGCCGCTACGAGGCTGCGGGGTTTCGCGCCTGGCCGGCGGCGGCCGTGCATTATGACGGCACCTGGGTGGTGCGGCTGACAGCCGGCCATCCGGCCAAGCGGCTGAACTCGGTCAACCCGCTCGATCCCGGCGACACCCAGCACATTGCCGAGCGCATCGGCCGCGCCAGCCGGCGCTTCGACGCCTATGGCAGGCCGCTGACCTTCCGCATCTCGCCGCTGTCGGGGCCGGACCTAGCCAAGCATCTCGACAATGAGGGCTGGAGCACATTCGACGAATCCCTGGTGATGCGGCTGCCGCTGGCGGACGCGCAACTGGCGCCGGCCATGGACCAGATTCCGCTGAAGGATATCAGCCGCTTTCTCGGCGCGTCGCTCAAGGTCAGCGGCTCGGATGCATCGCTGCGGCCCGGTCTTTCGGAAATCATCGGCGCCATCCAACCCGAAGTCGGGCTGTTTGCGCTGGAGGAAGGGGCCGACCCTCTGGCGGTGCTGATCTGCGTCCATGACGGCGATCTTGCCGGCCTGTTCGAGATCGCCACCGCCAAGTCGGCGCGCAATCAGGGCCATGGCCGCAACCTGATCCTGTCGGCGCTGAAGTGGGCGAGGCTGCGTGGCGCTCGCGAAGCCTGGCTGCAGGTCGAGGCCGGCAATGCGCCGGCGCTGGCGCTCTATCGCTCGCTGGGCTTCGACGAAGTCTATCGCTACCACTATCGCCGGCCGCCGGGCGCATGAGCGAGATCACCGGCAAACGCCTGCTGCTGGTCGCCGCGTGCGCGCTGGTCGATACCGATGGGCGGGTGCTTCTGGCGCAGCGGCCCGAGGGCAAACAGCTTGCCGGCCTGTGGGAATTTCCCGGCGGCAAGGTAGAGCCAGGCGAGACGCCGGAACAATGCCTGATCCGCGAACTGCAGGAAGAAATCGGCATCGAGACTGACATTCCTTGCCTGGCGCCGCTCACCTTCGCCAGCCATTCCTATGATGATTTCCATCTCCTGATGCCCCTGTTCGTCTGCCGCCGCTTCCGCGGCATCGCGCAGCCCAGGGAAGGGCAGGCGTTGAAATGGGTGCGGCCAAAGCAGATGCGCGACTATCCCATGCCGCCGGCCGACGCGCCGCTAATCCAGTTCCTCATCGACCTGTTGTGATACAAAGCCATTTCGCGGTCTGATCTAGCCAGCGTTAATGGAAGATTTATCTCGTCGTGAAAAATTGCGGCAAAGCGGGTTCGCGGGGAGCGATTGCATGAGCCTCGACAGGGAATGGGACTCGATCCGGCCAGATCGCAGCTATCGCGCCGCCGGCGTCGGCTTATTGCGCGTCACGCTGTTGTTCGGCTCGGCCGCAGTGGCGCTGGCGCTGATCGCGGTCCCCGTGCTGGACAACCAGACGCGATCATCCAGCCGCGATGCTCTTGCAGGCGGTCTCGACCCGATGAGCACGGGTTCGATCGGCTCGCGGGCCACCTATACGCTGCGCAGAAGCGTGCTGCAGCCCTCACCGAGCTCAGTCTGCATCATCCGCGCCGACGGCCAACGCAGCGGCGACAAGGTCGACACCAGCTTGAGAACTTCCTCAACGCAGGCCCATTTCACAGCCTGTTAAGCTTGTGCCGTTAACCTTTCTTAACAGGTCGGCGATATGGTCGGGGATGAGAGGGATCGACGATCATGAAGCCATTGCTGCGCCGATTTTTGCAGGACGAAACAGGCGCCACGGCCATTGAATATGGCCTGATCGTTGCGGTGCTGTCGCTTGCCATCGTCGGGGGTGTCGGCAAGGCCAGCAATGCGATCCAGTTTCTGTTCAGCGACAACAACAGCAGGCTCGCAAACGCCTTCGCCGAGCACTGATCCGGAGCGCCGTCACCGCCCGCCGGGGTTTTCCAGTATCGTCTTCAGCGAGACCTTCGCCGAACCCGGTTTCAAGGGCTTTTGCTGCGAGGCATCGGGCGCCCAGCCCGACATCCAGACGATGGAAAAGCTTGCCCTGATGCGGCCATCAGCGTCCGAAAAGCGTTCGGCATAGATTTCGGCGGCACGGGTAAAAAGCTTTCGCGCTCCCGGTCGCCGGCTGCGATCGGTCAGCGCGCTGGTTTCGCCCATCGCCCTGAGATCGGCAATGAGGTCGAAGAGGGTATCGTAGCGGACGGTCACCGTTTCGACGTCGGCCACCGGCAGCGCCAGTCCGGCGCGCTGCAGCAGTGCGCCGGCGTCGCGAACATCGGTGAAGGGGATGACACGCGGGCTGGCGCCGCCACAGAGTTCGGTCTCGGCGGCGAGCAGGCTTTCGCGCAATTCGGAAAGCGTGCCGGCGCCGGCAAAGGCGCCGAGGAAAAGCCCGTCGGGCCGCAGAGCGCGGCGGATCTGCACCAGCATGCCGGGAATGTCGTTCATCGCCTGCAACGACAGAAGTGAAACGACGAGGTCGAGGCTTTCCGGCTGGAACGGCACTGTTTCCAGCGGTGCTATCAGCCCTGGCCGGCCGTCCAGAAACGCTGGATCTGCCTCGACGCGCACGATCTCCGCTGCCTTGCCGCTTGCAGCGACCACGTCCGTTGCGTCCGGCGTCTGGCAAAACAGCACCGCGGCCTTGCCGAATTTCCGCTCGACCGCGCCGAGCCGGTCGGCAAGGTCTTCCGCCGCCCGCCGCATCAGAAAATCCGCGCCGGCTACGGGGTGGGCCAGCGCCCTGCGCTTGCGCACCAGCCAAAGTTCAGTATCGATGATCGGCTGCAACGGTAGACATCCCTGTTTGTCCGTCTAGTGATATCCTGGCGCGGACGTCAAAACCACGTGGCCGATCCGGTGATGGAGATCAAGAGCCTCGCTCAAACCATGTTGAAACTGGCCATGTTGGACTGGCCGGCGCGGATGCTGTTCCCGCCGGTCTGTGCCGGCTGTCGCAGGCACGTCTCGCAACCCGGCGTTTTGTGCGGTGCCTGCTGGCCGAAACTCAGGCTGCTGGAGCGGCCATGGTGCGCGGTGATGGGCACGCCATTCACGCACGATATGGGCGAGGGATTCCTGTCGGCCGAGGCGATCGCCGATCCGCCGCCGTTCGAGCGGGCGCGGGCGGCCGTGGCCTATTCAGGTGTCGCCCGCCAGATGGTGCAAGGTCTGAAATACCAGGATCGCACCGATCTGGCGCCGTGGATGGCGCGCTGGATGCTGCGCGCCGGCGCTGAGCTAATTGCAGACGCCGATGTCGTCGTACCGGTGCCGCTGCACTGGCGGCGCTTCTTTCGCCGGCAGTTCAACCAGTCGGCGGAGTTGGCAAGGGCGGTTGCGCAGCTTAGCGGGCTGCCTTTCTCGCCCTCGGCGGTCCGGCGCGTCAAGCTCACGCGCCAGCAGGTCGGGCTGGAGCGGCAGGAGCGCGAGGCCAATGTCCGCGCCGCCTTCCGTGTGCCTGCGGAAGCCGAAATCGAGATCACTGGGCGCCGCGTGCTTCTGGTCGACGATGTCTACACCACCGGCGCCACCGTACGCTCGGTCGCCAGGGCGCTGAAGAAGGGCGGCGCCGGAGCGGTCGATGTGCTGACCTTCGCGCGTGTCCTGCCGGGGGACTTTCGGGCCGACGAGTCCGCGACTATATAAGGTCGAGGAAAGGCACGGACCGATGCTCGATGTGACGATTTACACCCGTATGATGTGCGGCTATTGCGCGGCGGCCAAGCGGCTGCTCGAACGCAAGGGCGTCGCTTACACCGAGCATGACGCTTCGTTTTCGCCGGAATTGCGCCAGGAAATGATTTCGCGGGCGCATGGCCGCTCGACCTTTCCGCAGATTTTCATCGGCGACACGCATGTCGGCGGCTCCGACGACCTCCACGAATTGGAGGCGCGGGGCCAGCTGGACAGGCTGCTTGCCAACGGCTCGACGACAAAGAGCGGTTCGTAGGGCCGCTCTATGTCTTTGTTTTTATGCAATTTCGGACGGAAAACCGGTACACACTTTTCCTGGAATTGCTCAAAGAGGACGTGACGATGGGTGTTTTCAAGGCGGCGGCGATCCAGATGCGTTCGGGCGAGAGCCCCGAGCGCAACGCGGTCGATCTCGAACGGCTGGTTCGCGAGGCGGCAGGCCTCGGTGCAACCTACATCCAGACCCCGGAAATGACCGGTGCGCTGATTCGCGACAAGGAAGCCAGGGCTGCTTCCTTCACCTCGGAAGACAAGGACATCGTCGTGGCGACCGCGCGCAAGCTCGCCAGCGAACTCGGCGTCTTCTTGCATATTGGCTCTACCGCCATCCTGCGCGCCGACGGCAAGCTCGCCAACCGGGCGCTGCTGTTTGGGCCGGATGGCGCGACGCTCGCCACCTATGACAAGATCCACATGTTCGACGTCGATCTCGACAATGGCGAAAGCTGGCGCGAATCCGCCGCCTATGAGCCGGGCACCGAAGCGGTCGTCACCGAGATCGACGGCGCCAGGCTGGGCTTTGCCGTCTGCTACGATCTACGCTTTCCGCAGCTGTTCCGCGCCGAGGCGATGGCCGGCGCCGACCTCTTGTCGGTGCCTGCCGCCTTCACCCGCCAGACCGGCGAAGCGCACTGGCATGTGCTGCTGCGAGCCCGCGCCATCGAGAACGGCGCCTATGTGGTTGCTGCAGCACAAGGTGGCCTGCATGAGGACGGCCGCGAGACCTATGGCCATTCGCTGATCGTCGACCCGTGGGGTCGCATCATCGCCGAGGCCGTCCATGCCGAGCCGGGCGTGATTATCGGCGAGATCGATACCGCACAGTCGTCGGCCGCGCGCAAAAAAATCCCCAACCTTAGGAATGCGCGCGATTTTGCCGTCAATGCCGGCACGGCTGAAGTGCCGCGGCTCAGGGGCGCGGCTTCGTGATCCGCTTTGCCCTGATCTGCGAGCACGAGCACGAATTCGAGGGCTGGTTTCGCAGCAATGACGATTTCGACACGCAGAGGAAGCGCGGCTTCGTCGATTGCCCGAGCTGCGGCTCGCACAAGGTGCAAAAGGCGCTGATGGCGCCAGCCGTCTCCACCGCGCGGAAGCAGGAAACAATTGCGCTGGCCATGGGCGAAACCCAGAAGCAGGCTTTGGCGCAACTGAAGGCGATGGCCGAGAAGGTGCGCGAGAATGCCGACTATGTCGGCGACAAGTTTGCCGAAGAAGCGCGCAAGATCCATTTCGGCGAGAGCGATGCGCGCGGCATCTATGGCGAGGCGACGTTGGACGAAGCCAAGAGCTTGGCCGAGGATGGCATCGATTTCATGCCGATCCCGAGTTTTCCCGAGGAGCGCAATTGAGCGATCAGCTGGCGCTATCGATCAATTTGCCAAGCAACTGAGCCAGTGCCCCCCGCTCCGTGCCGGTGAGCCCGGCGAGGATTTCATGCTCGTTGGCGACGTGGGCGGTCAGGGCTTCGTCGATCAAGGCCAGACCTTTTTCGGTCAGTTGCACGACAATGCCACGCCGGTCGTTGGGGTGCGGGCCGCGCAGGATCAGTCCGGCCTTCTCAAGCCGGTCGAGCCGGTTGGTCATGGCCCCAGAGGTCACCATCGTCGCCTCATATAGAGCGGTCGGTGTCAGCGCGTAGGGCTGGCCGGAGCGGCGCAGCGTCGCCAGCACATCGAATTCGCCGGCCTGCAGTCCGAAACGGGCAAACAGCGGGGCGAGGCGCTCGCGGGCGATTAGCGACGAGGCTTCGTTCAGCCGCCCAAGCACCAGCATTGGCGACACCTCCAGGTCCGGCCGTTCCCGCTTCCATTGCTCCACCGCCTTTGCTGCGCGATCCATCTGTCTCACCGCTAAGTATCTTGACGTTAAGAATATTTGTGGTATGCTACCTCAAGATACAGTTTCGACCCAGTGCCGCAAGTGAGTGACGGGACCATCCGATGAAATTTCTCTGGGAATCGGCGCTTGGCCTGCTGGTCGTCACCGGCGGCCTGCTCGGCCTGACCCTGCCGTTCGGCAAGCTGGCGACGGCTGCCGGCGTTCCGGCCATGGTCTGGGCCTTCGTCATCTCGTTCGGCGCCGGGGGCGTGCTGCTGTGCGCGTTGCTCGCGAACGGCGAGCGCATGCGGCTCACCTCGCACAGACTGCGCTATTTCTTCATCACCGCCGCCGTGTCCTACGCCGTGCCCAATCTGCTGATGTTTTCGGCAATCCCGCATCTCGGCGCCGGCTATACCGGCATCATGTTCACGCTGTCGCCGGTCATCACACTGGTGTTTTCGATCCTGCTTGGCGTTCGACGGCCAAATATGCTCGGCAGTATCGGTATCGCCGTCGGCTTCATCGGCGCCGTCATGGTGGCGGTGACGCGCGGCGAGGCCGGCCAGCCGGCCGATTTCTTCTGGGTACTGGTCGGACTTTTGATCCCGGTCAGCCTTGCCGCCGGCAATATCTATCGCACCGTCGACTGGCCCGAAGGCACTGGTCCGATCGAACTGGCCGTCGGCAGCCACCTGGCCTCGGCGACGCTGCTGCTGATCGGCATTCTCGCGCTGTTCGGCCTCAGTGCCTTCGCCCCGCTTGGCGCCGTGCCGCTGGTTGTCGTGGCGCAGGTCGCTTCGGCCTCGGCGATGTTTGCCTTCTTCTTCCGGCTGCAGGCCGTGGGCGGTCCGGTCTATCTCAGCCAGATCGGCTATGTGGCGGCGGCCGTCGGCCTGTTTGCCGGAACCATCTTCCTCGGCGAGCACTACCAGTTGCTGACCTGGGCCGGCGCGGTGATCATCACCATCGGCGTGATCATCACCACCAAGGCGCAGAGCCAGAAGGCATAGGGTCTTTGGTTTACGCAATTCCCTAGGCAAAGCGCTATGCGCTTTTCCCGGGAAAACCGCTTCACACTTTGCTCGAACTGCTCAAGCTTAAATTTGGCTCGCGTCGAGGCGCTTCCGTAGCGCCGGCGGGGCGACGTTTCGCCAGGCCGTCCGAACGGCGCTGCGGAATGTCTGTTCGTCGCAGGCTTCGAGCATGATCGACGTCCATCCCTTTTGGCCCCAGCCGCCTGTCACGGGCCTGAAAACCGATGGCTCAGCCGCGGCCATCATCTCTTGCTGGTCGCGGTCGAGCTTGACGACAGCACGGTCGGCTTCGGGCAGCGAGACGAAGATACGGTTGCGGACGCGGAAGTCAGCCTTGCCGAAATGCGATTGCTCGACCGTTTCGGGCAGATCGAGCGCCAGCTCTCGGGCCCTCATAGTGTCCACGGCCGCCCCTTCGTTCAGACCGATCGTTTTTCCGCCAGCACCATATAGTTGACGTCCATGTCCTTGGAGCGTGCCCAGCGGTCGGCGAGAGGATTGTAGGTCACGCCGGTACGGTCGATGATGGTCATGGCGGCGCTGCCGAGCGCCTTTTCAAGCTCTTCGGGCCGCACCAGCTTGCCGAACTGGTGGGTGCCGCGCGGCAGCCACCGCAGCACATATTCGGCGCCGATGATGGCCAGGCCCAGTGCCTTCAGCGTGCGGTTGATGGTAGCCACGAACATGATGCCGCCGGGCTTGACCATCTCGCCGCACTTGCCGATGAACAGGTCGACATCGGCAACATGCTCGACAACTTCCATGTTGAGGACGACGTCGAATTTCTCGCCGGAATCGGCCAAATCCTCAGCGGTCGTAGCGCGATAATCCACCGTCACGCCGCCTTCGGCCGCGTGCAGCTTCGCCACCTCGATGTTGGTTGCCGAGGCGTCGGCGCCGACCACTTCGGCGCCAAGCCTTGCCATCGGCTCGCACAATAACCCACCGCCGCAGCCGATATCGAGGAAACGCAGGCCTTCGAACGGCCGCGCCGCCCGCGGATCGCGGCCAAAGCGCGCCGCCACCTGGTCCCGGATATAGGCAAGCCGGACCGGGTTGAATTTGTGCAGCGGACGGAATTTGCCGTTCGGGTTCCACCATTCGGCGGCAAGCGCGGAAAAGCGTTCCACTTCTCCGGCATCGATTGTCGATCGTCGGGCCTCTGGCATGGGGCGGGTCTCCTCGGACGCTAGGAAGTCGGGTGCCGGGGCAAGAAAGTCAAGGACGGTTTTTGCGACTGCTGGCTAGTCGACCTATGGCCTCGAGATCACAATTGCCGAATGTTCCATCGCAACACTTGCGGGATCGATGGCCCGCATCGCTTCGCAATCGCCGATCTCGGCCATGATGCGGCCCGCGGCGGCGAGAGCCTGCTCGCGACTTCGCCAGCGCACCACATCGACCCATCCGCCATCGTCCCGCCGCGCCAGGCAGCGGTTTACGAAACCAGGTTGCCGCGCCAGCCAGTCGGCGACCAGGTTGTTGGCGGCGGCAAAGGCCGCTTCCGCTCCAGGCTTGAGGCGAAAGGTGACGATTTCCAGGGTCTCGGTCATCTTGCGTCCAGCACGTCGCGCAATTTCGCCGCCAGCTGCTCGATGGTGAAGGGCTTGGCCAGGAAATGCACGTCATGGTCGAGCACGCCATTGTGGACGACGGCGTTCCTGGTGAAGCCGGTGGTGAAGATCACCTTCAGCTTCGGCATGCGCGCCAGCGCCTCCTCGGCGAGCTTGCGCCCATTCATCACCGGCATGACGATATCGGTGAACATGAGCGCCACACCAGGGTTGTCGCCCAGCTTTTCCAGCGCTTCCTGGCCGCTTGCGGCATGAATGACGGTGTAGCCGAGTTCGCGCATGGCATCGGTGGTGGAAGCCCGCACGCGTGGATCGTCCTCCACGACAAGGATGGTTTCGGTGACCGGCACGGCAGGATTTCCGGCTCGTTCCGAAGATATGGCGGCCTCTTCCGGGCCGAAGAAGCGCGGCAGGTAGATCCTGATCGTGGTGCCTTGGCCGGGTTCCGAGTAGATCTTGATGTGTCCGCCGGACTGTTTGACGAAGCCGAACACTTGGCTCAGCCCGAGGCCGGTGCCCTTGTCGACCGGCTTGGTGGTGAAAAATGGCTCGAAAGCCCGCTCCATGACGTCCGCCGGCATGCCGGCGCCGGTGTCGCTGACCGCGATCATCACATACTGGCCGTCTTTGACCTCGGCATGGGTGGCGGCGTAGCTCTCGTCGAGGTGGCTGTTGGCGGTCTCGATGGTCATCTTGCCGTCCTCGCTCATGGCGTCGCGCGCATTGACCGCCAGATTGAGAATGGCATTTTCGAGCTGGCTCGGATCGGCATGGGTCTTCCACAGGCCGCCAGCCAGCACGGTTTCGATGCGGATGGTTTCGCCGAGCGCCCGCCGAAGCAGGTCCGACATGCCGGCGACCAGACGATTGGCGTCTACAACCTGAGGCGCGAGCGGCTGCTGGCGCGAGAAGGCAAGCAGCCGTGACGTCAAGTTTGCGGCCCGGGTCGCCGCATCGGTCGCCGCTTCGATGAATTTCATGATGTCGTGCTCGCCCCGCGCCAGCTTGCGCTGGGCGAGGTTCATGGCGCTGATGATCACCGCCAGCATGTTGTTGAAATCGTGGGCGATACCGCCGGTCAGCTGGCCCACAGCCTCCATCTTCTGCATCTGGCGGATCTGCGATTCGGCCTTTTCACGCGTCTGAATTTCGTTGCCGAGCTCGATGTTCTTGCGCATCAGCTCTTCCTGGGCGATGGCCACTGCGCGGAACCGGCGGCGCGAAAGGCGAACCGTGTAGGCGCCAAGCAGGAAGATCGCCAGCAGCGCCGCTATCGAGCCGATTCGCAGCCAGTTTTCGACCCGGTCGGTATGAGCGTCGCGCGCGGCGATGGCTGCGCCGCCAATGCGCCGGATCGTGTCCATGCTGGCCCGGATCTGGTCCATGGCGGCCTTGCCCTGGCCGCTGCGGACCAGTTCCAGAGCTTTT
The DNA here is from genome assembly GCF_040321955.1 of Mesorhizobium sp. M0217. Classification (NCBI taxonomy): domain Bacteria; kingdom Pseudomonadati; phylum Pseudomonadota; class Alphaproteobacteria; order Hyphomicrobiales; family Phyllobacteriaceae; genus Mesorhizobium; species Mesorhizobium sp. M0217. The sequence continues at coordinate 16,949 of NZ_JAMYSN010000042.1, read as the reverse complement.
GCCGCATCGCCGCGATCGTAGAGTGCAATCGTCTCAGCCAATTCGGCCTGGTTTTGTGAAAGCGCGTCCTTGACGTGGTTGATCTGCTGCACGAGTTCGTCGTCCGGCGCGGTCATGCCGTCGATGCGGGCAAGCTGGCCCGGAATGGCGTCGACCGCCTGCCGATAAGGCTGGAGGTAGGATTTCTCGCCGGTCAGGAGATAGCCGCGCTGGCTGGTCTCGGCCTCCTGAGCCATCGCAAGCAAACCGGAAAGCAATTCCTGATACTCGACCGCCTCGCGCGCGGCCTCACGATTGGCTCTCTGGGTCTCGACCAGCACGGCGCGTGTGCCGACGATCAACGCCAGCACGGCGAAGCCGATGAACAGCGGCAGCGATTGCCACCGCATGGCGCGTCGAAGGCGAACAATCATTCGATATGCCGGACCAAAAGGAGTTTCCCGCGGGCAGCATTTGGTAAGCGGCGGCGGGGCCGAACGCAATATGCCGCGATCCTGAAGCCGGCATCCGCCGCCAGCCTTGCGAAACCGTGATCATTTGGCTAAGGAGGCGCGCATTCAGCGGCCGGCTTCTGTCGAGCGCTTACTTCCCCTTTCGGTCCTGGGCCGGCTTCAGTCAAAGGCATTTCGCTTCCATGGCGCGCATCGTGATGAAATTCGGCGGAACCTCCGTCGCCGACATCGCCCGCATCCGCAATGTGGCGCGTCACGTCAAACGCGAGGTCGATGCCGGCCATGAGGTCGCTGTCGTGGTTTCGGCGATGGCGGGCAAGACCAACGAACTGGTTGGCTGGACGCGCGAAGCCTCGCCCATGCACGACGCGCGCGAGTATGACGCCGTGGTCGCCTCGGGCGAGCAGGTGACTGCCGGCCTGCTGGCGATCACACTGCAGAATATGGGCGTCCATGCCCGCTCCTGGCAGGGCTGGCAGATCCCGATCAAGACCGACAACGCGCATGGCGCGGCGCGCATCCTCGACATTGACGGCGCGTTCCTGATCAAGCGCTTCGGCGAGGGCCAGGTGGCTGTCGTCGCCGGCTTCCAGGGCATCGGCCCGGACAACCGCATCGCCACGCTCGGCCGCGGCGGCTCCGACACAAGCGCGGTGGCCATTGCCGCGGCGGTCAAGGCCGACCGCTGCGACATCTACACCGATGTCGACGGCGTCTACACCACCGATCCGCGCATCGAGCCGAAGGCGCGGCGGCTCAACAAGATTTCGTTCGAGGAAATGCTCGAAATGGCCTCGCTCGGCGCCAAGGTCTTGCAGGTGCGCTCGGTCGAGCTTGCCATGGTGCACAGGGTGCGTACGTTCGTGCGGTCGTCCTTCGACGATCCCGATGCGCCCGGAATGGGGGATTTGCTCAATCCTCCGGGAACGCTCATTTGCGACGAGGAAGAGATCGTGGAACAGCAGGTCGTCACCGGAATTGCCTACGCCAAGGACGAAGCGCAGATTTCTCTGCGCCGCGTCGGCGACCGCCCGGGCGTTGCCGCCGGCATTTTCGGCCCGCTGGCCGAGGCCAACATCAACGTCGACATGATCGTCCAGAACATCTCAGAGGACGGCAAGTTCACCGACATGACCTTCACCGTGCCGTCCGGCGACGTGGACAAGGCGCTGGCCGTGCTGGAGCGACTGAAGGCTTCGATCGGCTATGACGTGGTGCAGTCGGAAGCCGGCATGTCGAAGGTTTCGGTCATCGGCATCGGCATGCGCAGCCATGCCGGTGTGGCCGCCACCGCTTTCAAGGCGCTGGCCGACAAGGCGATCAACATCCGCGCCATCACCACCTCCGAGATCAAGATTTCGATACTGATCGACGGTCCCTACACGGAACTCGCGGTTCGCACTTTGCATTCCGTGTACGGTCTGGATAAGCAGTAGCGAGAGCGATTTGAGTTGTTGCGTGTGCGCCGGTGGCAGTGGAAACTGCGGCGGGCAAAATGCCCATTGGAGAAGAAGCCGCGATGCGTGATACGGCCAGTGGCCCGCGCGTTCTGCTGAAACGGCTCCGCGAGCTCATGCAGGAGCCGCTGGAGCCGCAGGAGCGGCTCGACCGGATCGTGCGCGACATCGCCTCCAACATGGTCGCCGAGGTCTGCTCGCTCTATGTGCTGCGCGCCGATTCGGTGCTCGAACTCTATGCCACCGAAGGTCTGAACCCGAACGCCGTCCATTTGGCGCAGCTGCGGCTGGGGCAGGGCCTCGTCGGCACCATTGCCGCCAGCGCGCGGCCGCTCAACCTCTCCAATGCGCAGGAACATCCGGCCTTCGCCTACCTGCCGGAGACCGGCGAAGAGATCTACAATTCCTTCCTAGGCGTGCCGGTACTAAGGGCAGGGCGCACGCTCGGCGTGCTGGTGGTGCAGAACAAGACCATGCGCCACTACCGCGACGACGAGGTCGAGGCGCTGGAAACGACCGCCATGGTGATCGCCGAGATGATCGCCACCGGCGATCTCGCGCGCCTGACCCGGCCCGGCCTCGAACTCGACCTGCGCCGTCCCGTCAGCTTTACCGGCCTGTCCTTCAACGAGGGTGTCGGCCTCGGCCATGTCGTGCTGCATGAGCCACGCATCGTCGTCACCAATCTGTTCAACGAGGACAGTGAGGAAGAGGTGCGCCGGCTGGAGACGTCGCTCGGTTCGCTCAGGCTTTCCATCGACGACATGCTGGAGCGGCGCGATGTCGCCTTCGAGGGCGAACATCGCGAGGTGCTCGAAGCGTATCGCATGTTTGCCAACGACCGCGGCTGGGTGCGCCGGCTGGAAGAGGCTATCCGCAACGGCCTGACAGCGGAAGCGGCGGTGGAAAAGGTCCAAAGCGACATGCGCGCCCGCATGCTGCACATGACCGATCCTTATTTGCGCGAGAGGATGAGCGACTTCGACGATCTCGCCAACCGGCTGCTGCGCCAGCTGATGGGGCGCGGGCCTGACGACGTCGCGGCGTCACTGCCGAAGGATGCCATCCTGGTCGCGCGCTCGATGGGCGCGGCCGAACTGCTTGATTATCCCAGGGACAAGCTGCGCGGCGTGGTGCTGGAAGACGGCGCTGCCACCAGCCATGTCGTCATCGTAGCGCGCGCCATGGGCATTCCGGTCGCCGGCCAGATGAAGGGCGCCGTTTCCATGGCGGAAAACGGCGATGCCATCATCGTCGACGGCGAGGAAGGCACCATCCATCTGCGGCCGCAGCCCGACCTCGAAGCTGCCTATGCCGAAAAAGTGCGCTTCCGGGCGCGCCGGCAGGAAGTCTACCGGGAACTGCGCAAGAAGCCGTCGGTGACCAAGGACGGCGTCCAGGTCGACCTGCTGATGAATGCGGGCCTGGCCGTCGACCTGCCGCAGCTGGCCGAGGCGGGTGCCGCCGGCATCGGCCTGTTCCGCACCGAATTGCAGTTCATGGTCGCCTCGACCTTCCCGCGTGCCGAGGCGCAGGAGCGGCTCTACCGCGACGTGCTGGACGCGGCGCGCGGCAAGCCGGTCACCTTCCGCACCATCGACATCGGCGGCGACAAGGTGCTGCCCTACTTCAAGGGCGCCATCCAGGAAGAAAACCCTGCGCTCGGCTGGCGCGCGATCCGGCTGACGCTCGACCGGCCGGGTCTGCTCAGGACCCAGATCCGCGCTCTGCTGAAGGCCTGCGGCGGGCGCGAACTGAAGCTGATGCTGCCGATGGTTACCGAACTCGGCGAAATCGCCCAGGCGCGCGAGATCATCGACCGCGAAGTGCGGCATCTCTCCCGCTTTGCCCACCATCTGCCGACCAGCCTCAAGGTGGGCGCCATGCTGGAAGTGCCGTCGCTGCTGTTCCAGCTCGACGAGTTGATGAAGGCGGTCGATTTCGTCTCGGTCGGCTCCAACGACCTGTTCCAGTTCGTCATGGCGGTCGATCGGGGGAACACGCAGCTCTCCGACCGCTTCGACACGCTTTCGACGCCTTTCCTGCGGGTTCTGAAGCAGATCGCCGACGCCGGGGTTCGCAACCACACGCCGGTGACGCTGTGCGGCGAGCTTGCCGGAAAACCTATTTCCGCCATGGCGCTGATCGGCCTTGGCTACCGCTCGATCTCGATGTCTCCAGCCTCGATCGGCCCGGTCAAGGCGATGTTGACCGAACTGCCACTGGAGGAATTGGAGGCTTTCTTTGCCGACAATCTGATGGCGCCAGCTCAAGGGCTGCCGATGCGGGCGCTGCTGCAGGCCTTCGCCGACGACCGCTCCATCCCGCTATAGCATTAGCCATGGTCAATCTTCCCCGCGAGCGTATGGATCAGGTCGTCAAGCGTTTCGAGATGCTCGAAGCGCAGATGTCGGCCGGCCCGGCGGCCGATGCCTATGTGAAGATGGCCTCGGAATATGCCGAGCTGCAGGACATGGTGGCCAAGGTCAGGGAACTGCGCTCAGTCGAGCGCGAGCAAGCCGACCTCGAGGCGATGCTTGCCGACAAGGGCACCGATGCCGAGATGCGGGCCCTGGCGGAGGCAGATCTGCCGGGCGTCGAAGCGCGTATCGAACAGCTGCAAAAGGACATCCAGATCCTGCTGTTGCCTAAGGATGCGGCCGACGACAAGAACGCCATCCTTGAAATCCGCGCCGGCACCGGCGGCGACGAGGCGGCATTGTTTGCCGGCGACCTTTTTCGCATGTATGAGCGCTATGCCGCCGAACGCGGCTGGCGCTTCGAGACGGTGTCGGCCAGCGACGGCGATGCCGGCGGCTTCAAGGAAATCATCGCCACCATTTCCGGCAGGGGCGTCTTTGCGCATCTGAAATTCGAATCCGGCGTGCACCGCGTGCAGCGCGTGCCGGCGACCGAGGCCAGCGGGCGCATCCACACTTCGGCGGCGACGGTGGCCGTACTGCCGGAGGCCGAAGAGGTCGACATCGACATTCGCGCCGAAGACATCCGGATCGACACGATGCGCGCCTCGGGTTCGGGCGGCCAGCACGTCAACACCACCGATTCTGCGGTGCGCATCACCCATTTGCCGACCGGTATCATGGTGGTGCAGGCGGAGAAGTCGCAGCATCAGAACCGGGCGAAAGCCATGCAGATTCTGCGTGCGCGGCTTTACGACCTCGAGCGCAGCAAGGCGGACGAGGAGCGCTCGGAGTCACGCAAATCGCAGGTTGGTTCGGGCGACCGTTCGGAGCGCATCCGTACCTACAATTTCCCGCAGGGCCGCCTTACCGACCATCGTATCAACCTGACGCTCTACAAGCTCGACCGGGTGATGATGGGCGAGCTCGATGAGGTCATCAATGCGCTGATTGCCGACCATCAGTCGAAGCTGCTCGCCGATATTGGCCTCGATGGCTGACATGTTGCCCGGCGCGCTCGGGCCGTTGTTGCGGGTGGCGCGGGAGCGGCTTGCCGCGGCCGGCCTTCCCGACCCGGCGCTGGATGCCAGGCTGATCGTCGAGCATTTTTCCGGCACGGACCGTACGCAGGCGATCGCCGACCCGCAACGGACGGTCGATGCGGGTGCGGTTGCCGCAATCGGCGCTGCTCTGCAGCGCCGCATGGCCGGCGAACCGGTGCACCGCATCCTCGGGTTTCGCGAGTTTTACGGCCTGCGGCTGTCGCTGTCGCCGGAAACGCTGGAGCCGCGGCCGGACACCGAAACGCTGGTCGAGGCGATCCTGCCTTTTGCCGGCGCGACGGCCGAAAGGCTGGGGGAATGCCGTATCCTCGATCTCGGCACCGGTACCGGCGCGATTGCGCTGGCGCTGCTCAGCGCGGTTCCGGCCGCGACCGCCACCGGGGTCGATATTTCACAAGGCGCGCTGGCAACCGCGATACGCAATGCCGAGCAACTCGGACTCGCCGGCCGGTTCGTGGGGCTGCAGTCCGACTGGTTCGAAAAAGTTTCGGGCCGATACCATGTAATTGCCGCAAACCCTCCCTATATACCGACTGGAGACATTGGAAATCTGCAGGACGAGGTCCGCGATTTCGATCCGCACAGAGCCCTTGATGGCGGTGTGGACGGTCTTGGCCCCTACAGGATCATCGCTGCCGAGGCGGCAAAGTTTCTGGAAGCACAAGGCAAGATAGCGGTCGAGATCGGCCACACGCAGCGCAATGAGGTCAAAGACATATTCGCGGCAGCCGGCTACAGGCTGGCCGGGGCATTTGTCGATCTTGGCGGAAACGACAGGGTTCTTATGTTTGAACAGGGAAAGCCTTGACGCAGTGCAAAAAAGCGCTTGGCAATGCCGGGGAATGCGGCTAGAGTCCGCCCTAACCGGATGAGACGAAGCAGGCAGTGCTCTTAGCGATTCGGTTTTCCTTGGAAATAGCTGCCTTCTTGCGCAAACGACGCCCAAGCTTCGTGCGGGAATCGTCCGGCAAGTGATGTAACCGGAACAGGATGACACGTGGCGCCAACGCAATTGATGCGGGCGAACGCCGGTGAAGAAACGAAACGGCTGGCTGCATGAGCGCCTCCGTTCGTGAAACGTTTTTCGAAAATTTCAAAATGAAGAGAGTCTTATGAGGCCACAACAGCAGAACAGGCGCATGCGCGGTCGCAACAACAATGGCGGCGGCGGTGGCAACAACAATAACAATAACAACAACCGCAAGGGCCCAAATCCCCTGACGCGCAACTACGAGAGCAACGGCCCGGACGTGAAAATCCGTGGATCGGCTCAGCAGATCGCCGAAAAATACGCCACTCTGGCCCGTGACGCGCAAAGCTCCGGCGACCGGGTTATGGCGGAGAATTACCTCCAGCACGCCGAGCACTACAACCGCATCATTGCCGCCGCACAGGCGCAGATGCCGATCCAGAATGCCCCGCAGAACCGCGACGAATTCGACGACGATGAAGATCGCGACGATTTTGACAATGCCGGCAGCGGCAATGGCGGCGAGACGCAAGCGCCGATGGCCAACCACGGCAACGGTCCGCAGCCGACGATTGAGGGCACGCCGGCCGAACTCGCATACGGCCAGGAAAACGGCCGCGAGAACAACAGTGGCCGTGACAATAATGGCCGCAACAATAACGGCCGCGACAACAATGGCCGCAACCGTGACCGCCGCCCCAATGGCGGCTATGGCCAGAACGACCAGCGTGGCGACTTTGCCCAGCGTGGCGAGCAGAACGGCCAGCGCGGCGACCAGCAGCGCTTCACCGAAACCCCGGCACAGGCGGAAACCGTTTCCGCGGTTGAGCCCGAAGCCGAGAGTGGTTTCTCCGAGCCGGCGCCGCTGTACGAAAACCTGTCGCCGGCGGCTCTTGCCGCCCGGGCCGAACTCAATGAGGCAGCCGCCGAGAGCGGCGCTGCCCGTCGCCCGCGGCGTCCGCGCCGCCCGCGCAACAATGCCGATCAGGTCGGTGACGAACAGTCTGGTGGTGGCCAGGTGGTGGATGGCGCCGGCGAGACCGCTGCCGCTGTTGACGTGGTTGATGCGGCGCCGGCCGAAAGCTCTGCCGGCGACCCGTTCGCCGTCGACGCCAACAACTGACCCACAAGACATAAGTCGATGAAACGGCGGAGAGAAATCTCCGCCGTTTTCGTTTGCTCGGCCATGCAATATCATCAGCCGGACGTCTTGAGCGGCAATGGCTTGCGCCCCATATCTGGCGTGAACTGGACCCGGCTCGGATGAGCGGGTCCGTCACCGCAATCTGATCCGGTGCCGCAAAGCGGGCCGGTGATGGAAGGAGACAGATATGAACCTCGAGAAATACTCCGAGCGCGTCCGCGGATTCATTCAGTCCGCCCAGACCATGGCGCTCTCGCGCAATCACCAGCAATTCACTCCCGAACATATGCTGAAGGTCCTCGTCGATGACGACGAGGGGCTGGCCGCCTCGCTGATAGAGCGCGCCGGCGGCAACGTGCGCGACGTCAAGCTTGGCGTCGAGACCGCCCTTGAGGCCATGCCCAAGGTGGAAGGCGGCAACGGCCAGCTTTATCTGGCGCAGCCGCTGGCCAAGGTGTTTTCGACCGCCGAGGAATTGGCCAAGAAAGCCGGCGACAGTTTTGTCACGGTCGAGCGGCTGCTGCAGGCGCTGGCGATGGAGAAGTCGGCCAAGACGGCCGATATCCTGTCCAAGGCCGGCGTCACAGCGCAGGCGCTGAACCAGGTGATCAACGACGTCCGCAAGGGCCGAACCGCCGATTCGGCGAGCGCCGAGCAGGGCTATGACGCGCTGAAGAAATACGCGCGCGACCTCACCGCCGATGCCCGCGCCGGCAAGCTCGACCCTGTGATTGGCCGTGACGACGAGATCCGCCGCACCATCCAGGTGCTGTCGCGGCGTACCAAGAACAACCCGGTGCTGATCGGCGAGCCGGGCGTCGGCAAAACGGCGATCGCCGAAGGTCTGGCGCTGCGCATCGTCAATGGCGACGTGCCCGAATCGCTGAAGGACAAGCAGTTGATGGCGCTCGACATGGGCGCGCTGATTGCCGGCGCCAAATATCGCGGCGAGTTCGAGGAGCGGCTGAAGGCCGTGCTCAACGAAGTCACCTCGGCGGCCGGCGGCATCATCCTGTTCATCGACGAGATGCACACGCTGGTCGGCGCCGGCAAGGCCGATGGCGCCATGGACGCTTCGAACCTGTTGAAGCCGGCGCTGGCGCGCGGCGAACTGCACTGCGTCGGCGCGACCACGCTCGATGAATACAGGAAGCATGTCGAGAAGGACGCGGCCCTTGCCCGCCGGTTCCAGCCGGTCTTCGTCAACGAGCCATCGGTGGAAGATACCGTGTCGATCCTGCGTGGCCTCAAGGAGAAGTACGAGCAGCACCACAAGGTGCGCATCTCGGATTCGGCGCTGGTCGCGGCGGCGACCTTGTCCAGCCGCTACATCGCCGACCGTTTCCTGCCGGACAAGGCGATCGACCTTGTCGACGAGGCCGCGTCGCGGCTGAGGATGCAGGTCGATTCCAAGCCCGAGGCGCTGGACGAGATCGATCGCCGCATCATGCAGCTCAAGATCGAGCGCGAGGCACTGAAGGTCGAGAAGGACGAGGCGTCAAAGGACCGGCTCGCGCGTCTCGAAAAGGAACTCGTCGGCCTCGAGGAGGAATCGACCGAGATCACCGCCAAATGGCAGTCGGAGAAGCAGAAGCTTGGCCTCGCCGCTGACCTCAAGAAGCAGCTCGACGCGGCCCGCAACGACCTCGCCATTGCCCAGCGCAAGGGTGAATTCCAGCGCGCCGGCGAGCTTGCCTATGGCAAGATCCCGGAACTGGAAAAGAAGCTGAAGGAAGCCGAAGCCCAGGACGGCAAGGCCGGCATGGTCGAAGAGGTGGTCACGCCCGACCACGTCGCCCATATCGTGTCGCGTTGGACCGGCATTCCAGTCGACAAGATGCTGCAGGGCGAGCGCGACAAGCTGCTGCGCATGGAAGACGAGATCGGCAAGCGAGTCGTCGGCCAGGGCGAAGCGGTACAGGCGGTGTCCAAGGCCGTGCGTCGTGCCCGGGCCGGGCTGCAGGATCCGAACCGGCCGATCGGCTCGTTCATGTTCCTCGGACCGACCGGCGTCGGCAAGACCGAACTGACCAAGGCGCTGGCCAATTTCCTGTTCGACGACGAGAGCGCCATGGTGCGCATCGACATGTCGGAATACATGGAGAAGCACTCGGTCGCCCGGCTGATCGGAGCGCCTCCCGGTTATGTCGGCTATGAGGAAGGCGGTGCGCTGACCGAAGCGGTGCGGCGCCGGCCCTATCAGGTCGTGCTGTTCGACGAGATCGAGAAGGCGCATCCGGATGTCTTCAACGTGCTGTTGCAGGTGCTCGACGACGGGCGGCTGACCGACGGGCAGGGCCGCACGGTCGACTTCCGCAACACGCTGATCGTCATGACGTCGAACCTCGGCGCCGAATATCTGGTCAATCTCGGCGAAGAGCAGGACGTCGATGCCGTGCGCGACGAGGTTATGAGCGTGGTGAGAGCCTCGTTCAGGCCGGAGTTCCTCAACCGCGTCGACGAGGTGATCCTGTTCCACCGGCTGCGCCGGCAGGATATGGGCCGCATCGTCGAGATCCAGCTCAAGCGGCTGGAAAGCCTGCTCGCCGACCGCAAGATCACACTGTCGCTCGACCAGGATTCGATCGACTGGCTGGCGGCGAAGGGCTACGACCCGGCCTATGGCGCGCGGCCGCTGAAGCGGGTGATGCAGAAGGACCTGCAAGATCCGCTGGCGGAAAAAATCCTGCTTGGCGAGATACTCGACGGCTCGACCGTCAAGGTCACCGCCGGCTCCGACCGGTTGAATTTCCGGTCCAGGCCCACTGTGGTGCCGACCGACGCGGCAGCCTGATCCAACGCCGCGCGTCCGACCGGACGCGCGGCGTTTTGTTATGAAACAACAATCCTTTGACGGGGGTGCAGGTGACGCTGGACGACTACAACAGCTTCTGCGCCTCGCTGCCGCAGACGACGCACGTCGTGCAGTGGGGCGGGGCCGATGTCTGGAAAGTCGGTGGCAAGGTCTTCACCATCGCCGGCCATGACCGGGAGGGTGGCGTCTTCGTCACCTTCAAATGCTCTGAAATGGCTTATGACGTGCTGAAGGATCAGCCCGGCTGCCGGCCGGCGCCCTATCTCGCCTCGCGCGGCATGAAATGGATCCAGCGTCAGACAAGCCAGAGCATGGATGATGATGCGCTGAAGGACTATCTCGGCGAAAGCCACCGCCTCGTCGTCCTCAAGCTGACGAAGCAGACGCGCAAGGAATTGGGCCTGTAGCAACCAGTAATCTGCCATCTTCATGCCCGGTTCATGTTGGAAAGCTTATGTTGTGGTTTGCTGGCGAAGGGGTTTGCCTGCAGGCTTTTGACGATCAGGGCGTTCCTTGCGCATCCAAACGGTGGCGAGAACGTTCTGGTGGGAACACTGCCGGGCGGCGGCAATTACGCATGACCCCGAAAATCGAAATTCGATTTTCGGAAAGGATCATGCGCAGACATGAAGTGTTACAGCGTCCTTTGCGCGTCCAAACGGACGCGCGGCGCTGTAAGTACCGGAGAGTTTGACCACCATGTTCCGCACGATCCTTGCCTTTTCGGTGCTCGCCGCCGGGCTGCTCACGTCCAGCGCCATGGCATCGCCGACTGTGGACAACGCACTGCCGGCCGTCCGCGCCGCCGATAGCGGCGGCATTGTGCTTGCCCAGGACGGCAATCTCGACATCTATTACGACGCCAGGGGCAACCGCGTCATCGTCGATGCCGAGACCGGCAAGGTCATCGCCATCCAGCCGCCGCAGACCAGGCTCGACCGCCGCGCGCTGCGCCGGGAAATGCGGGCACGTGAGCTTGGACGCGCACCGGTCGAAGACGACGACCGCTACTATCTCGACGATCCCGAAGACATGGCGCGTTTCCGCCGCAGGCAACTGGACGATCAGGGACGAATCCCCGGCCCGCCGGTTGATGAATACGATCCTGAAAGCGACAGATTCCTGGGGGCCGCTCCGCAGGATGATGCCAATGACAGCGACACCTATCCGGAAGCGCCGAAATCCGCTGAACCGCGGCCCGTCAAGCGCCAGCCGCTGAACGAAGCCTCTATCGATCCCGCCGAACCGGCGGCGCCCGCCGACCAGGCCGCGCTGCCGCCGAAAGCCGGTGGCAAGACCGTGGTCGATCCCTCGCTTTCACTCGGCGCACGCCAGGATGTAGCCGCCTTGCAGGTGCTGCTCGACCGCGCCGGCGCTTCACCCGGCGTCGTCGACGGGCGCTTCGGCTCCAATGTCGACAAGGCGCTTGCCGCCTATAACCAGATCACCGGCAGCAATCTGCGCTCGACCGACGCGGTCGGCATCCAGGCTGCGCTGGCGCAAACCGGTGGCGATGCTTTCGCCAATTATACGATCACGCCCGAGGACGCGGCCGGGCCTTATGTCGCCTCGATACCGGAGGATTACAGCCAGAAGGCACAGCTCGACCGCATGGCTTACACCTCCGTCACCGAAGCCTTGGCCGAACGGTTCCACATGGACGAGAACTACCTGAAGGGGCTCAATCCCGAGGCCGACTTCAGCCGTCCCGGCACCATCATCAAGGTCGCCAATTTCGGCAGGCTGGTGGCGACGCCGGTTGCCCGCATCGTCGCCGACAAGGACAAGAAGCAGGTGTTCGCCTATGACGCCGGTGGCAAGCTGGTCGCGGCCTATCCGGCCACCATTGGCTCAGCCGACACGCCCTCGCCGACCGGCACCCATACGGTGTCTCGCGTCGCGCTCGATCCGAACTACACCTACAACCCCAGCATCAATTTCAAGCAGGGCCAGAACGACAAGATCCTGACCATCCCGCCGGGTCCGAACGGCCCGGTCGGCTCGGTGTGGATCGCGCTGGACAAGCCGACCTATGGCATTCACGGCACGCCCGATCCCTCCAAGATCGGCAAGACCGAAAGCCATGGCTGCGTGCGCCTGACAAATTGGGATGCGCGTGAACTGGCCAAGCTGGTGTCGCCGGGCGTCACCGTCGAGTTCGTCGGCGGTCCCTCGGCCGATGATGTTGCGGAGCAAGTGAGCGCTCCAGCGCAGTGATATCGGCCTGCCCATAAGGCAGGCCGATATCCAAAGCTGGATTCATGAGCGCAGGGTGCTGGCTGGTTGTTGCCGGCCCGCAACAAGTCTAAGCAGACGCTCATGAAGTCTCCGAGCGAAGCCGCAGCCGTTCCCCTGACCAGGTCGCTTTCCAACGGTACATTTTGCCCGCAGTCGCAGCGCAAGTTCGTGCTGGTAGCGGCGATCCTGGCGTCAGCGCTCGGCTTCATCGACGGGTCGATCCTGGCCATTGCCATGCCGGCAATGCGCGTCGACCTCGGCGCCAGCCTGGCCGAGGTCCAGTGGATTTCCAACGCCTATGCGCTGACGCTGTCGGCGCTGATTCTGGCCGGCGGCGCCGCCGGCGACCGGTTTGGCCTCAGGCGCGCCTTCGTTGCCGGCATTGCGCTGTTCATCGTCGCTTCGCTGGCCTGCGCGGTGGCGCCGAATGCGCTGGTGCTCATCGCCTTTCGCGCCATTCAGGGCATTGGTGCGGCGATCATGGTGCCGGGCAGCCTCGCCATCATCGCCAAGGCCTATCCGAAGAAGGAGCGCGGCCGGGCGATCGGCATCTGGGCCGCCGCCTCGGCGCTGACGACTGCGCTCGGTCCGGTGCTCGGCGGCTTCGTTCTGTCGGCCTTTGGCGGCGGTATCTGGCGGGCGATCTTCGCCGTCAACCTGCCGCTCGGGCTGATCTCGATCTATCTCCTGCTGGCCAAGATTCCCGCCGACGCGCCGACGGAGAAGCGAAGCCTCGATCTCGGCGGCGCCGCTCTCGCCACGCTTGCCTTCGGGGCGCTTGCCTACGGACTGACCTCGATGAGCGCCGAAGGCAGCGGGCTGATGTCGGGGCCGAGCATCGCCGCAGGCGCCGTGCTGCTTATCATCTTCATCGTCTTCGAGCTTCGGCAGCGCGAGCCGATGATCGATCTCAAGCTGTTTCGGATCGGCGCCTTTGCCGGCGCCAACCTCGCCACCTTCTTCCTGTATTTCGCCCTGTCGGCCAATCTGTTCTACCTGCCGATGCTGTTGATCGCCGGATGGGGGCTGAGCACCAAAGAGGTCGGTTTCATCTTCCTGCCGCTGTCGGCGTCGATCGCGCTGCTGTCGGGTCTCGTCGGCCAGTGGTCGGATCGCATCGGTCCGCGTTTTCCGATCGCCAGCGGCTGCCTGGTGGTTGCCATCGCCTTTGCCGGGCTGGCTTTGCTCACTCATGCCGGCATGCACAATTTCTGGACCGGTATCTTTCCGCTGATGGCCGTGATGGGGCTCGGCATGGCGCTGGTGGTGTCGCCGCTGTCGACGGCGGTCATGACCGCGGTCGAGGACAAGGATACCGGCGCCGCTTCCGGCATCAACAATGCGGTTTCGCGCATTGGCGGGCTGATTGCTGTGGCGGCGATGGGCTCGCTCGCGGCCTGGGTCTATTCGACGATGCTCGATACCAGCGTCAGGCCGGGCATTCCGGGATTCGGCGAACCGGCATTGGCCGGCCTGGCGCCAGACCTTGATGCAACACGGCTCGCCGCCAGCGATGCGGCGTTCGCGGCCGTGTCGACAGTGACGGCCGTGCTTTGCCTCCTTGCCGCTGTTATCGCCTGGGCCACCGTTTCGGGGCAAAAGCTGCCTTGGTCACGAGCCGAAGAGGAGCAGTCGACCTGATTCGGAGCCGACCCGATTCGGAATGCTCTGATGGGGCGATTATGATTCGCTGGCGTCGAGTGTGACGGCTTAAAGCGCGTCGCGCTGAAACGGATTCATACGACGCGCTTTAAGTCTTTGTTTTGACACATGTCCTTGTCCCAGAGCCGCGGCACACTTCTGGGCGACATGCACTAGCCTTCGATCTTGGCGCTCGCGACCTTCAGCGGATTGCTGTCTTCCTGCTTGAGCAGTTCATCGATGCGCTCGCGCTCGCGCTTGAAAGCGACCAGGTCGTCGCCCTTCAGCACCTTGCCGACCGGCAGGCGCACGCGCATCGGGTCGACCTTGGTGCCGTTGACGATCAGCTCGTAGTGAAGATGCGGACCGGTGGAGAGGCCGGTCTGACCGAGGAAGCCGATGGTCTGGCCCTGGCGGACATGAACGCCGGGTTCGATGCCTTTGGCAAAGGCGCTCTGGTGATTGTAGGAGGTCTCGTAGCCATTGGCATGGCGGATGATGATCTGTTTGCCGTAGCCGCCGGCCCAGCCGGCCTTTTCGATGGTGCCGTTGCCGGCGGCGATGATCGGCGTTCCGATCGGCGCCGCCCAGTCGACGCCGGTATGCATGCGGACATAACCGAGGATCGGATGTCGGCGGGCGCCGAAGCCGGAGCGGAATTTCCCGGCGGGCAGGGGGTTGCGCAACAGGAACTGCTCGGCGCTAGATCCGTCCTCGTCGAAATAGTCGGTCGAGCCGTCCTGCATCTGGAATCGGTAGAAATTGCGCGTCTGGCCGCCGAAGGTCGACGAGACATAGAGCAGTTCCGATTCGTCGGAGGCCTGGTCGTCGCCGTCCGGCTGCGAGAACAGGACGTCGATGCGGTCCGACGGATTGAGCCTGGACTGGAAGTCGACGCCGGAGGCCAGGAGCTTGACCAATTGCTGGGTCAGCTTCTTCGACATGCCATAGGAATAGGCGGCGCGGTAGATGCCGTCATAGACGTTCGGCAGATTGCCGCGCACCACCACCGGTGCCGACGAATCGTCGAACGCGGTCAGCAATTCGGGGTTCGGCTCCGGTTCCTGCGCCGGCACATACTGGCCGCGGTCGTCGAGCGCGATGGTGACGATGTGCGTTGTCTTGTCATAGACGCTGGTGCGAACGACCTTGGCGGCGTCGCCATGTACCTCGAGCCCGACCCGCAGCACGGTTCCGGCCTTCAGCGCCGGTGCGTTGAGCAGCTTGCCGATCGCCTCCGCCATGCCGGTGGCGTCATCGCCCGTATAGCCCGAATCAGCGAAAGCCTCGGCAATGTCGCGGTCCCTGGTGAAGGGAATGATTTCCTCGGCGAAAGCCGGGGTCTGGTCGTCGAGCGCGACGCGCGGCGCCACCGAGACGTTTTCCGGCACGATCTTGACGTCGTAGGAGCCGGCCATCGATTCGGCGAAGGCATCGCCGAATCGCTGCGGGTCGACATAATGCAGCGAGGCGACCTGCACGGCGCCGTCGCTGAGGTCGGTGCCGGCTTCGCGCACCACTTTTTCCACCTCGTCGGCGGACAGGTCGCTTTTCTCGTCGAAGGAGGCCGTCTCGACCGGGAAATCGACCGTCTTCAGGCTCATCTCGCTTTCGACCTTGGCGCCGTAGATCTGGCCCCCAACTGCGGAAGCCGTCGCCGGCTGCGCCGGCGTCGAGTCGCCATCGTCGCCGAACACCTGCATCGGGTCGAAAGGCGGATAGGCGCGGTTGGTGGTGTGGCCGGCGGCCAGCGCCATCTTGATCTGCACGAACGGCATGGTGTGGATAACGTCGCGGTCACCGACCTTGGTCACCATCGACACTTCCATGCGCCGGCGGTCCTTGGCCTTGGCGATCTGGCGCGGCGCCACCAGCCTGGTGGTCTTGGCGACCTCGCCGGAATCGCCGCCGCTTTCGAGCTGGGCCAGTTCGGCGATTTCGGGCGGGGTTGCCAGCTGCTGGCGGCCGTCAAGGGCGGCAAACAACGCCACGCCCATCAGCACACTCGAGGTCACGCCGGTAAGAAAGGTGCCCGACAGCCAGCGCGCTGAAACCTCGCGCCGGTCGGGCGGGCCGCTGCGGCCATCTGCGATCAGCGGCGGCTCATTGCCGAGTTCGGCTATGACATCTTCCGTGTCTGGCATCCAGAAAGGCTGCTTCTTCCCCGGGCGGAACGGCTTTTCGCTTCTGTTGGGCCATGACATTTGCCTGTCACGGCGGGTGAAGTCAACGAAGCGGCGAAATCCCCGCTCACACGCTCTGTTTTACAGCCCCTTGTAGAGAGGCGTCTTTATCCTCTTATAGGAGGCTCCGAACCGTGATGCGCAGACCCCGCTTTGGCTCTTATAGGAAGGCACCTCGCGGGCCGCGCCGAGCCCTTCTTTGTTGGCCTTGGTGTCGAACGGCAATGCGGCGGCAATAGGGCTCCTTTTTGGCAATGCCAATGTTCCCTTGGGGCAGTCCGCCGTCGCCAAAACTTCTGTCGTAAAAAGTTCAAAAACATCGTCGATGACTGTTGACAGTTCTGGTTGGTGGCGACTATATACGCCTCACGAACGAGGGCGGTGCGCCGCTGGCGGCGAAGCAGTTTGCTTCTGAGAAAGCCCTTGTGAGAATTCAAGAGAGCCGCGTAAGCGACACTCGGACGGCCCCGAAGCCAGAGGTGGAACGGGCCACGACATTGCGTGAAGTGATGTCTGTTCTTTGAAAATTGAATATTGAAGAAAGAGAAACGTGGGCGGCAGAGTC
>NZ_JAMYSN010000041.1:0-34586 GCF_040321955.1 Mesorhizobium sp. M0217 | reverse complement strand
TCCTCCCGGCGAAGGAGAAAACTGTCACCCATGCTATCGGTCCATTCTGTTACCTATCTATCCGGTTCGGACACCGGCACCTTCTCCCCGTATAGACACGGGGAGAAGGGATCTGGGCCCTATGCAACTCCCCTCTTGCAGCTGTGGTGATTGGCGAAACCATGGGTGAGAGCCCCTCTCCCCGTCTCTATACGGGGAGAGGATGCCGGCAGGCAGGTGAGGGGCAGCGCTGACGCTTAAAGTCAGCCAAAAGCGGGCAGTATTATTTGAGGTTTCTGCGAGGAACCGAGTGAGAAAGTCCATCTAGGCTCTGCCCTCCGCCCCGGTCATCAGCAGCCCAAGCCGCGCGATGGTCGCATCGGCGCTGTCCAGCGTGCCGGCGATGCGGCCCTCATACATCACCGCGATGCGGTCGCAGAGCACCAGCAGCTCTTCGAGATCCTCGCCGATGACGATGATCCCACAGCCCTTGGCGCGCATGTCGAGGAATTTTTCGTGGATGAAGCGGGCGGCACCGATGTCGAGGCCGCGCGTCGGCTGCGAGACGATCAGCACCTTCGGGTCGAAAGCCAGTTCGCGCGCCAGCAGCGCCTTCTGCAGATTGCCGCCCGACAGCGCGCCGGCGCGGGTTATCGGCCCGGGGCACCTGATGTCATAGGCCTTGATCTGTTCTTCGGCGAAGGCGCGGATCGCATCTGGCTTGAGCAGGCCCCGGCTGCTGAAAGCCGCAGTACCAATGCGCGGCAACACCATGGAATCGGCGAGCGGCAGATTGGTGACCAGCCCGGTCGTCATACGGTCTTCCGGGATGCGGCCAAGGCCGAGCGCCTGCACCTCGCGCGGCGAGAACCGCGTAACAGGTTTGCCGGCTATCGTCATCGCGCCGGCGTCGGGCGCGCGCGTGCCGGAAATCACCTCGGCCAGCGCCCGCTGGCCATTGCCGGAGACCCCGGCAATGCCGAGGATTTCGCCCGCGCGAACGGCAAGCGATACATCGCGCAGCGGCGTCCCCGAATGCCGTGAGGTGGAAATACCGTCGAGCGTCAGCACCGCCGCGCCTGGGGTCGAAGGTCCTCTTGCCGGCGGCACGATCTCATGGCCGCACATCAGCTGCGCCATTTCTGCCGATGTCGTGTTCGCCGGATCGTCGACACGGCCGGCGACGCGGCCGTGCCGCAATACGGTGCAGCGATGGGTGAGCGCCCGCACCTCGTTCAATTTATGCGAGATGAAGATGATGCCGAGCCCCTGCGCCGCCATCGAGCGCAGCGCCGAAAACAGCCCGTCGACCTCGCCCGGCGCCAACACCGCCGTCGGCTCGTCGAGGATTAACAGCCTGGCGCCGCGAAACAGCGCCTTGACGATTTCGAGCCGCTGCTGCTCGCCGACCGACAGCGCGGAGACAGGCAGGTTGGGGTCCAGCGTCAGCCCATGCTGACGGCTGATGTCGGACAACCGGGCAAGTCCGCCGGCGCGGTCGATGCGGCCGGATTTGCCGGGAATGCCAATCAGAAGGTTTTCCAGGACCGTCAGCCTTGGCGCCAAATGAAAATGCTGGTGCACCATGCCGATGCCGGCGGCCAGCGCATCGGCCGAACTGGTGATCCGCACGGTCTTGCCCTGGATAAGAATTTCGCCGGCATCCGGCGCATAGGCGCCGAACAGCACATTCATCAGCGTCGTCTTGCCGGCGCCGTTTTCGCCCAGCAGGCCGAGGATCTCACCTGGGGCGACGCTTAGATCGACAGCCTCATTCGCCTTGACGGCGCCGAAGCTCTTGGTGATGCCGCGCATTTCGATGAGAGGGGCGGACAAGGATGCTCCTGCGGAGATACCCCTCCCCCTCGAGGGGAGGGTGCCAAGCGAAGCGAGGCGGGTGGGGTCACGTCAACTGCCTCAACCCATGACTTAGCAGGATGGAGCACTTCGCGGAGGACCCCACCCGGCCCTGCGGGCCACCCTCCCCTCAAGGGGGAGGGGGTGCGCCGAGCTAATCCGAAACCGGCGTGTTCTCATCCACATCCACCCGGAAATTGCCTTCCAGGATCTCGGCCTTCTTCTTCTCGACCAGATCCTTCACATCCGCCGGCAGCGTCTTGTCGAATTTATGGTAGGGCGCCAGGAACGACCCGCCCTTGGCCATGCGCGAGAAATCGCCATAGTCCTGCGCGGTGAAGACACCGGCCTTGACCAGCTTGATCGCCTGCTCGACTGTCGGATACATGTCCCAGACCGGCCCGGTTATGACCGTGTCGGGGCCGAGGCTCGACTGGTCGGACATGTTGGAGATGGCGAGGATCTTCTTGTCCACCGCCGCCTCGATGACGCCGAAGCGCTCCGCATAGATGACATCGACGCCGGCATCGATCTGGGCGACCGCCGCTTCCTTGGCCTTGGGCGGATCGAAGAACGAGCCAATGAAGGCGACCTTCTTCTTGATGTTGGGATTGACCTCCTTGGCGCCGGCAAAGAAGGCGTTGACCAGCCGGTTCACTTCCGGAATGCCCATGGCCGCCACCGCGCCGATCGTGCCCGACTTCGACATCTTGCCGGCGATCATGCCGGAGAGGTAGGCCGGCTCGTGGATCCAGTTGTCGAAGACGCCGAAATTGGGCTCGGCCGGCCCGGCGCCCGAGCCGAACAGCCATGCCGTCTTCGGGAACTGCTTTGCCGTGCGGCGCGATTCACGCTCGGCGGCGAAGGCGTCGCCCAGCACCAGCTGATACCCGCCTTGCGCATATTCGCGCATGACGCGGCTGAAATCGGCGGTCTGCACCTTTTCCGACCATTTGTATTCAATGCCGAGTTCCTTCTCGGCCTTCTGAAGGGCGACGTGGATCTGGTTGTCCCACGGCTCCTCGATCGGCGTGGCGAAGATCGCCGCCACCTTCAGCTTCTTGTCCTTGGCGAAGGCTGCACCCGGCAGCATGGCTGCGGCCAGGCCAAGTGCGCCGAGTTCCAGCACGTCGCGCCGCGACAGGCCGGTCGATTGCGATTTGTTTTTCCGGTTTTCCATCTAGTGCCCCTCTGTTTGACAGCCGTGTCGAGCCGGCTGTTCCGAAATCAGACGCGGAACTATGGAACGGGTGCGGACTTTTGTCCACATGGTCAAATTTGGCCGTGTCGCTGGCAGGAGCCGGCGCTAGCGTACCGCCTTCTCGCCACCGGCTACGGTGATGACGCCGACGATGATCAGCCCGGTCAGCAACAGCCGAACGCCGGCGCTGACGCCGAACGTGTTGAGCATGGTCAGAAGCAGCACCAGGAACAGCGCCGCGCCCCAGACACCGGGAACATTGGCCTTGCCGCCGGCGACCGAGGTGCCGCCGATGACGACGACGGCGATCGAGGCCAGCAGGTACTCGTTGCCGATATCGACATTGGCGCCGCGGAAATAGCCGGCGAGCAGCGCCCCGTCCATGCCGCCGAGCGCGCCCGACAGCGTGTAAGTGAGGAAGCGGGTGCGGCCGACATTGACGCCGGCAAGCCACGCGGCGCGGATGTTCTGGCCGATCGCCAGCACCGAGCGGCCATAGATCATGCGCTGCAAGGCGATGGCCGCACCGATGGTGAACAATACGGTAAGGATCGCCAGCACTGGAATGCCCAGGATTTGCCAGTTGGCAAAATCGGCAAAGCCGGGCGGCGGCTTGATCTGCAGGCCACGCCCATAGCTGATGTCGATCGACTGGATGATGAAGCTGGCCGACAGAGTGGCGATGATCGGCGGGATCCTCAGCGCCCAGATCAGGAGATAGTTGACGGCACCGATGGCAGCGCCGCAGGCGAGCGCGGCGAGCAGCCCGACCACGATCATGGAATCGCTGCCGCCCATGACCTTCATGGCGACGGCACTGGCGAGCCCGATATTGGCCGGCAGCGACAGGTCGACATTGCCTGGCCCGAGCGTGATGACGAACATTTGGCCGACGCCGACGATCACGGTGAACACGGCAAGCGAAAGTGCCGCCGTGATCATGCCGCCGCCGCCATAGCCGCCGGTGAAAGCGATGGTCGCCAGCCAGACGAACATCGCGCCGATGAACGACCAGATCCAGGGTTTGGCGACAAGCGATTTAACCAGCGTCATCGCTACCTCTCCCTGCGGCTGATCAGGACGCGGGCTGCCAGCACGATGATCAGGATGGCGCCGTTGGCCGCGACCTGCCAGTCCGGCGGAATGTGCATGAAGGTGAGCAGAGGCGATGCCGCCAGCGCCAGTGTCAGCGCGCCGAGCACGGCGCCGATCGGCGACACCCGGCCGCCGACGAACTCGCCGCCGCCGAGAATGACGCCGGCGATCGCCAGCAGCGTGTAGCCATTGCCGATATTGGCGTCGGCCGAGGTGGTGATGCCGATCAGCGCCATGCCGGACAGAACGCCGAATAGGCCGGTCAGCGCAAACAGCACGATCTTGGTTCGAAGCAGCGACCAGCCAGCGCGCCTGAGCGCCGCCGGATTGCCGCCGGATCCCCGCAGGATGACGCCATAGGAGGTGCGCATCAGCCCAAAATGCACCACCGCTGCGATCGCCAGCGCGGCGATGATAGGGAACGGAATGAAGGGCGGCTTGAAGGCCATCAGCGACAAGAGCCAGTCCGGCGCCTTGCCACCGGGCTTGGGCAGCACCAGAATGGCAAGTCCCTGCCAGACGAAGCTCATGCCCAGCGTCACCACGATCGACGGCAGATTGCGCAGATGGATCAGTGCGCCGAGCAGCGCATAAACGCCTATGGAGCCGAGCAGGATGATCACGCCGAGCAGCGGCGCGTCCTTCAGCCAGGTCGCGGTGACGCAGCCGACAAAGCCGACAAAGGTGCCGATCGACAGATCGAGCTCATTGCCGGCGATGACGAACATCTGGGCGATCGTCGCCAGCGCGATCGGAATAGCGAGGTTCAACATCAAGCTGAAGCCGAAATAGCTGATGGCGCGTGGG
The DNA here is from genome assembly GCF_040321955.1 of Mesorhizobium sp. M0217. Classification (NCBI taxonomy): domain Bacteria; kingdom Pseudomonadati; phylum Pseudomonadota; class Alphaproteobacteria; order Hyphomicrobiales; family Phyllobacteriaceae; genus Mesorhizobium; species Mesorhizobium sp. M0217. The sequence continues at coordinate 29,647 of NZ_JAMYSN010000041.1, read as the reverse complement.
TTGAGCCAGGCGATGGCGATAACCACCAGCGCCAGCGACAGCGCCGGCAACAGGCTGCGCAGCAGGCGCGCGCGGGCCGCGCTGCTGCGCGGCGAGGACGTAGGGCCGGGAGCGACTGCCGTCATCTCAGGCCGCGTCGCCGAATGAGGACTGGATGATCTTTTCCTCGGTCAGCTCGTCGCGCGTGAGATTGGCGACGATGCGGCCGTTCTTGAAGACATGGATGTGGTCGCAATTGTCGAGCTCTTCGGTCTCGGTGGTGTACCAGAGGAAGGTCCGGCCCTTGGCCGCCTCCTCGCGCACGAGATCGTAGACCTCGAGCTTGGTGCCGATGTCCACGCCGCGCATCGGATCGTCCATCAGCACGATCTGCGCATCGGAACCCAGTGCGCGGGCAAACAGCGCCTTCTGCTGGTTGCCGCCGGACAGCGAGAAGATGTTGTTGGTCATGTCAGGCGTGCGGATGCCGATCTTCTGCTTCCAAAACTCAGCAAGCTCGGCCTCGCGCTGCGGCGAGATCAGCAACCCTTTGCGCAGCCGCGCCAGCGAGCGGATGCCGATGTTTTCGGCAATAGACCATTGCGGGAAAATGCCGTCCGATTGGCGGTCTCCGGCCACCAGCGCCACCGGGGCGGTCACCTCGATATCAAGCCTTCTACGCGTCGCGGCGGCAAAGATCGCCAGCAACAGGTCGGTCTGGCCATGGCCGGCAAGCCCGGCAAGCCCGATGATCTCGCCGGCGCGAGCGACAAGCTCCTTGCCGTCCTGCTGCCGCTCGGGCCGCGCCCGCACCCTGAGCGGGCCCGCCGCCGGCCTGGCGGCGATCTCCGCCGCGATCTTCTCGCGCGCTTCCGCGCCGCCCATGGTGGCCACCAGCCGGTCGCGGTCGAACGCTTTTGCAACGTCCGTGGCGACCACCTTGCCGTCGCGCATGACCACGATGCGGTCGGCATTCTGCAGCACCTCGCCCAGCACATGCGAGATCAGGATGCAGCTGCCCCCGGTGGCTACGAAACGGCGCACGAAGGCAAGCAGCTGGCCCGCAGTATGCGCGTCCAGCGAAGAGGTCGGCTCGTCGAGAATGACCAAGTCGAGCGGATCGCGCGTCACCGTGAAGGCGCGCGCCACCTCGACCATCTGCCGCCGGCCGATGGAGAGATCGCCGGCAATGTCGTCTGCCGAGATGCCGTGATCCGGAAAGATTTCGTCCAGCTTGGCGGCAATGAGAGCAGCCGCCTTGCGTCGCCAGCCGAAGCCGGTGAGCGCCGGATGGTTGATGCGCGTATTCTCCGCGATACTGAGGTTAGGGCAGAGCGACAGTTCCTGGAACACGCAGCGTATGCCGAGTTTCAGCGCGCGCGCCACCGAGTAGTCGGTTTCGGCATTGCCACGCACCGCGATCTCACCGCCATCGGGCTGCAGCGTACCGGCCACCATATGCATCAGCGTCGATTTGCCGGCTCCGTTGTGGCCGACCAGCCCGACGCATTCGCCTGATACAACATGGAAGTCGACGCCGTTAAGCGCCCGAACGGCGCCGAAATGTTTTTCGGCGCCGTTCAGCCTGATGATGTCCAAATGGGCGGCGCCGAAATGTTTTTCGGCGCCGCCCAGTCTGATGATGTCCGTATTGGCCTCAGGCATGCTCAACGATATCCGGTCGGTCATGCCGCTGGCAATGAATGCAATGCATCACTTGATATTGGCTTTGATCGCCGCGATTGCGTCTTCCTGGCTGTATTCGTGGGTGGCGACGCCGCCCTCCTTGATTTTCGGCAGCTCGGTCTCGAAATTGTCCTGGGTAAAGGCGAGATACGGCACCAAAAGGTCATGCGGAATGTCCGTGCGGCCGTCGAGCACCTGCTGCGCCACCCAGAAGGCCAGCGACGACACGCCGGGCGCGATCGAGGCCGACCAGGTCTGGTAGCCGTCCTTGTCCTTCTGCTCCTTCCACCATTTCAGCTCGTCCTGGCGGTTGCCCATGATGATGGTCGGACGCGGCTTGCCTGCGGCGGCAAAGGCTTGTGCCGCGCCATAACCGTCACCGCCCTGGTCGACGATGCCGACGATGTCGGGCAACGACGGCAGGATCGTCGCGACCGCCTTCTGCGCCGTCGTCTGGTCCCAGTCGCCGGTCACCGAACCGACGATCTTGAACTCGGGATGGGCGGCGACGCCTTCGAGGATGCCGGCATGGATGGCATCGTCGATCGAGGTGCCGGCAAGGCCGCGGATTTCCAGCAAATTGCCGCCCTTGGGCTGGAATTTGGCCATCTGCTCGACTTCCTGCTTGCCCATGTCCTTGAAGTCGACGACGACGCGGTAGGCGCAAGGTTCGGTGACGGTCCCGTCGAAGGAGACGACGACGATGCCGGCATCGCAGGCCTGCTTGATGGCGCCGTTCAGCGCATCCGGCGATGCGGCATTGATGACGATGGCGTCATAACCCTGCAGGATCAGGTTCTGCACCTGGGCAGCCTGGGTCGGCACTTCCTTGTCGGCGGTGGTGAAGATGTCGGCGGCGCCGACGATCTTATCCTCAACCGCCTTCTTGGTGACGATGCCGTAGCTGTCGAGCATCGCCTGACGCCACGAATTGCCGGCGTAATTGTTGGAGAAGGCGATCTTCTTGCCGCTGGTGTCGGCAAGCGCCGTGCCCGAGGCGAGCATCGCCGCCAGAGCGCTCAGGACGAGCAGTTTCTTCATGTCATAATCCTCCCATGGATTGTCGGCCCCGCCGACTGTTGCTGATGGTTTTGGCGTTGGCTGCCTGTTTTTTATCTATTGTCAGACAAATGCAGATGAGCTCGCTTGTCAACTGCGATCGGTTACGCTTTGGCGATCAACTTCAGGTGCGATGATTGAAAAGCCTTCGCCTGCTGGTCTAGGGAAGGGCCCAGGAGACCATGCATGGCAGCGACGCCGCCGACCCTTCCCCCCAGTGCACCCAAAAGAATGGGCGCGCCCGGAATTCCGGCGCGCTGGACGTCAAGCGCCAAGAGCGGCGTAGGTGCCGCGCTTTCAACGGCGAGCCGCGTCTGGTTCACGCTCAGCCATGGCATCGTCAATGAAGTCTACTATCCCGGCCTCGACAGCGCCTGCACGCGCGACATGGGACTGCTGGTCACCGGTCCCGGCGGCTGGTTTTCCGAGGAGAAGCGTGACGCCACACATGCCATCGAGCCGTTCGAGGACGGCGTGCCCGCCTACCGGCTGGTCAACGCGACGGCCTGTTACCGGGTCGAAAAGCGCATCCTGGCGGATCCGGCGCGCCCGGCCTTGCTGCAGGAAACCAGCTTCACGGCACTCGAGGGCGTGGCCACGGACTACCGCGTCTACGCCCTGCTGGCGCCGCATCTGGTCAATGCCGGCATGGGCAACACCGCCTGGATCGGCGAGCACAAGGGCAAGCCGATGCTGTTTGCGTCCGGGCGCGGCACCTGCCTGGCGCTTGCCTCCTCGCTGCCCTGGGGCGACTGCTCGGCCGGCTATGCAGGCTTTTCCGACGGCTGGCAGCAACTCAGCCGCGCCGGCCGGCTCGATCCGGCCTGCCAAAGGGCGGAGGACGGCAATGTCGCGCTGACCGGCGAGATCGGCTTTTCCTTACGCAACAGCAAAGCCTTGCTTGCGCTTGGGTTTGGGGCAACGCCGGATGAAGCGGCCGAAAACGCCGCCGCCAGCCTGAAACGCGGTTTTGAGCCGGCGGCAAAGGCCTATGTCGCGAAATGGCGGAAATGGCAGGCAGGCCTGACGGCGCTCGACCACCATGATGCATCCGGCCTCAACACCTACCGCGTCAGCACAGCGGTGCTGGCGACACACCTGTCGCTGGCGAGGCCCGGTGCGGCCGTTGCCAGCCTGTCGATCCCCTGGGGAGCGAGCAAGGGCGACGACGACCTCGGCGGCTATCATCTGGTCTGGCCGCGCGACCTCGTCGAAACCGCGGGCGGCTTCCTCGCCGCCGGCGATCCGGCGCAGGCGCTTGAGATCCTCGCCTATCTCCGTTCCATCCAGCAGCCGGACGGCCACTGGCCACAAAATGTGTGGCTCGACGGCTCGCTCTATTGGCCGGGCATCCAGATGGACGAATGCGCCTTCCCGCTGCTGCTTGCCGATGGGCTGCACCGCGCCGGCCACCTGCCGCGCGCCAAGCTCGCCGCCTTCATGCCGATGATCGAGAAGGCCGTGTCCTATGTCGTGCGCAATGGTCCCGTCACCGGGCAGGACCGCTGGGAAGAGGATGCCGGCTACAGCCCATTCACGCTCGCCGTCGAAATATCGGCACTGCTTGGCGCCGCCGATCTGTTCGACGTTGACGGCAAACCGGAGCCGGCTAACTATTTGCGCGAGGTCGCGGATTGCTGGAACGACCAGATCGAGCGCTGGACCTATGTCAACGGCACACCGCAGTGCCACGAGGCTGGCGTCGACGGCTACTACATCCGCATCGCGCCGGCCGACGGTTCAGGCGCCGCATCGCCGAAGGACGGCTTCGTACCGATCAAGAACCGTCCGCCGGGCGATACCGACAAGCCGGCCGAAGCGATTGTCAGCCCGGACGCGCTGGCGCTGGTCCGCTTCGGCCTCAGGGCCGCGGACGATCCGCGCATCGTCGGCACGGTCAAGATCATCGACGCGCAACTGCGCTGCGACCTGCCGCAAGGGCCTCTATGGTACCGCTACACCAGCGACGGTTATGGCGAACACGCCGACGGCGCCCCCTTCGACGGCAACGGCCAGGGCCGGCCCTGGCCGTTGCTGGCCGGCGAACGCGCCCACTACGAACTGGCCGCCGGTAACAAGGACAAGGCGGCAAGCCTGCTCAGGACATTCGAGGCTTCGGCTGGTGTGGGCGGTCTGCTGCCGGAACAGGTCTGGGACGGCGCCGACATACCGGAGCGCGAATTGTGGCTGGGCAGGCCGTCGGGCAGCGCCATGCCGCTGGTCTGGGCGCATTCGGAACACATCAAGCTGTTGCGCTCGCTCCGCGACGGCGCCGTCTTCGACATGCCGCCGCAAGGCGTCAAGCGCTATGTCAGGGACAAGACCGGCTCGCCGCTGAGGATATGGCGCTTCAACAACAGGCTGCGCACCCTGGAAGCCGGCAAGACGCTGCGGGTTGAACTGCTGCAGCCGGCGCTGATCCACTGGAGCGGCGACCAGTGGCAGACCAGCCATGAAATCAACACGTCCGTGAATTTCTTTGGCGTCCATATGGCGGATCTGCCGGTGACCGATATTCCGCGAGGTAATACGATCGTCTTCACTTTTTTCTGGCCCGACGGCGACCGTTGGGAGAATGTCGACTTCACCGTCGGCATTGAGAACTAACTCGCCAGCAATTTCTTTCCTCAAGCGACTAGGACAAGACCATGCAGATCGGAATGATGGGACTGGGCAGGATGGGCGCCAACATGGTGCGCCGCCTGATGCGCGACGGCCATCAATGCGTCGTCTACGACATCAACCCGGCAAGCGTTGCCGCCCTGGTTGCCGATGGCGCCATCGGCGCCGCATCGATGGAGGAGTTCGTCGGCAAGCTTTCCAAGCCGCGCAGCGCCTGGCTGATGCTGCCGGCGGCGATCACCGGCAAGATCGCCGACCAGGTGGCAGCATTGATGGAGCCCGGCGACATCATTATCGACGGCGGCAATTCCTATTATCACGACGCTGTCGACCAGGCGGCCGAGCTTGCGGCCAAGGGCCTGCACTATGTCGATGTCGGCACCAGCGGCGGCGTTTGGGGCTTGGAGCGCGGCTACTGCCTGATGATCGGCGGCCCCGATACGGCGGTCAAACACCTCGATCCGATCTTCGCCACGCTGGCGCCCGGCGCCGATGCCGGCGCCACGCCCGACAAGGCGGGCGGGACCGCACCCTTTGGCTACCTGCATTGCGGACCGAGCGGCGCCGGCCATTTCGTCAAGATGATCCACAACGGCATCGAATATGGCGTCATGGCCGCCTACGCCGAAGGCATGAACATCCTGAAATCGGCCAATGCCGGCAAAAGACAGCGCACTGCCGACGCCGAGACCAGCCCTTTGGAAAACCCGCAATACTATCAGTTCGACATCGACCTGCCGCAGGTGGCCGAGGTCTGGCGCCATGGCAGTGTGATCGGCTCCTGGCTGCTCGACCTCACCGCCGGCGCTCTGAAGAGCGACCCGGCATTGGCCCAGTTCGGCGGCCGCGTCTCCGATTCCGGTGAAGGCCGCTGGACGCTGAAGGCGGCGATCGACACCGGCGTGCCGGCGCCGGTTCTGTCCTCGGCTTTGTTCGACCGCTTCTCCTCGCAGGGCGAATCCGAATTCGCCGACAAGCTGCTGTCGGCCATGCGCTATGCCTTTGGCGGCCATGTCGAAAAGCCGAAGGCCGGCAAGTGAAGGCCGCAGGGGAGACTCGCAAGATGAGCCCGGAACGGTCCGACACGCTGGTGCTCTTCGGAGCAACCGGCGACCTTGCCCACAAGAAGATATTTCCGGCCCTCTACCAGATGGTAGCCAAGGGGACGCTGACCGAGCCGGTGATCGGCGTCGCCTTCGATGCCTGGGACATCAACCAATTGCAGGCGAGGGCCCGCGACGGCATCGTCAACGCTCTCGGCAAGATCGACGAAAAGATCTTCGCCAAATTCGCCAGTCTGCTGCGCTATGTCAGCGGCGACTACCGCGACGGCGCGACCTTCGAGAAGCTGAAGACGGCGCTCGGCTCGGCGCAGCGGCCGCTTCACTATATGGCGGTGCCGCCGACCATGTTCGAGACCGTCGTCCAGGGGCTGGAGCAATCCGGTACCGCGCATGGCGCGCGGCTGATGGTGGAAAAGCCGTTCGGCCACGATCTCCAATCGGCGCGCTGGCTGAACCGCGTGCTGCATCTGGTGTTCGAAGAGCAGTCGATCTTCCGCATCGACCACTATCTCGGCAAGGAGGCGATCCAGAACCTGCTCTATTTCCGCTTTGCCAATTCCTTTCTCGAGCCGATCTGGAACCGCAACTTCGTCGAAAGCGTACAGATCACCATGGCCGAGGACTTCGGCGTTGAAGGCCGTGGCAAATTCTATGACGATGTCGGCGCTATCCGCGACGTGATCGAGAACCATCTGCTCAACATCCTTTTGCTGCTCGCCATGGAACCGCCGGTCGGCCGCTCGGCCGACGATCTGATCGACGAGAAGGTGCAGGTGCTGCGCGCCATCCGCACGCTGACCAAGGACGACGTCGTGCGCGGCCAGTTCACCGGCTACCTCGCTGAACCCGGCGTGAAGCCGAACTCGCCGGTCGAAACCTTTGCCGCGGTGCGCTTCATGGTCGACACCTGGCGCTGGCAGGACGTGCCCTTCTTCATCCGCACCGGCAAGAACATGCCGGTGCATGTGACCGAAGTGATCGTGCGGCTGAAGCGGCCGCCGCTCGACGTCTTCGATCCGATCAAGCCCAGCGACGCCAATTACGTGCGCTTCCGCATCGACCCGCAGGTGGCGATCTCGATCGGCGCGCAGCGCAAGGCGCCCGGCGACGACATGGTCGGCGAGCAGGTCGAGCTCACCGCGCTCGACGATTCGAAGGGCGACATGCCGCCCTATGAGCGGCTGATCGGCGATGCCATGAACGGCAATGGCCAATTGTTCACCCGCCAGGATGCCAGCGAGCTTGCCTGGCGCATTGTCGGCCCGGTGCTCGGCGACACCACGCCGCCGCATATGTATGAGCCGAAGACCTGGGGGCCGGCCGACGCCATGGCCAGCTTCGGGCCGCCCAACGGCTGGATCAATCCGAGTTGAGCAATTCCAGGAAAGTGCGAGCGGTCTTTCCGTCCGGAATTGCGTAAAAACAAAGACTTGGAGCATTCCCCCGTTTCCCTGAAACGGGGAACGCGCCAAGTGAGCGGAGGAAACGACATGGCCAAGGCAGCCAAGCCCGCGAAGGCCAAGGCGGAACCGATCGTGCTGACGATCGATGTCGGCGGCTCGCATGTGAAAATCCTCACCAGCGCAGGCGGCGAGATGCGCCGGGCCGATTCCGGACCGGACCTGACGCCGCAGCAGATGGTCGCCACGGTGAAGACGCTGGCCGAAGGGCTGCCCTATGACGTGATCTCGATGGGCTATCCCGGCCCGGTCAGGCACAACAGGCCTTCGCTCGATCCCGCCAATCTCGGCAAGGGCTGGGACGGCTACGATTTTGCCGCCGCCTTCGGCAAGCCGGTCAAGGTCGTCAACGACGCGCTGCTGCAGGCGATCGGCAGCTACGATGGCGGGCGCATGCTGTTCCTCGGCCTCGGCACCGGCCTGGGCGCGGCGATGATCCTCAACAATGTCGGCCAGCCGATGGAACTGGCGCATCTGCCGTACCGCAAGGGCGGCAGTTTCGAAGATTATGTCGGCGAGCGCGGCCTGGAGAAATACGGCAAGAAGAAATGGCGCAAATACGTTTTCGACGTCGTCGGGCGGCTGCGTGCGGCGCTGCAGCCGGATTATGTCGTCATCGGCGGCGGCAATGTCGACAGACTGGATGAATTGCCCGCCACATCCAGGCGCGGCGACAATACGCGCGCTTTCGAGGGCGGTTTTCGACTATGGCGCGACAAGGCGCTCATCGTCTGATAGTATTAAAATTCAGTATAGTTGTTCAAAATGACGTGTGGCGCGATACGAAGTCATTGCGTTACGCAGATTTGGCGATTAGATCGGTGGCACCGGATGGAATCATCTGGCGCAACCGCACATATGCGGCAAGACAAATGACTAGAGCGGATTTCCGGCTCCGCTGGGACCACTCTGGGAGTTTCCGCCACCCCCCTAGCGACGGAGAGATAAATTGGCCGACGACAGCAACGACTCTGACAAGGACATCGACCTGCTCGAGCTTACCGCCCATATTGTGTCCGCTTACGTCGAGAAGAACCGCTTGCCCGTTGCCGGCCTGAGCGATCTCATCGCCAGCGTTGCGGCGTCGATCGGCGGGCTCAGCCAGCCGCCGGCCCCAGTGGCGGCGCCGCAGATCCCGGCCGTCAATCCCAAGCGGTCGGTGACGCCGGACTACATCATCTGCCTCGAGGACGGCAAAAAATTCAAATCGCTGAAGCGCCATCTCGGCGTCCATTTCAACCTGACGCCGGAAGCCTATCGTACCAAATGGGGCCTGCCGGCCGACTATCCGATGGTTGCCCCCAACTACGCGGCGTCGCGCTCCGAGCTGGCCAAGTCGATCGGCCTCGGCCGCAAGGCTGCAGTGGCCGCGCCGGCGAAAGCCAAGGGTCGGAAGGCCAAAGTTCCGGCCTGAGTGGGATCAGCGCCTCGGCCCTGAGCCAATCGTTTGGACGACTGGAACAGAAGCCTGCCGGCGAATGAGCCTTGGCAGGCTTCGTGCTTTTATGGCTTGTACCTCTGAGTGTCAGGACTTTGGGGGAGCAGCCATGAACTACGCCAGAATGGTGATCGAGAAAGAGGCGCCGGAGGAATACGGCTACGATCGCATTCGGTTCAATCTCTCCGAAAGCTCGATCGCCGATCAGAAACTCTCCGACGTCGGCCTGTCGCTGCCGGATCTCACGCTGTTCTACGGCGAGCATCGCGGCGACAAGGAGTTGCGGGCGCTGATCGCGGCGCAGGATTCCGGCATTTCGCCTGACGATGTTCTTGTGACCGCCGGTGCGGCGGGCGCGCTCTTCATCATTTCGACCTCGCTTCTGTCGGAGCGCGACCACCTTGTCGTCGTCCGGCCGAACTACGCCACCAACATCGAGACCCCCAAGGCGATCGGCTGCGCCATCTCCTATGTCGATCTCGATTTCGACGCAGGCTTTGCCATCGATTTCGGCCGCGTCGCCGCCAGCATGCAACCGAACACCAAGCTGATCAGCGTCACCTGCCCGCACAACCCGACCGGCACGATGATGGGCCGGGCCGATCTCGACGCGCTGATTGCGCTGGCTGAAGCGAGCGGCTGCCATCTGCTGGTCGACGAGACCTATCGCGACCTCTCCTATGGACAGCGCCTGCCGGCGGCGGCTTCTCTCAGCCCCAAGGCGATCAGCGTCTCGTCGCTGTCGAAAGCCTTCGGCATTCCCGGCATCCGCATTGGCTGGCTGATCACCAGCGATGCCGAACTGCAGGAGCGCTTCCTCGCCGCCAAGGAGCAGATCGGCATTTGCGGCAGCGTCATCGACGAAGGCATTGCGCGCGGCATGCTGGGGCGCCGCGACGGTTTCTTGGGCGCGCTGCTGCCCGAGATGGCGAAACGCCGCGACATTGTGCAAGACTGGATCGACCGCGAGCCGCTGGTCGACTGGGTGCGGCCACAAGGCGGCGTCGTCGGATTTCCAAGGCTCAATGTCAGTCCAGACTTCGACCTCGACCGTTTCTACGTCAATCTCTTGGAAAACCACGGCACCTATGTCGGTCCCGGCCACTGGTTCGATATGCCCAAGCGCTTCTTCCGCGTCGGTTTCGGCTGGCCGAAAGAGGCGGAATTACAGGGCGGCCTCGACGCCATCACCGCCGCGCTGAGGCAGTAACGTCCGCGTGCAATCGGGCGAGCGGCTGGAAAACCGCTTGATCCAGGCCCGATTTTCACGCATACGCGCCCCGAACTTTGATAAGTTTCATTGGCCGGAACAGCGCCCATTCCGGGAAGTGCCCCGCCGGCCAATGCAAGCAACGGGGCCTGTATCCATGACATCCCATTCCCATACACCGCCTGACCGGCGTTACGCCGCCTTCCGCCATCGCTCCTTCCTGAGCTATTGGGCGGCGCGTTTCCTGACCACCTTCGCCACCATGATCGTGTCCGTCGCCGTCGGCTGGCAGATCTATGATCTGACGCGCGATCCCTTCGATCTCGGCATTGTCGGCATCGTCCAGTTCCTGCCGTCGCTGCTGCTGGTGCTGGTCACCGGCGTTGTCGCCGACCGTTTCGGCCGCCGCCTGATCATGGCGCTGGCGACGGTAGTCGAGGCAGGTTGTGCGCTTGTCCTGTTGTACTTCACGCTGCGCGGTCTCGTCAGCCCGCTGCCGATCTTCATCGTGCTGGCTATGTTCGGCCTGGCGCGCGCTTTTTATGGGCCGGCCTCGTCGTCGCTGTTCGCCAACCTTGTTCCGCCGGAAGATTTCGGCAATGCGATCGCCTGGAACTCGTCCGCCTGGCAAACTGCGACCATTGTCGGCCCGGTCGCCGGCGGCCTGCTCTATGGCGTCTCGGCCGAAGCCGCTTACGCCGTTGCCTCCGTGCTGATGCTGGTGGCCGGTCTGCTGATCTTCACCATTCCGAAACCGGCCCAGCAGAGCGCCACCGACAAGCCGACCATGGAAACGCTGTTTGCCGGCTTCCGCTATATCTGGAGCGAGAAGATCGTCCTGGGCGCCATCTCGCTCGACCTCTTCGCCGTGCTTCTGTCCGGTGCCTCGGCGCTGCTGCCGGTCTATGCCCGCGATATTCTGGAACTCGGCCCGTGGGGCCTCGGCCTGCTGCGCTCGGCGCCCGGCATCGGCGCCATCTGTGTCGCGGTCTGGCTTGCCGGGCATCCGCTGCGCGACAGTGCCGGCAAGATCATGCTCGGCTTCGTCGCCGGGTTCGGCGCCTTCACCGTGCTGTTCGGCGTCTCGACCATCACTTGGCTGTCGATCCTGGCCCTTGCCGGCCTCGGCGCCACCGATATGTTCAGCGTCTATATCCGGGAGACGCTGATCCAGCTGTGGACACCCGACGAGGTTCGCGGCCGCGTCAACGCCGTCAACCAAGTCTTCGTCGGCGCCTCCAACGAAGTCGGCGAGTTCCGCGCCGGCACCATGGCGGCGCTGATCGGCACCGTGCCGGCGGTGGTGATCGGCGGCGTCGGTGCGATTGCCGTCGCCGGACTGTGGGCGGTGCTGTTTCCGCAACTGCGAAGGGTGCGGCATCTCAACAGCCGCAACTGATCGAGTAAGCCGCAGGATCCGGCGCTCGGTCCAAATCAGCTTGCGCCGATGACGGCTGAGATGGGCCGGAAGCGGATGGGCCGGTTCTGGGCGAACTAGCCAGATGGCGGGGCAGCCACAGGGTGGACATTTCAGTCCGTATGGAAAATGATCATGTTGCCATGCACAATACTGCAGTGCTCTGGTCTCGACGAGAACCTTAAATATAGAAGAGAACCACCCGACCTCCGGGTCCAGCTAGCGGGGACGCAAATGGACACTTCAGGGAATCGGCAATCGCATCGCGACGCAAGCGGGCGACCCAGCCGATCGGTCGGCTGGCTGGCCCGCGCCGCCGTCCCAGTGGCATTCCTGCTCGGTATGGCTTTCAGCAGCAACGCGTTTGCGCAGGACCAGCAGCTGCCGGTGGTGACGGCGGCCAAGCCGGTGGTGCGTGAAATCGTCGAAGACGACGAGTTCGTCGGGCGCTTCGAAGCCGTCGACGAGGTCGCCATCCGTTCGCGCGTCAGCGGCTATCTGGACAAGATCAGCTTCCAGGACGGCGCACTGGTCAACAAGGGCGACCTGCTCTTCACCATCGACCAGCGTCCGTACCAGGCGGCCTACGATGCCGCCAAGTCGCAAGTAGACGTCGCCAAGTCCCTGCTCGAATTCTCCAAGATGCAGCTGGATCGCGCCGATGAACTCGCCAAGACCGGCAATATCTCGGCCGCGACGGTCGACGACCGTCGGCGGGAATACCTTTCGGCGCAGGCGCAGATGCAAGGCGCGACGGCTGCGCTGACGACGGCCAACCTGAACCTGGAGTTCACCGAGATCAAGGCGCCCTTGTCCGGCCGCATCGACCGCCGGCTGGTGTCGGTCGGCAACCTCGTGCAGCCGGATTCCACCTTGCTGACGACTATCGTCACGCGCGATCCGATCGACTTCTATTTCGACGTCGATGAGCGCCTGTATTTCAGCTACGCCCGCGACGCGAAGGAGCGCGGCGGCAGCATGCAGGAAGGCGCCGGCGGGCTCGAGGTGGTGGTTCGCGTCGCTGACCGCGCGGAGGCGGTATTCAAGGGCAAGCTCGATTTTGCCGAGAACCGGATCGACAACGCGACCGGCACCATGCGGGTGCGTGCAAGGTTTGCCAACGCCGACGGCGTTCTCCAGCCAGGCATGTTCGGGCGCATCAACGTGCCGGGGTCGCTGCCGCATAGCGGCGTCCTGGTGCCCGACGAGGCGGTCGGCGCCGATCAGGATCGCCGCATCGTGTACCTGGTGGATGAGGCTGGGATGGTGTCGGCGAAGCCCGTGCGCACCGGCCCGCTTCTCGACGGCTACCGGGTGATCCGCGCGGGCCTGACCGGCGACGAGACGATCATCGTCAACGGGCTGATGCACGCCAGGCCCGGCACCAAGGTGAAAGTCGAGATGGTGACGTTGCCGCCCAAGGTCGACACCGCCGGGTTGCAGCAATGAGGTTCGCCCATTTCTTCGTCGACCGTCCGATCTTCGCATCGGTCGTTTCGATCGTCCTGCTGATCCTCGGCGGGATTGCCTATACCCAGCTGCCGATCGCGCAATATCCCGAGATTGCGCCGCCGACCATCGTCGTTCGCGCCCAGTACCCGGGCGCCGACGCCGAGACAGTGGCAGCGACGGTGGCAACGCCGATCGAGCAGGAGATCAACGGCGTCGAGGGCATGCTTTACATGTCGTCCTATTCGTCGGGCGACGGGGCGATGGCGCTGACCATCACCTTCAAGCTGGGCACCGATCTCGACCAGGCGCAGGTGCTGGTGCAGAACCGCGTGTCGGTCGCCGAGCCGCGCCTGCCCGAAGAAGTCCGCCGCCTCGGCATCACCACCATCAAGAGCTCGCCCGACCTGATGATGGTCGTGCACATGCTGTCGCCCGACAATACCTACGACCAGCTCTACGTCTCGAACTACGCCCGCTCGCGGGTGCGCGACATACTGCTCAGGTTGGACGGCGTCGGCGACCTCATCATCTTCGGCGAACGCGAATATTCGCTGCGCATCTGGCTCGATCCGGAAAAACTGTCCGCCCTGGGGATGACCTCGGGCGATGTGGTGCAGGCGCTGCGCGACCAGAACGTCCAGGTGTCGGGCGGCTCGATCGGCGCGCCGCCGACCAATACCGGCACGGCGTTCCAGTACACGGTCACCACGCAAGGCCGCTTCAACGACGCACGCGACTTCCGATACGTGATCGTCAAATCGGCCGAAGATGGCCGCCTGATCCAGCTGCAGGACGTGGCGCGCATCGAGCTCGGCGCCAAGGATTACGTCACCAACTCCTATCTCAACGGCAAACCGGCGGTGGCGCTCGCCATCTTCCAGCGGCCAGGCACCAATGCGCTCGCCGCAGCCGCGGAGATCCAGGACAAGATGAAGGAGCTTTCCCAGGACTTCCCGAAGGGATTGAGCTACGACATCGTCTACAATCCGACCGAGTTCGTCGCCGAGTCGATCCAGGAGGTCTACAAGACGATCCTCGAGGCGATGGTTCTGGTCATCATCGTCATCATCGTCTTCCTGCAATCGTGGCGCATGGCGATCGTGCCGATCGTGGCGATCCCCGTGTCGCTGATCGGCACGCTGGCGGTGCTTTACGCCGCCGGCTTCTCCCTCAACATGCTGACGCTGTTCGGCCTCGTGCTGGCCATCGGCATCGTCGTCGACGATGCGATCGTCGTGGTCGAGAACGTCGAGCGAAATATCGCCAGCGGGCTGGCGCCCAATCCGGCGTCGCATCTGACCATGGACGAAGTCGGAACGGCGGTCATCGCGATCTCGCTGGTGCTGATAGCGGTGTTCGTGCCGACAGCCTTCATTCCCGGCATTTCCGGGCAGTTCTACCTGCAGTTTGCGATCACCATCGCGGTGTCGACGGCGATCTCGGCATTCAATTCGCTGACGCTCTCGCCGGCCTTGGCCGCGCTGCTGTTCAAGCCGCACCACACTGCTGCGGCGCCGCCGCGCTTTTTCCTGGCGCGGTTTGGACGGGCGCTCGCCGACGGCTTCAATCGCGGCTTCGACAAGGTCGCCCATTGGTATTCGAGCATCGTGCGCGTGTTGGTCGGCTCGCGGATAGCGATCGCCGCCACGCTGGCCGTTTTCGCGGCCCTCATCTACGCCACGGTCTATATGGTGCAGACGGTGCCGCGCGGTTTCATTCCGTCGCTCGACCAGGGCTATGCGATCGTCGTCGTCCAGTTGCCGGACGGCGCCTCGCTATCGCGGACCGACGCGGTCATCCAGCAGGCGTCGCAGATCATCCAGAAAACGCCAGGCGTCGACTACGCGGTCGCCTTCGCCGGCTTCTCCGGCGCCACCTTTACCAATGCCAGCAACGCGGGCGTGATCTTCGCCAGGTTCAAGCCGTTTGACGAGCGACTGGAAGCCGGCCAATCGGCGACCCAGGTCATCGGCAATCTGTTCGGCAGCCTGCAAAGCATCAAGGAAGCCTTCATTATCGCACTGCCGCCGCCGCCGATCCGCGGCGTCGGCAATGCCGGCGGCTTCAAGCTGCAGATCCAGGAGCGCAACAGCGCCGACATGCGGCAGATCCTGGCGCTTGCCTATGAAATTGCCGGCAAGGCCAACAAGACGGCGGGGCTGACCGGCGTGTTCACCACCTTCTCCGCGTCCAGCCCGCAATTCTTCCTGGCGATCGATCGCGACAAGGCGCGCATCCTGAACGTGCCGATCCCCAACATCTTCGAGACGCTGTCGATCAATCTGGGCACCGCCTACGTCAACGACTTCAACGCTTTCGGGCGCGTCTACCAGGTGCGCGCGCAGGCCGACCAGGCGTTCCGCCTCGATCGCGCCGACATCTTGAAACTGAAGGTGCGCTCGGCGACCGGCGCGCTGGTTCCGCTGGGCACGTTGATCGAGATCCGCGACGTCACCGGCCCGGCGCTGGTCCAGCGCTACAACATGTACGTCTCGGTGCCGCTGCAGGGCAACGCCGCGCCCGGCGTTTCCACCGGCGATGCGCTTGCCAAGATGGAAGCGATCACGGCACAGACGTTGCCGGCCGGTACCTCCTACGAATGGACCGAACTCGCCTATCAGGAGCGTAACACCGGCAATGCCGCTGTCTATATCTTCGGACTGTCGGTGCTGTTCGTGTTCCTGGCGCTGGCGGCGCAATATGAAAGCTGGGTGCTGCCGTTCGCCATCGTGCTGGTGGTGCCGCTCGGCGTGCTCGCGGCGTTGCTCGGCGTGTCGTTCCGAGGGCTGGACAACAACATCCTCGTGCAGATCGGCCTAATCGTGCTGATCGGACTTGCCGCCAAGAACGCGATCCTCATCGTCGAATTCGCGCGGCAGGCGCAGGAACGCGGCCTGTCGGCCGCCGAGGCTGCCGTCGAAGCCTGCCGGCTCAGGCTGCGGCCGATCCTGATGACCGCCTTCTCGTTCATCCTCGGCGTCGTGCCGCTGATGATCGCGACGGGCCCGGGCGCCGAAATGCGCCAGTCGCTCGGCACCGCGGTGTTCTCCGGCATGCTCGGCGTCACCTTCGTCGGCCTGTTCCTGACGCCGGTGTTCTACGTCACGCTCAGGTCGCTGTTTTCACGGCGCAATCCGCATGCCGAGGCCGAGCCTTCGGCACCGGCAGAGGTGCCGTCCGAGACGGCCGCCGAGTAGTGTTACACGGGCAGTTCGTGGCGCTGCCGACTATTTCGTTTTGGTGTTGAATTCACGGTTTGCGGCATAGTCGATAGTGAAGGTGCCCGCAGGAGCGCGAACGCCCTGCTTCACGTTGGATATGGTGACTGTCGAGGTAAGGCCCCTCTCGTCAGTCAGGGTCCATCTGCGTAGATCGAGCGATTCCCTGTCAAACACCATAGTGATATTCGAATTGCCGAAGGCCGACTTGTCGGCCAGCCTGATGATCACCTGGGCGCCATCGTCCTTGATACTTTTGAGGCGATTGCCGGAAAAGTTGACCTGATTGTCGAGGAGCAGCTTGAGCGGCGTCTTCGAGAGAGCATAAAGCCGCGATGTCTTGAGCTTCTTGTTATAGACCACCAAGGATTTTCCATCTGCAATTACGCTGACCCCTGATTGGCCTGCATAGTTGAACCGGATCTTGCCCGGCCGCTGGAGGAAAAATTTCCCTTTGGTCCTTTCCGCTCTTGGGCCCGACTGGACAAAGTCCCCGGACATGGACTTTACCGATGAGAAGTGATCGGCAATCGTCTTCGCTTCTACAGGTGCGGCCAAGGCCGCAGTCGAAAGTTCGGCGTTTATCGCGACAGCGCTGACAACGGCTAACCAGAAAGCCAGCAGTCTTTTGCTGTCATATGCCATTCAAGTTATCCTACCCCGAGCAGGCGCGTGATCGAAAGAGATCACGCGCCTTTGAGATCAGTAGCCGTCCGGGCACTGAGCAACGTAAACTCGACCGTTCCGACCGCGATATCTGCACTGGCCGGCTTCGCTGGCGTGCCCGATGACCGCCCCGGCCAGCGCTCCGACCGCACCGCCAACAACCGCCCCTTTTACCGGGTCGCCGGCCACTGCTGCGCCTACAGCTGCGCCACCCAAACCACCGACGGCAGCGCCTTGTTCGGTGCGGGAGCATGCCGCGAGCGGAATGAGTAGGCTTAAAATGAGCAGCGTCTTCTTCATTGGTTCTCTCCTGGGGCCGTTATTAGCCGAAGCTTAAATGCGCCACGGAGTTTTTCGATCCATCGGAGTGTTTGGGGCGCAATCCAAATCTGCGGGAACGGGCTAAGGTCCCGGATCCATCGTACACGCCTCCCACAGGTAAGTCGTCTTTGGGCAAGCTCGGCCGTTCAGAGTAGTTGGATTCGCTCTATCCCTCAGTAGGCTTGCCGAAGATCAGGCTCAAAAACTCGCTCAGCCAGCGCTTGAGGTGCATATCCCAGATCAGCCGGCCGCCGAGATGGTCGTGGCCGGGCTGCGCGCCGGGCAATTCGAAACGGTGTGCGCCGCGCACCACCCAGCGCTGCATCATCAACCGGGTCAGTTCGCCATGGAACTGGATGCCCCAGGCATTGTCGCCATAGCGAAAAGCCTGGTTGGGGTAGGTTTCCGCCGTGGCCAGCAGCGCCGCATCCCTGGGCAGCGAAAAGCCTTCGCGGTGAAACTGGTAAACCATGTCGGGCCAGGGCAGCAGCTTTTTGCCGGCTTCGGTCGGCTTCAGCGGATACCAGCCGATCTCGACCAGCCCCTCGCCATGCCCCTCGACCTTGCCGCCGAGATGATTGGCCAACATCTGCGCGCCAAGGCAGATGCCGAGGAAGGGCCGGTTCTCCTTTAGCGGAACATTGAGCCAGTTGGTCTCGCGGCGGACGAACTCATCTTCGTCATTGGCGCTCATCGGCCCGCCGAACACCACGGCGCCGGCGTGTCCCTCCAGCGTCTCCGGCAGGCTGTCGCCGAGAGGCGGCCGGCGGATGTCGAGGTCGAAACCTTCCTCGAGCAGCATGTGGCCAACCCGGCCGGGGCTCGAAGTCTCCTGATGCAGCACGATCAGGATTTTTGGTTTCGAGCTCGGTCTGGGCGGCATGGAAAGGCGGAATCCTATTCGTCGCTCGACGTTCCGCTGGCGCCGGGCGCGGCGGCCGCCGCCTTGCGGCGTGCCTCGACGCGGTCTTGGCGCTCGACGCCGATCAGTTCGGCGACGCGCCAGACGGTGTTGTCCTCCAACTCGTGCAGTTCGCCGTCGGCATAGACGATTTCCCACATCAGGCCGATGAAAGCTTTGCGCGCCTCGGCGTCGAGATGGCGCTTCAAGACGCTGGTGAAGGCATAGAGGTCGATCGCCTCATTGTCGGCGCGCTCGCCGGCGGCAGCCAGTGCATCGAGCTCGTCGCCGCTGATCGAATAGCTCTGCGCCAGCACCTGCTTGAACCGCTCCCACTCGACATCCTGGCGCACGCCGTCGGCATTCATCACATGATAGAGCAAAGCCGACGCCGCAACGCGCGGATCGTCCGCATTGGCGCGAGCCCCAGCCCCGGAGGGCAGGTCTTTCAGAAAGGCCAGGACGCGTTCGAACATGGTGCTCACTTCACTTTATTGGAGCATGATCTTTTCCAAAACCGGTATCCACTTTTTGGGATCATGCTTCAGGGATCAAAACAGGCGGAAGCGGCGCGGTGACTTCTGCGCTTCGTCATCGGGGTCGACGCCGGGGTCGTCGGGCAGCCGCGCCAGTTCCTCGGCAGGTTCGACGGGTTCGGCGTCGTTTGGTATTGCGGCGAAAGCGGCGGCGGTGACCGGCGTGACCTGGTCATCGCCCACAGCGGGCTTCGGCTCGGTCGGTGCCTCGCTGATCGTCTTGGCAACGGCGGGATGATCGATCACTTCGGCTTCCTTTGCCGGCTTGGCGGGTGCCGCAAGCACCGGCACATCGGCTTCGTCTTCATGGCTGTCGATGAGCTGGCCCAGCCGCTCCATCGGTGCGCGCCAGGCGAAAGCGTCGAGCTTGCCGCTGACCGGCGATACCGGCGCCCAGCGTTCGGAGACGACGCCGTCGGCGACCCAGGCCGGATCGCGCGGCGCCCTGACCGCCTTGGACAGCAATTGCCTGATCTTGCCCTGGTCCCCGGTCTCTGCCTCCTCGATATCGGCCAGCAGCAGGTAAGCGCCTTCCCGGCGATCCATGCGGATCGCCGCTTCCGCCTCGCGGCGGGCGGTGGAAAAATCCTGCGCATCGAGCGCGGCGCGCGCCACCGTCATCGACGATTCGGCATTGTTGCGCTTCAGCTCCTGCAGCTTCTTCGCCCGGTTGAGACGATCGACCACGGCATCTCCCGGCCTTGCATGGGTGTAGAGCTCGGCGATCTCGGGATGCGGCTCCGCCTTCCAGGCTGCCTCAAGGATCTTCGAGCCTTTGCGCACATCGTTCTGTTTGAACAGAAGATTGGCGGCTGCAACCGCGGCCGGTGCGAAATCGGGCGCGAGCTTGTTGGCCTCGAGTGCCGCTGTCTTGGCTGCATTGGGGTCGCTATCGGTCAGCGCCTGCGCCTTGGCGGTCAACAGCACAGCGCGGCGGCGATTGGCGGCGTCGCGTTCGATCTGCCTGGTCGACTTCTGCGCCTCCACCAGCTTCAGCGCGCCGTCCCAGTCGCCGCGCCCGGTCAGATCCTCCAGCGTCGATTCGGCGGCCCAAGCCAGTTGCGGCGCGACGGAAGCGGCGCGCCCGGCATAGTGACGCGCCGCGTTGCGGTCGCCGAGCCGCTCGGCTTCGAGATAGAGCCCGCGCAGGCCAAGCAGCCGCATTTCGGGATCGTCGAGCATCGCCTCGAATTTTTCGCGCGCGCCCTCATGGTCGCCTTCGAGCAGCGAGGCTTGCGCTTCGAGCAGCTGGATCAGCGGCTCCTGGTCGGAGCGGATCAGTTTGGCGGCTTCCTTGGACTTCTTGCGGGCCAGCGCGCCATCGCCGGCGCCGGCTGCGATCATGCCGGTCGACAGCGCCTGATAGCCACGGTCGCGGCGGCGGACGCGGAAATAGCGCGAGATCGTGTACGGGCTGTTCCACAGCGACTTGATCAGCCACCAGACGATCATCACCGCTGCGACGACGGCAACGATCGCCACCGCCGCCACCATCAGGCTGACCTGGTATTGGTAACCGTTGAAGGTAACGACCATCTCGCCGGGACGATCGGCCAGCCAGGCAAAGCCCAGACCGAGGGCGAAGACGGCGGCGAGAAAGATGAGAATGCGGATCATCGTGTCGTCCTCATGCCTTCATCGCACCTGCAATCAGCGCGTCGACCTGCGTCTCGACGTCGATGCGCGCCTTCAGTTTGCCGGCAAAGTCGGCGCCGGCAGCCTTGACCGCATCCGGCAGCGTTGCGTATTCGCTGAGCGCCTTGGCGTAGTCGCCCTGGTTGACCGCCACTTCGATGCGCGCCACGGTTTCCGGCGCGCCGGCGCCTTCGACGGCGCCGATCGGCCGGACCTTGACCAGCGATTCGGCGCTCGACAAAAGGTTCTGGAAGAAGCCGGCATTTTCATCGACCGGCGTCGACGCCGCGACCATCGCATTGGCCGCGGCGTCGGCCTCGCCGGCGATCTCGGTGCGGGTCGGGACGCCCTTTTCAGCGTAGGGGCGCAGCGCCGCAATCTGCGGTGCATCGGGCGAGATCGCTGCGAAGGTCTCCAACTCGGCGGCGAACGGCGCGCCGCGGTCAAGCGCCGCCTTCAAGGCCGAAGCGGCGATGGCCATCGCGATCTTTGGCTGCGAGGCCTGCGCATCGACCTTGCCGGCGAGTTGCGTCACCGACTGCTCCAGCGCGGCGATCTTGCCTTCCTGCGTCTTGGCTGCCTCACCGGCCGATTTCACCAGTGCGTCGAGGCCCGCCAGTCTTTCATTGAGCGGCGCGAGATCGACGGGCGCTGCACCACCGGCCTGGCCAAGGGCGGCAACCGCCGTCTCGATCTGCTTGACCTTGTCGCCAAGCGCGGCAAGCCCGGCATTGTCGCCGGCGCCGTCCTTTTCGACCGCCGATTTCAGCGATGCGACATCGGCCTTGACCTGGTCCAGCGCCGAAGACAGCCCGTCGACCTTGGCCGTTGCGGCGCTATTGCCGCTGGCTTCCCTGAGGTCGGCGATTTCGCGCTTCAGCGAAGCGATCTCGCCATTGACGCCGTCGAGCGAGACCGTGCCCGCCCCTGAGCCCGGAGCGCCAAGCACGCCGACAAACTGCAGCCCGCCGGCGGCAGCCAGCGCGATGACACCGCCGATGATGCCGGCGGCAATGCCGCTCGTGCGCTTCGGTTGCGCGGCCATGGGCTGGTTCCCAGCTGTCCTTGGGGTTTCCTTGGGTGCACCCGGCTTGGGCGAGGCATCCTCGAAACTGTAGTCGGAGGTTCTGGCGCGCGGTGGCGCATCCGAAGCGGTGGGGTAAGGCTGCTCCGCCTGGGTGGACGCCTTCGCATCGGCGCTTTCGGGAGCGGCCTGCGCCGCGGCGTCGGAGTGCTCCCACGGCTCGAGATCGGCTTGATCGGCATGAACGGGCTCGTCAGGCGTCTCCGGCTGCGCATTGGCCATGGCAGCCGCATCCTCAGCCGCAACCGACCCTGCCGGGGCCTCGACGTCGTCCGAGTTGGCGACATCCGTCTTGGCGGCATCCGCATCGGCAATGCGCGAGACAGCGCCGGGTTCGAGTTCGATGGTCACCGGCTCGCGGCGGCTTTTCGAATGTCGCATCTTCGGCGTCTTGACCATGCCTGGGCTCCGCAATCCTGCTTCGTCTGGGCGCCCGACGGCGCGTGATGGTTTGAAAAATGGTCTAGCACATCATCATCAGGTGAAAAGGGGCGGCGTGATGACACGGCGCTCAGTCGCCGGGGTGCAACAGCTCAAGCAGCGCCTCCTCCTGCGGTTCCCGCGCCATGCGTATTTTTTTGCCGGCGGCATTGTCAAACGCCGCTGCCACGCGCTCGGAGAGCGCAAAAGCCTGCATGTTTTCAAAGAGATCGCGCAGTTCCGCCCGGCTGGCCAAGGCCTGCAACGCTGCCGCCGCCTTGGCTGAATAGAGCAGCACCGCGTCGACCGCCTGATCGGACAGGCGTGTACGGATTTCAGCATCGGAATAATCGAGCGAAATCGTGTCGTAGGTTTCGACGGTGCGGACCTCGACGCCGGCCTTTCGCAGCCGCGCCTCGAATGCCGGAAACCGCACGCGCCCTGTGAGATAGACGACCGCCTTGCCGGAAAGGCCGGCAGCAATCGCCTCGGCCAGCCGCTCGGCGTCGCCCGCCCCTTCGCTGACCGACAAGAACCCTGTCGAACGTGCCGCTTCAGCCGTCCTGCGTCCGACGGCATGGCAAGGCAAGGCGGCGAGCGCACGAATGAGTTCTTTCGGCGCATGCCGCACGGCATTGGCGCTGGTCACAGCGACGGCCACGGCATTGTCGCTCGCAGCATCGGCGCCAACCGGCAGTGTCACCGTTTCGGTCAGCGGCAGAAGGAGCGGCTCAAATCCCAATTCCTGCAGCCGCCGCATGGTTCGCGACGCCCCAGGTTGCGGCCGCGTCACCAGGACACGCATATCAGACCCAGCCGTCGAAGAAGGTTTCGCCCGCTTTGACCCGCACCATCCTGGCCGCGTCCGTGCCGATGTCAGCGGCATCCAGCGCCAAGCCTTCGGCCTTGACCTCATGCGATTGCGTGCCATCGGGCGAAATGATCAGCCCGGCGAAAACCAGCCTGCCGCCCGATATCGTCGCATAGCCGGCGATCGGCGTGCGGCAGGAGCCATCGAGCGCCGCCAGGAAGGCGCGCTCACAGGCCAGCGCCTGGCCTGTCGGCACATCATGGATGGCCACCAGCATCTTTTCGACCACGCTGTCGCCGATGCGGGTTTCGATGCCGATTGCGCCTTGTCCCGGCGCCGGCGGAAAAGCATCGAGCGGCATCAGATCGGTGACGACATGGCCGAGCCCGAGCCGCTTCAGCCCGGCATAAGCGAGGATCGTGCCTTCGGCGACGCCTTCCTCCAGCTTGCGCAGCCTGGTCTGCACATTGCCGCGGAACATGACCACGTCTAGGTCCGGCCGCATGCGCCGGATCAGCGCCTGGCGCCTGAGCGAAGACGACCCGACCTTGGCGCCTTGCGGCAAATCAACAATGCGCTTCACCGCCTTGCCGATGAAGGCGTCCCGCGCATCCTCGCGCGGCAGGAAGGCGGACAGCTCCAGCCCGACCGGCAGCACTGTCGGCATGTCCTTGGAGGAATGCACGGCGATATCGATCGTGCCGGCCAGCAGCGCGTCTTCGATTTCCTTGGTGAACAGCCCCTTGCCGCCGGCTTCCGACAGCGGCCGGTCCTGGATGCGGTCGCCGCTGGTCGAAATGACGACGACCTCGAAGGCTTCTGCCGGCATGCCATGCGCTTCCATCAGCCGCGCCTGCGTCTCATGCGCCTGGGCGAGCGCCAGCGGGCTGCCGCGTGTTCCTATTTTCAAAGTTTGCATGGCGCGCGGTCCGTGATAACCCCCGGCTGGCTTTGCGTTTCCGGCGCTCTCCCTAGCGAGGCCCGCCTCTACTAACTAGGAAAGTCCGGCGACACAATCTCTGGAGACAGCGACGAATTGATCCGCGTTCTGGGCATTGAGACGAGTTGCGACGAGACCGCCGCCAGCGTGGTGACGCTGGACGGCGATTCCGTGCCGGTGATTGCGTCCAACATCGTGCTCAGCCAGATCGAGGAGCACGCCGCCTTCGGCGGCGTCGTGCCGGAGATCGCCGCGCGTGCCCATGTCGAGGCGCTGGACGGCATTGTCGAGGCCGCTCTTGCGGATTCGGGCGTAGCCCTGGCCGACATCGACGCCATTGCCGCCACTGCCGGCCCCGGCCTAGTCGGCGGGCTGATCGTCGGCCTGATGACAGCCAAGGCGATTGCAGCGGCCGCCGGCAAGCCGCTGATCGCCATCAACCATCTCGAAGGCCACGCACTGACCGCAAGGCTGACCGACGGGCTCGATTTTCCCTATCTGCTGCTGCTGGTCTCCGGTGGCCACACCCAGATCGTCGCCGTGCGCGACGTCGGCGACTACCAACGCTGGGCGACGACCATCGACGACGCGCTCGGCGAAGCTTTCGACAAGACGGCCAAAATGCTCGGCCTGCCCTATCCCGGCGGCCCGAATGTCGAAAAGGCGGCAATCTCGGGCGATGCGACGCGATTTGCCTTTCCACGGCCGATGAAAGGATCTGCGCAGCCCGATTTCTCCTTCTCCGGCCTCAAGACCGCGGTGCGCCAGGCGGCGACCGCCATCCAGCCGCTAAGCGAGCAGGATGTCGCCGACATCTGCGCCTCGTTCCAGGCGGCGGTAGCCGACTCACTTGGCGACCGCGTGGCCCGCGCGCTGGCCCGCTTCCGCGACGAATTTCCGGACAAGGCCGAGCCGGCGCTGGTCGTTGCCGGTGGAGTCGCCGCCAACAGAGCGATCAAGGCGACGCTGCAGAAGCAGTGCGCCGAGGCCGGCTTCGCCTTTGTCGCGCCGCCGCTCAAACTGTGCACCGACAACGCGGCGATGATCGCCTGGGCCGGCATCGAGCGGTTGCGGGCAGGCCTGTCGCAAGAGAACGGCTTCGATTTCGTGCCGCGTTCGCGCTGGCCGCTGGACAGCATTTCGGCCCCGATGGTCGGCTCCGGCCGGCGCGGAGCAAAAGCATGAGCGCCGGCAACACAAGCGGCAGGGACAGAACCGGCTGGCGCGTCGCCGTGCTCGGCGGCGGCGCCTGGGGCACGGCGCTAGCGCTGGCGATGCTGCGCGCCGGTCACGATGTCCGGCTCTACGCCCGCGACGAAGAGACGGTTTCCGCGATCCGCCGCGGCGAGAACCCGCGTTATCTCCCCGGCATCGCCATTGAAACAGGCATTGCGGCGACGAGCGATATCGGCACGGCCCTGACCGATGCCGATTGCGCGCTGGCCGTGGCGCCGGCGCAGGCGCTGCGCGCCATGCTGACGACGGCAAAGCCCCATATGCCGAAAGGCATCCCGCTGGTTCTCTGCGCCAAAGGCATCGAGCGCGACACCGGCGCGCTGCTGTCGGCGATCGTTGATGAGATTCTGCCCGAAACTCCGGTTTCGGCCCTGTCCGGTCCCAGCTTTGCCGCCGACGTCGCCAGGGGTCTGCCGACCGCTGTCGTGGTTGCTGCACGCGACGACGCCTTGGCGGCCGAGCTTGCCTCGCGCTTTTCGGCGCAGAATCTGCGCTGCTATTCCAGCGACGATTTGATCGGCGTCGAGATCGGCGGTGCTTTGAAGAATGTGTTCGCCATTGCCGCTGGCGCCGTCACCGGCGCTGGGCTCGGCGCCAGCGCGCAGGCCGCCATGGTGACACGCGGCTTCGTCGAACTGCGCCGCATCGGCGCGTCCTTCGGCGCCAAGCCGGAGACGCTGATGGGGCTTTCCGGCCTCGGCGACCTTTTGCTCACCTGCTCTTCGGCCCACTCGCGCAATTTCGCCTATGGGCTGGCGCTGGGGCAAGGTAAGCCCTTGTCCGGACTGCCGCTCGCCGAAGGCGTGCCGACGGCGGCGATCGCCGCCCGCATCGCCACCGAGCGCGACATCGACGCGCCGATCATCGCTGCGGTGTCGGCGATACTGGACGGCACGATCACCATTCGGCAGGCTGTGTCCGCGCTGATGACGCGACCCCTGAAAACCGAAACCGACCTCTGATCCCCAAACAAACCGGAGTTTAACATGCTGTTTGCGTTGATTTGCAAGGACAAGCCGGGCAGCCTGCAGGTGCGGGTCGATACGCGGCCGGTCCACGTCGCCTTTCTCGAACGCCTGAACGCCGACAACAAACTGGCCTTTGCCGGCCCGTTCCTCGACGCCGAGGGCAAGCCCAATGGCAGCCTCGTCGTCGTGGAAGCGCCCGACCTCGCCGGTGCGCAGGCGCTGTCGGCTGCCGACCCCTATGCCAAGGCCGGGCTGTTCGAAAGTGTCGAAATCCGCCAGTGGAACTGGACCTTCAACAAGCCGGCGGCTAGTTAGTTCCGGCGGCGCCTAGAGCGATCCCAGGAAAATTGTGTAACGGTTTTCCGTCCGGAATTGCGCAAAAAATAGTAGTTGGAGCAAAGACATGAACTACTGGCTGTTCAAATCCGAACCTTCGGTCTTCTCCTTCGAGGCGCTGAAGGCCAAGGGCAAGGCCGGCACGCAGTGGGACGGCGTGCGCAACTATGCAGCGCGCAACAACATGAAGGCGATGCAGATCGGCGATCTCGGCTTCTTCTATCACTCCAATGAAGGGCTGAACGTCGTCGGCATTGCCGAAGTCTGCGGGCTTGCCCATCCCGACAGCACCACCGACGATCCGCGCTGGGAATGCGTCGACATCCGCGCCTTCAAGGACGTGCCGAACCCGCCGACGCTGGAGCAGGTCAAGGCCAATCCGAAGCTTGCCGAGATGGCGCTGGTGCGGCTTGGACGGCTTTCCGTACAGCCGGTGACGCCGGCCGAATGGAAGGAAGTCTGCCGCATGGGCGGCCTGACGCCGGCTCCGTGACGGTCCTTACGCCGAACAGCGCGAAAAAGTTCATTCTCGACAACACGGCGCTTATGTCGCCGCCGCATGTGCCGGAGATTGTCCTCAATCTGGCCGACGAAGCGCATGACCTCTGGCAGCGCACGGAGAACGAGCTGATCGAAATCGGCCTGCCGCCACCGTTCTGGGCCTTTGCCTGGGCCGGCGGTCAGGGCCTTGCCCGCTACGTGCTGGACAATCCGTCGGATGTGCGGGGCAAACGCGTGCTCGACTTCGCCTCCGGCTCCGGCCTTGTCGCCATCGCCGCCGCCAAGGCGGGTGCGGCGCACGTGATCGCCGCCGACATCGACCCGTTCTGCGAAACGGCGATCCGCCTCAACGCAGAGGCCAATGGCGTTGCCATCGACTTTTGCGGCACGGACTGCATCGGCACCGACGCCGGCTGGGACGTGGTACTGGCGGGCGACGTCTTCTACGACAAATCCTTCGCCGACACGCTGATGCCGTGGTTTTCGACACTGAAGGCGCGCGGCGCTGACATCCTCGTCGGCGATCCGGGCCGCTCCTACATGCCGAAGGCGGGACTGGAGCCGCTCGCCGTCTACGAAGTGGCGGTGACGCGGGCGCTGGAGGACGCCCTTGTCAAGCGCACCACGGTGTGGCGCTTCGCTTGACGGCATTGCCGAACAGGCGTTCCATCGCGCATTGATTTGAAGAATACGCATGTCGTTATCCCAGAACCGTCAGGCTTTGGGCTGCATGCTTGAGGGGAGGACTTTATGGATTTTTCAGTGGTGAACTGGCTGGCGGTGGTTGTCGCGGCCGTCGCGGCGTGGCTGTTTGGCGCGGTCTGGTACACGGTCCTCAGCAAGCCTTGGATGAGGGCGGCCAGGATCGATCCGTCAACGTCAAAGAAATCAATATTGCCCTTCATCATCTCCTTCATCGCCGAGCTGATCATGGCGCTGGTCTTGGCCTTGGTCGTCGGCGCGATGACGGGCGGCGAGCCGGTCCTTGTCGCAGGGCTGGTCTTCGGCTTCGTCCTCTGGCTGGGTTTCGTCGCCACGACGCTGACGGCCAACCATAGCTATGAGAATTTCGGCTGGGACCTGACCCTGATCGACGGCGGCCACTGGCTCGGCGTGCTGTTGATCATCGGCGCGGTGATCGGCTGGTTCGGGACGCCGGTCGCCGGCTGAGGCCTGCAGAAGTCGTCAGGTCTGCGTCCTGGCGACTTCGTCGAGGATCCATTCGCGGAAAGCGATGATGCGCGGATCGTTGGCAGTGCTCTCGGGATAGACCAGGAAGTAGCCGAACTCCGGCCCCACGCGCAGACCGAGTTCAAAGGGCTGCACCAGCCTTCCCTGGGAAAGGTCGTTTGCCACCATGGCGAACTCGGCGAGCGCCACGGCATTGCCGTCGAGCGCCGCCTGCACGGCATCGGTAGAGGTTCCAAACACGATAGTCCGGCTGTCGTCGAAATCGTTGATGCCGGCCGCCGCCATCCACATGCGCCAATTCGGCCATGTCACGCCTTGGCGCGACCATTCGATATGGGCAAGCGTGTGGTTGAAGAGGTCGCGCGGTTCGCGCAGCGACGGGCCGGAGGTCAGCAGGCTCGGGCTGCACACCGGAATGAGGATGTTGTCGAACAGGCGATGGGCGCGAAGCCCCGGATACTTGCCGACCCCGAACCGGATGCCGACATCGACGTCGTCGAGTTCGAAATCGCGCACTTCGTAGCCGATGTCGAACCTCAGCTCGATACTGGGCTGAAGTTTGCGAAAATCGTCGACGCGCCGCATCAGCCATTTTGACGCGAACTGCGCGTCGAGCGTTACCTTCAGCAATGCCGTGCCGCGCGTCAGCTTGCGCGCCCGCGACACCGCCCGGTTGAGCAGGTCGAGCGCATCGATCGAGGCCTCGAACAGCACCGTACCTGCCTCGGTCAACCGGATGGTACGACTGGTTCGCGTGAACAGCACCAGCCCGAGCTGATCCTCGATTTCCTTGATCTGGTGGCTGACCGCCGCCGGCGTCAGCCCGAGCTCGTCGGCAGCGCGGGTGAAATTGAGGTGGCGGGCGGCGGCTTCCAGAGTCCTCAGCGCGCGCGTTCCGGGCAACAGACGGGACATCAACGTATCCTCAAATAAAACTTCACGATCCGAAAAGAACTACTCGTTTCTCTCATGGATTTCAATGCGGCATGATGCATCCATCGAAACACCATCAAGCCGGATTTGATATCCGGCGGAACACGGGAGCGCATCATGTCCATCTTCGTTTTGAACTCGCCAGCAGCTCGCTCGAACTGGTTGCATGCCGTAACGGACTGGCTTCGCCAGGCGAAAGTCGCCATCAACCTGCCGCGCCAGGACGTGGAGGATCTGTCGGATCGCCAGTTGCGCGACGTCGGCGCGCAGCGCAAGGACGTGACGCGGGCCGTGGACCGGGAACTCGGCCGGCTTGGATTGCTGGACACTGGGTGGCAGAAGCCGAGAAGGCGTTAGGCAATGGTGAGTAGTGAGTAGTGAAGGATTGAAACGGCGCCGACACCAGCCTACTCCCTACTCCCTACTCCCTACTCCCTACTCCCTACTCCCTACTCCCTACTCCCTACTCCCTACTCCCTACGCCCTAGCCCCTACCTCACCACCCACACCACCGTCCGGTCCGACACCAGCGGCAACAGCCGCGCCATTGTCCGCGCTGTCAC
>NZ_JAMYSN010000040.1:0-35512 GCF_040321955.1 Mesorhizobium sp. M0217 | reverse complement strand
TTGTGCGGCTTCACCGTACCGGGCTTGGCCAGAACCTGGCCGCGCTCGACGCCTTCACGATCAACGCCGCGCAGCAGCGCGCCGATGTTGTCGCCGGCCTGGCCCTGATCGAGCAGCTTGCGGAACATCTCGACGCCCGTGCAGGTCGTCTTGGTCGTCGGGCGGATGCCGATGATTTCCAGTTCCTCGCCGACCTTGACGATGCCGCGCTCGACGCGGCCGGTCACGACCGTGCCACGGCCCGAGATCGAGAACACGTCTTCGATCGGCATGAGGAACGGCTTGTCCAGCGGACGAACCGGCGTCGGGATATAGGCATCGACCGCAGCCATCAGCTCGCGGATCGCATCTTCGCCGATGGTCTTGTTGGAATCTTCCAGAGCAGCCAGCGCCGAACCCTTGACGATCGGAATGTCGTCGCCGGGGAACTCGTTCTTCGACAGAAGCTCGCGAACCTCGAGCTCGACCAGTTCGAGCAGCTCGGCATCGTCGACCTGGTCGACCTTGTTCAGGAACACCACGATCGACGGCACGCCGACCTGACGGGCAAGCAGGATGTGCTCGCGGGTCTGCGGCATCGGGCCGTCGGCGGCCGACACCACCAGGATCGCGCCGTCCATCTGCGCAGCGCCCGTGATCATGTTCTTCACATAGTCGGCGTGGCCGGGGCAGTCGACATGGGCATAATGGCGCGCTGCCGTCTCGTATTCGACGTGC
Source organism: Mesorhizobium sp. M0217 (assembly GCF_040321955.1). Taxonomy (NCBI): domain Bacteria; kingdom Pseudomonadati; phylum Pseudomonadota; class Alphaproteobacteria; order Hyphomicrobiales; family Phyllobacteriaceae; genus Mesorhizobium; species Mesorhizobium sp. M0217. The sequence continues at coordinate 34,795 of NZ_JAMYSN010000040.1, read as the reverse complement.
GCCGTCGAAATCGTGATGCCGCGGGCCTTCTCTTCGGGCGCCGCATCGATCTGGTCGTAGCGCTTGTACTCGCCAAAATACTTCGTGATCGCCGCCGTCAGCGACGTCTTGCCATGATCGACATGGCCAATCGTGCCAATGTTCACATGAGGCTTGTTACGCTCGAATTTACCTTTTGCCATAGTCTCTTTCCTTGGACGGCCTTGACCTTCAGTTCAGTCGAATGCGGGGCGATTAGCGACTACGGCCGAAAAACACAAGTGCCTTGTGGCCGGGTGCGCTGTCCACTCGGTCTCAACCGATGATCCGATTGCGGGATGTGGCGCTGATATAGGAACGCGCGAGCGGAAATGAAATGGGGGCTGCGGGCTCCAGCACCTGTTTGCTATTCCCGCCCATGTCCTGTCCCGCCCATGTCCTGGCCTTTGCCTGCCGGATGTGCAGCCGGCGCCTGGCCCATTGCCGCTACGGCGGCGGTCTGATTTGGTTGCCCCATGCAATTCATACCGACCTCCATACGCGGCCCGCTGTTCATGATCGTTTCGACGGGGTCGTACCTCGTCAACGACACGATGATGAAACTCGCGACCGCGGGCTTGCCGTCCTATGAAGTGCTGTTCCTGCGCGGGGTCGCGGCCACGCTATGGGGCATGCCGCTGCTGTTCCTGCTGGGCTATGGCAGGCAGATTCCATTGATCTTCGACAAACGCGTGCTGCGCCGCAACCTGCTCGAGCTGGCGGCCATCCTTTGCTACGTCGTGGCGCTGGCCAACATGCAGATCGCCGATTCGACCGCGCTCGGGCAGATCACCCCGCTTTTGATGCTGGTCGGCTCCTCCATCCTGTTCGGCGAACGGATCGGCGGCGTGCGCATGGCGCTGATCGGGCTCGGCTTCATCGGTGCGCTTATGGTGGCCCAGCCGACCATGCAGGGCATCTCGGTCTATGCGTTGCTGGCGCTCGGCAACGCGGCATTGGCGGCGGCGCGCGATCTTGCCGGCAGGCGGGTCGCGGCCGAGGTGCCGGGCATGATCGTCGCCATTTCCGCCGTTGTGGTGGTGCTGATCGGCGCGGGCGCCGCGCATCTCGTTTCCGAGCGCTGGGTCATGCCGGAAGCCCGGCACCTGCTGCTCATGGCCGGCGCCGGATTCTTCCTGATCTTCGGCCATTTCTTCATCTTCATGGCCTATCGCGTCGGTCCGACCGGCGTGGTGGCGCCGTTCTACTACTGCTTCACCGTCTGGGCGGTCATCTCAGGCGTTCTGGTGTTCGGCCAGTTCCCGAATGCCCTGGCGGTCTGCGGCATCCTGCTGGTGGTCGCGAGCGGGCTGACCATCGTCTCGCTTGATGAACGCAAGCGCAGGCTGACCGTCGTCGCCTGACCTTCAAGTCAACGCGTCGAAGCAGGTTTGGCCGACCTGCGGTCGGCCAGTCGGCAGACTGGCGCCTAAAGCGTTCGCTTGCCGGAGAACTGGTGATAGGCCCACAGCACGACCACCGCGCCGATGATGGCGACGATCAGGCTCCAGATGTTGAGGCCGGTCACACCCGTGGCGCCAAAGGCGCTGAAGATCAGCCCTCCGACGATGGCGCCGACAATGCCGAGCACGATATCCATGATCAGGCCCTGGCCGGTCTTGTTGACGATCTTGCTGCCGATAAAGCCGGCGATGACGCCGAGGATGATCCAGCTGATAATGCCCATTTTTCCTCTCCATTCCCCGCCCGCCGATCATGGTCACATGATTGTCAAAAGCTCAAGCCAACTTGAAATTCCGCCCGCATGGTCCATTGTAGCCGGCGGGACGGGCTTGGTCGTTATGGAGGATTGACCTATGGGACTTTTTGACAACGCCGTGCCCGGCGGCAACATCACCAAACCGCTGATGATCGCGCTCGGCGCGCTGCTGGTGGGAAAGATGCTGAGCGGCAGAAGCGCCGAACAGACGAGTGCCGAAGAGACGGGCGAGCCCGCCCAGCCTCAAACGCCAGCCCCCACCGGAACCACGGCCTCAGGCGACGGCGGCCTGCTTGGCGGACTGGGCGGACTGCTCGACAAGCTCAAGAATGCCGGCCAAGGCAATGTTGCTGACTCATGGGTCGGCACCGGGCAGAACCAGCCGATCAACGCCAATGATCTGGGCAAGGCGATCGGCCCGCAGGTCATTCGAGAGATCGCGCAAAGGACCGGACTGGACGAGCAGGAGTTGCTCAAGCAATTGTCCACAGCCCTGCCCGGCATTGTCGACAGACTGACGCCGAACGGACAGGTGCCGCAGCAACACCAGGTCGCGTCCGCTTTCAACAGCTAGACTTCTGCGCCTGCATCACGCGCAAACACGCCCGGCACCGCCTTGCGGCTGTCGGGCGTTGCTCCGACCAGCGCGGCGAACCGCCTGGCAGTCGACGCATCGACCGGCGTGTAGACGGAAACCGAGAAATCACTGTCGCGGCCGCCCGGCTGCAGCGTGGCGAAATCGAAGGACATCGCGCCGGCGACAGGGTGCCGGATGGATTTCCGCCAGATCGGTGGCTCGGCGATGTCGCGGCTGTTCCAGCACGTGGCGAACGCTTCGCTTGCCGCTTCCAGTGACGAAACCAGCGCAGCCAGCACCGGATCGCGAGTCATGGCGACAGTGGCAAGCCGGAACTGCGCCGCCGCCGAGCGCGAAACCTCCGGCCAGTCGACAAAGCGCTGCCGCCATTCCAGGTCGAGAAACAGCCGGGCGAGCAGGCTGCCGGACCACTCATCATCCGTCTCGAAATCCCCAAGCAGCACCGCCGCCGGATGGTTACAGGCGACGACCTGCCAGTAGCGATTGACGACATATGCCGGGTGCGGCGCCAGCCCGTCGAGCAGGCTGAGCAACGGCGCGCTGGGCAGGCCTTGCGCGCCGAGCCGGTTTCGCCAATCGAGATCGGGCCGCGCCAATTGGAAGAGATAGGCCTGCTCCGACCGGCTCAGTCTCAGCACCCGCGCCAGCGAGCGAAGCACCTGCGGCGACGCGTTCACCTCCCGTCCCTGCTCGAGCCAGGTGTACCAGGTGGTGCTGATCCCCGCCTCGGCGGCGACCTCTTCGCGCCTGAGGCCCGGCGCCCGGCGGCGGCCATTGGCGCCATCGATCCGCGGCAAGCGGTCCCGCCGCTCGCGCAGGAAGCGGGCAAGCTCATCGTGCCGTGGGCCGTCGTATGGCATGCAGTCACCTCCGATACCAGTATAAGCTATAGTCTTGTACTACTTTAAAGGAAAGCTAGGTTGCGGGCGATCGAACATCAGCCCACGGGACTTCGACAATGAATGCGCTCAATGAAATCCGTCAGATCGACTACACCGTCATCTTCGCCCGCGACATGGCCGCCATGCGGCACTTCTACGGGGATGTGATGGAATTTGATCTGCAGCGCGAACTCGGCGACAGGTGGATCGAATATCGGGTCGGCCCGAACACGCTGGCCTTGACCAGCCTCGGCATGATGTTCAACGACACGCCGCAGCAGCGGGATGCGCTGTCGCTTCAGCTGGCATTCCGGGTGGCGCCGGAGATGGTCGCTGCTTGCGCCGAGGCGCTTCAGGCCAAGGGCGTGCAGCCGGTCCTGCCGCTCACCGACCAGGAATGGGGCCACAGGACAGTGTTCTTCCGCGATCCGGACGGCAACGTTGTCGAGATATTCGCTGAGATCTGATGCGGAGTGGGGAGTTTGGAGCGGGTAGCGGGAATCGAACCCGCATATTCAGCTTGGAAGGCTGCTGCTCTACCACTGAGCTATACCCGCATCGTCCTCAAGGTTCGCGGGCTGGCAGTGGTGGAGAGGGTTGGATTCGAACCAACGTAAGCTAAGCTAACGGATTTACAGTCCGTCCCCTTTAACCACTCGGGCACCTCTCCAGCCTGCCGTCGAAGCCTTGCAACGAGGCATTCTCGCCGATCAGGTCGAAACCAGGGTTTTGTCCGAAATCAGCGAAGCGCCTTATGGCGGCAAGGCCAGTGGGTGTCAACCGCACCGCAAGGCAAAATGCGCTGATTTTGACAGCTCACCCGGCAAGCCGGCTTTCTGCCTGTATCCATGGCCCGGCGACGCGGCTATAGAAGCCGGCCATGAGCAATGACAACACGTCCAAGACCGCCAAAGACACCCACTACGCCAAGCTGCGTCGCGCTCATCGCGACGAGAAGGCCGGCGGCGCGCCTGCCTTCCGGCCGCGCCAGCCGGTGCCGCCGGGCGAGAACGCCGCCGACGGGCTGGTGCGGCTTTATGGCCTGCACACGGTGCGCGCCGCGCTCGACAATCCGCGCCGGCGGATCAGAAAGATGTTGGTGACGCGCAATGCCGCCGAGCGGCTGGCGATCGCCGACCTCGCCGCTTTGCCGTTCAAGGCCGAACTGGTCGAGCCGAAGGACATCGACAAGATCACCGGTTCGGACGCCGTCCACCAGGGCGTGCTGATCGAGGCCGAGCCGCTGAAGCCCAAGCGCCTTGACGCGCTCGGCGATACCAAACTGGTGCTGGTGCTCGACCAGGTCACCGACCCGCACAATGTCGGCGCCATCCTGCGCTCGGCGGTCGCCTTCGGCGCCGGTGCGCTGATCACCACGGCCCGCCACAGCCCGCAGGAATCCGGCGTGCTGGCCAAATCCGCCTCCGGCGCGCTGGAACATATCGACCAGGTCGAGGTGAAGAACCTCGCCGACGCGCTGGAACAGCTGCACGAAGCCGGCTTCCAGACCATCGGCCTCGATTCGGACGGGCCGGCCGAACTCGAAACGAGTTTTTCAGGCGAAAAGATAGCCCTGGTGCTCGGCGCCGAAGGCAAGGGCCTGCGCCAGAAGACGCGCGAGACGGTGACGACACTCGCCCGCCTCGACATGCCCGGCGCCATCCGCTCGCTCAACGTGTCGAACGCCGCGGCGGTGAGCCTTTATGCGGCACGGAAGTTCCTTGGAAAGTGAATAGTGAATGCTGAATGGAAAGCGTTCTTACCGTCACCGTTCACTATTCACCCACTTCATGCCCCGCCATCCGCTCCAGCGCCCGCACCAGCGCCGAATGATCCTCTTTCGCCCCGCCATTCGCCGCGCACGAGTTGAACAGCTGCTGCGTCGTCGAGGTGTTGGGCAATGAGACGCCGAGCGCCTTGGCGCCTTCCAGCGCCAGGCTGAGATCCTTCTGGTGCAGTTCGATGCGGAAGCCCGGCGCGAAGGTGCGCTTTATCATGCGCTCGCCATGCACCTCGAGGATGCGCGATGCCGCCAGCCCGCCCATCAGCGCCTGCCGGACCTTGGCGGGGTCGGCGCCGGCTTTTGCGGCAAAGACCAGCGCCTCGGCGACCGCCTCGATGGTCAGGGCTACGACGATCTGGTTGGCAACCTTGGTGGTCTGGCCGACGCCGTTCGGGCCGACAAGCGTGACGTTCTTGCCCATCTTTTCGAACACGGGCTTGGCGCGCTCGAACGCCTTGTCCTCGCCGCCGACCATGATGGTCAGGGACGCCGCCTTTGCGCCGACCTCGCCGCCCGACACCGGCGCGTCAAGATAGTCGCAGCCGAGATCGTTGATTTTCTTGGCGAAAACCTTGGTCTCGATCGGCGAGATCGAGCTCATGTCGATGACCAGCTTGCCCTTGCTCAGGCCGGAAGCGACACCGTTCTCGCCGAACAGCACCTCGGCTACCTGCGGGGTGTCGGGAACCATGGTGATGATGATATCCGCGGCCTTCGCCACTGCCGCGTGGCCGGTGATGCTTCTCAAGCCCTTGGCGACGAGATCGGCCGGCGGCTTCGAGCGGTGGTCGCTGGCAATGACGGCGTAGCCGGCATCCAGGAGATGCCCCGCCATCGGCGCGCCCATGATGCCAAGGCCGATGAAGCCGATGGTTTCCATTGTTTTCTCCTTTGTTGAGGCTGAGTTCCTTCGCGCCCCCTCTGGCCTGCCGGCCATCTCCCCCACTTGTGGGGAGATTGGCAGTTTCGGCGCCTCGCTCACCCTGCAATGTTGGGGAGCGAAAGCCGGGATGACGTCCGATCTCCCCACCTGTGGGGGAGATGGCCGGCAGGCCAGAGGGGGGCGCGAAGGAACGCGACTTCAATCGTAACAGCTAAGCCGCGGCACTCCCCTGCCCGTTAAGCTCCCGAAACCACCCCAGCCCAGCCTCCGTCCCCGCCTTCGGTTTGTATTCCGCTCCGACCCAGCCGGAATAGCCGATCCTGTCGATATGCTCGTAGAGGAAGGGATAATTGATCTCGCCCGTCCCCGGCTCGTGACGGCCGGGATTGTCCGCAAGCTGGATATGCGCGATGCGGCCGAGGTTGGCCTCGATGGTACGGGCGAGATCCCCCTCCATGATCTGCATGTGATAGATGTCGTATTGCAGGAACAGGTTCTTCGAACCGACGCGCTCGATCAGCGCCAGCGCCTGCTCCGAATAGTTCAGGAAAAAACCCGGTATGTCGCGCGTGTTGATCGGCTCGATCAAAAGCCGGATGCCGGCCTGCTCCAGTTTCTCGGCTGCAAACGCGAGGTTCTCGGCTAAAGTATTTTCCAGCACCGAACGATCCACGCCCTGCGGCGCGATGCCGGCGAGGCAATTGACCTGCTCGCAGCCGAGCGCATGGGCATAGCTGATCGCCTTGGCGATGCCTTGCCGGAATTCCGGCGCGCGGTCGGGCAAAACCGCGATGCCGCGCTCGCCCTTGCCCCAGTCGCCGGCCGGGAGGTTAAACAGCACCTGTGTCAGGCCGTTCTTCTTCAGCCGGGCCGCGACCACGTCAGGCGTATGATCATAGGGGCCGATATATTCGACGCCCTTGAGGCCGGCGCGGGCGGCGGCATCGAAACGGTCGAGAAAGTCGTGCTCGCCAAAGAGCATCGACAGATTGGCTGAAAAACGCGGCATTCTTTTTCTCCTTCTTCTGCTTGGCCCTAGGCGTGTTGAGATTCAGGTCAGGCAGAGTCGAAAACGGTGACTTTCGAGAACCGGAGCGGAACGTACTTTCTGTACGTGAGCACCGGAAGCGCAGGAAGGCGCCGTTTGCAGGCCTGCCTCACCTGAATATCGGCGCGCCTAATCGAGCAACATAATCGCCGTCGGCGCATCCTCATGGCTTTCGGCAAGTTCCTCGAATTCGGTGATCTTGTCGATTTCCGTGCCCATGGAAATGTTGGTGACGCGCTCGAGGATGAATTCGAGCACCACCGGCACCTGGTATTCCTTCATCAGCCGCTGCGCTTCCTTGAACGCGCCGGCGAACTCTTCCGGTTTGCGCACCCGGACCGCCTTGCAGCCCATCGCTTCTGCGACCGCGACATGGTCGACGCCGTAGCCGGCCTCCGGATCGTTGGCGCGGTTGACGTTCTCGAAGGCCAGGCTCACCTCGAAATCCATCGCAAAACCGCGCTGCGCCTGGCGGATCAGGCCGAGATAGGCATTGTTCACGACGACATGGATATACGGCAGTTTGTGCTGTGCGCCGGCCGCCAGTTCCTCGATCATGAACTGGAAGTCGTAGTCGCCCGACAGCGCCACGATGGTGCGATCCGGATCGGCGGCGCGCACGCCAAGCGCTGCCGGCAGCGTCCAGCCGAGCGGGCCGGCCTGGCCGCAATTGATCCAGTTGCGCGGCTTGTAGACATGCAGGAACTGCGCCCCGGCGATCTGCGAGAGGCCGATCGTGGTGACGTAGGTGGTGTCACGGCCGAACGCCTTGTTCATCTCCTCATAGACGCGCTGCGGCTTCAGCGGCACCTGCTCGAAATGCGTCTTGCGCTTCATCGCCTTCTTGCGGGCTTGGCATTCCTTCGCCCAGCCCGACCAGTCGCGCAGCTTTCCAGCCGTCTTCCACTCTGTGGCGACGTCGAGCAGCATCTTCAGCGCCGCGCCGGCATCCGAGACGACGCCGAGATCCGGCGCGAAGACGCGGCCGATCTGCGTCGGCTCGATATCGACATGAATGAATTTCTTGCCCTTGGTATAGACGTCGACCGAACCGGTGTGACGGTTGGCCCAGCGGTTGCCGATGCCGAAGACGAAGTCGGCTTCCAGCATGGTCGCATTGCCGTAGCGGTGCGAGGTCTGCAGCCCGCACATGCCGGCCATCAGCCGGTGATCGTCGGGGATCGCGCCCCAGCCCATTAGCGTCGGGATGACCGGCACGCCCGTTATCTCGGCGAATTCGATCAACAGATCCGACGCATCGGCGTTGATGATGCCGCCGCCGGCGACGATCAGCGGCTTTTCCGCGGCATTGAGCATCGCCAAGGCCTTTTCGGCCTGGGCGCGCGACATTGCCGGCTTGAACGGGACAAGCGGCTCGTAGGCATCGATATCGAATTCGATCTCGGCCAGTTGCACATCGACCGGCAGGTCGATCAGCACCGGACCAGGCCGCGACGAGCGCATCAGGTGAAACGCCTTCTGCAGCGCCATCGGCACGAGATAGGGCTCCATGACCGTGACCGCCCATTTGGCGACGGGTGCGGCTATGGCGGCGATATCGACCGCCTGGAAATCCTCCTTGTTGAGCCGTGCCCGCGGCGCCTGACCAGTGATGCACAGGATCGGGATGGAGTCCGCCGCCGCCGAATAGAGCCCGGTGACCATGTCGGTGCCGGCCGGGCCCGACGTGCCGATGCACAGCCCGATATTGCCTGATGTGGCTCTCGTGTAGCCTTCGGCCATATGCGAGGCCGCCTCGACATGGCGCGCCAGGATGTGGCGGATCGAGCCCCTCGCCTTCAGCGCCGAATAGAACGGATTGATCGCCGCGCCCGGCACGCCGAAGCCGCAGGAAACGCCTTCCTTTTCGAGAACGAGAACCGCTGCATCGACAGCGCGCATCCTGGCCATGTCCAGCCTCCTCAAGATTGTTGGTTGGTTGACAATGCCAGTGTCGTTTTCATTTTTCAATTTTTTCAGAATAATTTTTCATTCCGAGAAAACCGCTTCTATACACTGATTCCCCTGGCTTTTTCGTTTTCCATAAATCCGGCCATCAAAATCGATGAAAAAGTTTTTCATTGCGATTTCGGCGAAACCGGCGACAATGCCGCCATGGAAACCAGCGAAAAACGCCAGCGCGGCCGGCCGCGCGCTTTCAACGGTCCGTCCGAGGCCGGTTCTGTACAGTCGCTGGACCGGGCCTTGCGCATCCTGGCCATCGTCGCTGAAGGCAGTGGCCTGTCGCTGAGCGAGATTTCGGCGCGTAGCGAGCTCGCGGCGTCCACCGCCTACCGCATGCTGACGACGCTGCAGAACCACGGCATGGTCGAGTTCGATACATCGGACCAGCTGTGGTCGATCGGCGTCGAGACCTACCGCATGGGTGCCGCCTTCCTGCGCCGCCGCAAGCTTGTCGACCGGGCCCGCGTGGTCATGCAGGAATTGATGGAGAAGACCGGTGAAACCGCCAATCTCGGCGTCGCCGAGGACGATTGCGTCGTTTTCGTCAGCCAGGTCGAGACCCATCAGGCGATCCGCGCCTTCTTCCGCCCGGGCACGCGCAGCTCCTTCCATGCCTCGGGCATCGGCAAGGCGGTGCTGGCGCAGCTCGAGCCGGAACGCGTCGCCGCCATCCTGCGCAAGTCGGGCCTGCAGCGCTTCACCGACAAGACGCTGTCCGACATTTCGGCGCTGGCCCATGACCTGGCTGTCATCAAGCACCGCGGCTGGTCGGTCGACGACGAGGAGCGGCATCCCGGCATGCGCTGCGTGGCCGCCGCCATTTTCAACGAGTTCGGCGAGCCGATCGGCGGTGTCTCGGTCTCCGGACCGACGGTGCGGGTGACGATGGAGCGGCTGGACGAGATCGGGCCGCTGGTGCGCGACGCCGCCGCTGAGGTGACGAGGATGATCGGCGGGTTCCGATTATAATGCGGAGAACGCTTCAGCTTTTGCTCGCCGCTTCACTGTGCGGATGCGTGGCGACGGCGCCCGAACCCGCCCCTGTCTCCCAGCAAGTCAGCGAGATTCCGATCTCGCTCGCTTTGGAGGAGACAATCACGATCGGCATTCGCCAGCATTTGCAGGATCCTGTATCCGCCAGATTCGGGCAGATGCGTGCCGGCGAGCGAACGCTGGACGGCCGCCGCGAAATCCTGGTCTGCGGCCATGTCGCTGCAAAGACGTCGTCCGGTGGTCATACAACAGACCAACCGTTCGCCGCCAAGATCTATCCGGATGAAGGAAGCAGCTTCGAACTCATCGCCATGGGCGATCAATCGCAGAATGCGAGTGTTGCCCGCATCTGCCGTGCAGCGGGATTGCCGATCTCCGAACCGTAGCCCGCACCGCGGCGCGCTCAAATCAGGAAGGAGGGGCTGCGTACAGCCCCTCCTTTCCGTGTGGGGGTGCCTCCTCCTAAAGGCGGCAATAGTGGCGGTAGCCGTCATAGCCGACATAGGTGTCGGAGTACGGATCGTAACTGGCGTAGCGGTTGGCGCAGCGGCGGACGTGCCAGGAGCCACCCTCGTCGTCGACATAGACGGTGCGAGGCTGGTTGAGCAGGCTGCCGAGCACGAACCCGCCGACGCCGGCGGCGATGCCGATGCCGATTTCGCGGTTGTGGTGATGGCTGTGGGCGGCCGACGGCTGGACGGTGCCGACCAGCGAGGTGGCGGCGACGGTGCTGGCGATGAGGGCAGAAGCGATTTTGCGCGTGAACATGACGATCTCCTTGTTTCGTTGCGAGAGGCGATCCATCCGCCTCTTGATCATCTGTCGTTTCGGCGCGGAAAAAGGTTCGAAAGAATTTGGGATTTTCTTGAAGGCCGGAAATCAGCCTATGGAAACCAAGATCTGATCGATCGAGCGCTCAACGCAAAAAAGGGCGGCCGAAGCCGCCCTTCCGCGAGGCAGGTCGTCTCGCTCAAAGGAAGATGATCACCTTGCCGTGGTGATGATGATGCTTGTGGTGATGGTGCTTGTGTTGATGGTTCCACCACCACCAGGGCTTGTCGTGGTGCTTGTGATGGTGATGATGGCTGTGAGCGGAGGACGACTGCACGGTACCGGCGAGCGCGCCGGTGGCGACGAAGATGGCGACCAGGCCCGAAGTAAGACTGCGCTTCAACATGATGATCTCCTGAATCCCTGGTCGAGGCGACCATTCGCCTCTGGAGATCAGTCGTCGCGGTGCGGCGAAAGGTTCGAAGGTTTCAGCGAGTAGCGAGTAGCGAGTAGCGAGTAGCGAAATGGCTTTCGGGAGTTAAGACTTCCCTATTCGCTACTCCCTATTCGCTACTCCCTATTCGCTATTCGCTCCCGTCACCCCATGCCCGTAACGTGCCGCAGCCAGAAGGCCAGCACGATGAAGCCGATGATGGTGGCGACGCCGGTCCAGTCGATCTTGGCGCTCTTCACATCCTTGATGAGCTTCACCACGAGAAACCAGGCGATGACGACAAGCGGCAGGATGATGACAAGTCTGATCATGCGACACCCCGTTCGATGCGTTTGCACCTGAGAGATATGTAGGGATCGCATTGGCGGTTTTCAGCATGGCGGCCCGCCCACCTCGGCGGGGTCCATTAGCGATCGAAAACGGAGTTTTGTCTTTACTGGCGCACGAAATATGCTAACCGGAGCGCCGTGCCCTTGTAGCTCAGCTGGTAGAGCAGCGGTTTTGTAAACCGAAGGTCGGCGGTTCGATTCCGTCCGGGGGCACCAGCAAAATCAACGCCTTAGAGAACATTCCCTTAGCGTCATCCCGCTGACAAATCCGCTCTGGGTAACAAATAGGGTAACAAAAAAGCCCGACACCGTGAGGCATCGGGCCAGTCTGGAAACTCTATTTTTGTTCACTTTGACCAAGAACCCACGTTAGATGGACGCCAGCACTTCCTGCGATTTCAGATCCTCGCCCCACATGATCGTCTCGCCGTAATCTTCCGGACAGTAGCCCTCAGCGTCGCCGCCTTCCTCGTCGTCGGCGTTGTCTAGCTCTAGATCGCATGTGTCGCCGGCCGGCAGGTTCGGAGCGGTTCCGGACAGGAATGACTGCCCGCCATTATGCGCCCATCCCAGAGACGGCTCATCGTCCCCGGTTTCCTCATCATCGCAAAAATCGGCTTCCATCAGATCCAGAGCCGTCACCAGCGACAAGGCGCGGTCGAGTAGATCGTTCAAGCGCCTCTCGACTGACTGCCTCCAAACGCGCGGGTCCGTTCCCTTGGGCATGCCGTAGGGGCGTAGCGTCCTAACCAGGGCGGTCATGACACGCGCTCCTGATCGAGGAAGGTGAGCGCCGTCATCATTTCATCGCGGTGCCACCGGCTCGCTTCGCTGGTATCAAGCAACGCTTGGAAAAGGCGGTTGCATTCTGGTTTATCGATAGGCTTTGCCCGGAGGCTTGTGCTGTAGGCATCGTGTGCCGCGCTCAGGGCGGCCTGCGCTGCCTGCCACGCCTTGATCTTCTCCATCAGATCGGACGGGATGGCTGCGGGCGGCGCCAGCGCTACGGCGCCCGCTATGGCCGGAAGTGATGCCAGTCCGACGAGCAAGCCCCGCCGGTCGATGGTTGTTGCCTGTGATGTCATGTTGAAAGTCCCCGCGGTTCGAACCGGCTGTTCAAGGCCGGCGGCGAAAGTGTCGCAATTTGCTGCACTTTAAGCCCTCTTCGGTGACGGACCGAAAGCCGGGGGTTGAACACCTGCCGCGAGACAGGCCGAACGATTTTAGGGGTCGCCCCCACTGGACATAGCGTTCGCCCCCGGCCATAAAAGCCGAGTTGGAACGCCCGCTAAGGCGTGTCCGATGGCACTTTAGGAAGCCCGCCAAGGCTCCTAAGCGCCTCAGCAGCACCTTCGACGCCAATCGAATGGTTGCCTGCTTATCGCGGTCAGGGTGTTCAAGCCCGCTGACACAGTTTGCTGATTTGCCCCCTTCGTCAAGCCGCTCCCTTCGGGGGAGGCCCGCTTGCGCGCGCGCCGCGTTTGCGCAATTGTTGGCCGGGGAAAATAAACAAGGGGGATTTACTATGCCGCACATAGAGCGCATCGAGAAACGCAAGCGCGGTTTCTTCGGCATGATTTTTTGGTGGATGTTCCTAGGCTTCAACGCTCTGATGGGACTGTGGATGTTTGCAGGGATAAAAGGTGCAAGCGAACAATACCAGGCAACCGCCGATGCCGCCTCACATGTGGGGACTGCGATCGGAGGTACTATTGCCGTTGGTGTCTTGCTCTGGATTTGGGTATTCGGCGACATCATCCTGGGATTGCTGGTGATGTTGTCGCGCGGCAAGAAAGTTACGATCGAGCGGACCGTCAACTGAATGCGCAAGCCGATCAGCGGTGACCAGATCAATTTGCTTGAAGTCGATGACGTCGACGGCCGGCTCTATTGGAAGGGGAAGGGCGTCGTTCTCGAACGGAGACTGACGCTCGATTGGTTTCAGACGTTTCTCGCGACCATTGCCGCTGTCGGTGCGCTCCTCGCTGGAATATACCCGTTCGGCGCGGCGTTGGGCTGGTGGCCCTAGTCCCGCTCTACATAGCCGCCATCGCCCTCCTGATGCTCGCCAGCGCGGTCTGGCGCTACCGGCAGCGGGACATGGTCGGTATGGCCGCGTGCCTCCTGATGGCTGCGCTTGGCGTCGTAGCCTACTGCTTCCTGTGAGGTAGAACCTGAATGCCCGCTTGCGCTTATTCGTATAACAGTTCAAGCACGCCCTTGCGGGGGCGAAGCTATGGGGGGATCGAATGTTGTTGTTTTCTGCGGGCTTTGTGCTGGGAATAGTCGCGTGCATCGGCGGCATCCAAGCGTTCGCTTGGTGGGTAGACCGATCAGCAGACCGTTCAGTGAGTTAAATCGGCCTTTTATTAGCACCCGCTCATCTTGACTGCACCGCCGGCTCGCCTTTGGCTTTGGCTTTGGAATGGCACTGGCCGGTTAGCGTAGATCCGCCCCGGCAATCCGCCGCGTGAATGCCCGCTCGACTCCAGCAACAGCCTCATCCTTCGTTTCGACTGTTCCGTGCGCGCCGCCGTCATGGCACGTCCAGAACCAAGTGCCTGCGGCTGGGCCGTGCATCCTCTTCATGATGCGTCCGACCTTTTCCTGCTGGAACGCTGCGGCGAAATCGCAGGGCGCCGTCTGCCCTCCTATGACGGTCCGCGACCATGCCAGCCAAACGCGAGCACCTCGGCCGAGCACGAACTTGAACGCCTCGTCCTGTTTCTCAAACGTCTGGAGGATCGCGCTTCCGTCGAGGACCTGAAAGCCGATTTGATAGGCGAAGCGGACGGTAAGGCGATCTGCTGGCATGGCTCCGATAGAACCTACGTTGTCGCGTTCTTGGCGGAGCCCCGCTACGGTGCCGGGCCACTTAAAAACGGCTACCAAACCACGTAGCTCAGTTCCGTACCGCCAAGGCTTTGAACCTAGCGCCAATCTACCCCCGGCGATGCGCGGCGTCGGTCAGTCCGCCAAGCCGGCATCCCGGTGTTGCATCGCGTCGAGGATAACCTCGAACACGCTGCCCACTTCCTCAGTGATCTCATCGACGCCGATGCCCGCACTGTCGGCGGCTTTCATCACTTCATCGGCCAGATCACTGATGGCGACAGGATCGTCGGTTATGGCGTCGGGCAGATGGTCTGCCACCCATTTGTCGAGGAAATTGATTCCGCGAGTGCTCATCGAGTTCATAAAGCTTCGACCCTGGTCTTAGGTTCCTTCATCGACAATGCCCTTCACTGATGCATGTCGCAGTTTTGCCTCGCCCCGCAGATGCTTGACCCTCGCCTTGATACCGGGCTTCAGCCACTCGACACCGGTCATCGCCTTCGGAACACCTTCCGGCGCCTCTCGCGCGGCCTGCACCCTTTTCCAAAGCCGTTCGCGGACATCGTTCGGCAACGTGATGAACGCCGACCCTGCATACTTGCCGCCTTGCCCCATCAAGGCCATGGCGGGCTTGCCCGGCTCACGTTTGACGCCGAGCAGGTCGAGCTCGCTGAATTCGTAGCATTTGATTTTCAGCCAGGCGTCGGACTCGCCGCTCCTGTAGGGCGCACGGCGGCGCTTCGACACCATGCCTTCGAGGCCCAGCTTCTCAACGCCTTGGAAGAATGCAGCGCCGCCGCCGTCAACATGCTCGCTGAATTGGATCATACCGTCTGCCGGCTTGACCAGATCCCAAAGCATCGCCCGCCGCTCAACGATCGGCAGCGCCCTAAGGTCTTCACCGTTGAGGTGCAGGAGGTCAAAGGCTACGGATGCCAGCCGTTCGGCATTCCAGGCCATTGCCGACCGCAGCGCACGGAAATCCGGGGCGCCGTTTGGTGTCGGTGCAATGACCTCGCCATCAATGATTGCCGACCGTGCACCAAGCGCCTCAGCGGCCGTCACGATCGGCCAATAGCGCGACGTCCAGTCAATCCCGGTCTTCGTATAGGCCCGCGCGCCGTCCCAGTCGATGATGACCTGCGTCCGGTACCCGTCGTACTTGATTTCATGGATCCAATCATCGCTTTCGGGCGGCGTCTCGACCAAGCGCGGCAATTGCGGCGGGACGAATTTCAGCCTCCCAGGGCTGGGACTTCTACGCATGCACACACACTCCAGCGACGGGATTCAATTAGCATTCGCTTAAATAGTTCCGGAACATTTGAGGCGAATTGCATGTTTCAATGGCTATGAAGATCGAAGCCGACGAATGCCGGGCAGGCAATCTCCCACTTCGGCGCCGGCCATTTTCATTGCACCCCGCGCGGGAGCCGCCTTGGCTGACGTCCATTAGCTCCCGCTCATCTTGACCCCGGGCGCAATGTATTGTCCGTATATGAACTCGACGAGTGAGGGCACTGCATCGCCATGTAGGCGGTCGGCCCCCGCGCGGCTGTCGAGCGATGTTTGAGGGAGCAGCGCATTGTTCGTCGATTACTACGAACTCTTGGAGATCAGCCCAAACGCCAACTCGGAGACACTTGAGCGAATATTCCGCTACTTTGCGATGCGCTATCATCCCGACAATCAGCAAACTGGAAACGAAGCCCGCTTCAGCGAAATAGTAGAAGCACACAACGTCTTGAAGGATCCCGTTAAGCGCGCCCAGTACGATATCTCCTATCGAGAGCATGCCGGTGAGCGGCTTAAATTGGTCGAGGAGGCAAGCGACCCCAAAGGGGTCGAGAAGGACGCTTTGGTCCAGGCCAAACTGCTTTCGCTGCTCTATGTGAAGCGCCGCCAGGATGTCGGCAATCCGGGCATTGGCGACGTCGAAATCGAACGGTTGTTAGGCTGTCCACCAGAGCATCTGGAGTTTCATCTCTGGTACATGAAGGCAAAGGGGTGGATCGCAAGAATTGAGAACGGGACAATCGCGATCACGGTTGAAGGCGTCGATCGCGCCGATTCCGAACTGCGTCGCGATACCAGCATTCGGCTCCTGAATAGAGACTAGAGAAGGTATCTGCCCAAGATTCCGCAATGCTCCAGGGGAGCCTCGCGCGTCATGTGGCTCCGGTTCCCGATTGCCGCGCTGCCCGGGCTCTAGACCTAACACCTTAGCGGTAGAGCTGTGCCTCGTTGCGGCATGCTTTGTCGACAAGGCTGTTGTTGGCAAACCCACCATCGACGTCGACGATCTCCAGGCTGATTGGTTTTTCACCAGCCGAAGGGTCGTCGGGGTCTTTGACCATCACCGGCCAGAAGGCGCAGTTCATCAAATGGAACGGAACAGGACCGGCTCAGCCCCGGGAGAAGCCTCCGGGCTAATGCCCAGCCTCGCGCACCTCTCGCCGCCGGATCACCTCCACAAGCATTTAGGAGACAAGCTCGCCGTTGATTCCGATAAAGTTCAAAGGCGCGTGTTAGGTTCCGCTACTTGACCCCTGAGATGGCCGCACCAGACTCCAGTGCATGTCTAGTGGTCTCAAGATCGGCGATGAGGTGGCGATCGACGCCACCATTATTCGACGCGTCACTGACGACAGGATCAGCGTGTCAATACCGACTTACGGATTTCCGCATTCCGTTCGGGATACCACCACGAAGGTGGTCAAAGGTCGGACCATCGAACTGATAGGCAGCGTCACACGGGTCGAGAAGGACGCCGTAACGGTCAGCCTGGGTGGCCCGGTGGTGACGGTCGCGCTTGATGTTGTGCGGCTGGTGAAGCTCTAGCTTTCCCGACCTTACCGCCCTAACGGCTGCTTCGAAAGCGAGAGAAGTTCGGCCTCATCTTTTATCCCGGCCATGTAGTTGGCAATGATCCGAGAAGCCAACCGGCCCTGCCCATCAGGTGATTGGTCGTCGACCAGTTTAAGCTGCTCGAAAACGCGCCCTAGCAAGGCCAATTCGGCAGGCTTAAAAATCCCGGCATCCACGGCTTTTCGTCTGATGGGCATGACTGGTGTTCTTCCCTCACAGTCTCAAGCCGCGAACCTGAAATCGGTTCCGGAACATTTTAGCTAAAGTGAATGTTTCAATGGTTATGAAGATCGAAGCCGCTGAATGCCGGGCAGCGTTGACGCTCATCCGGCGCACAATCGAGGACCACTGCCCGCCCGGCGTGCTGCCCAGCGAGGAAGCTGTGAATGGTCTC
Organism: Mesorhizobium sp. M0217; assembly: GCF_040321955.1. NCBI lineage: Bacteria > Pseudomonadati > Pseudomonadota > Alphaproteobacteria > Hyphomicrobiales > Phyllobacteriaceae > Mesorhizobium > Mesorhizobium sp. M0217. The sequence continues at coordinate 17,255 of NZ_JAMYSN010000040.1, read as the reverse complement.
TATGGGCCGGGGCTCATGGATGAGGCGGAAGCGCTGGCTGCTGCCATCGTCGCAACAATCGACCAGATGCAACTGCGCGTGATGGTGAAACCACCGTCCCCAAGTATCAAATAGAGACCGACACAGGGAAGTTCGCTTCGGCGCGACGGTGGGCTCGCACCGACCGGGCAGGTGATGCGAGCCCGGCCGAGTCTTGCGGGACCTCGACCAGCAGCGATCACCCACTCGCTGCCGTTCTATCAACAAGCCCCCAAATTTCAGGTTCCGCTAATGTACAAAAAAGCCCACCAACCGCTGAGGTAGTGGGCAGTTTTGGGAGACACTGATATGGGAACAGTGCGACTGCCCGAAGTGTTTCGAGGCGACGATGTTCCAGGGGATTCACAGATTCGCGCTTTTGATGTTCAGCGAAGGGCGGCAAGTTGCTCGCTTCGGGGGAGCTTCCAATCCTAGACGAGAAGACTGATCGCCAGCGAAAGCGACGGCATCTGCCTCATTTTCGAATGCTCGGGAATACGTTTCACCGTTCCTGCCTATGATGCGAACAACCCACTCGCCCAACGAATGGCCGATCTCTAGGAAGAGGGAAGACGAAGACGGCGGCCGGTACGTGACGCTCGGGAGGCTTGTCCCGCCAAAGTCGGCTTCATCATCGGAGGAATGAACTTCACGCATGCACTGACTCCCGCGACCGCGAGTCAATTAGCGCGTGCTTAATTAGTTCCGGCGCGTTTTAACGAATCGTTGACCGCGCTGTCCCAGAATAGGACGGCGCGGTCAAACCCCAACCTTGGCTGCGCAGGCGGCTCTGGCATCGAGTTCCACCCCGAACTGTCGGAGCCGCCACCCACATTCCACAATTTACCAGCAATGGTTGAATCAACCGTTACTGCACGTGCTTTCCATTGCGCTTCCCTGATCGTTAGACTTTGGCGGAACAAACAGGGGATTCACAGATTCGGCGCTTCGATCTAGACTCGACCGATGGAAACGATCTTTGACGATCTCTCCCAAGCCCTGAGAGAGCCCCGCCAGGACGCGTGGCGCCCTGTCCGCGCCTTCGCCCTAGACTTTGCCGCCAAGCTGTTCCTAGGCCTCGCAATCGGCCTAGGTGTTGGCTTTGGAATGGCGATCGCCGGTTAAGGCGCTCCACCTCATCTCGACATCGTTTATTAGCGCGTTCTTGTATTCCTCCCGAAGCAGGCTCATCATGCAATCGCCTTATCGGGAACTTCTAGGCAGGAAGGGGTACGTCATGGAATCCGTTTGCTACGCCCAAAGCTCGATCTGCGTTTTGTCGGTCCTCGCAAGCATCGCCACCACGTTTATCGTCATGGCACCGTTCGCAGCTACGCGTCTGTTGGTGTTGAGGCTGCGCGAGAAATCAGTCGGCCAGCAGCTTCAGCCCGCCTAAGCTCGTTAGCGGAAGGCAAGGCGATGAAAGCAGTCGCCGCCGGCCTGATCATCGTGATCGTTCTTTCCGTTGGCGCTCTGGTAGCGACGTCGAGCGGCGTCCTGCTTTATCAGGAGAAGTCCGCAGACGGGTATCTGTGCGGCTATTTCACCGGAACCGGGACGTTGACCACGCCCAGCTATGCCGTGACAGGCTGTCCTTGGATAGTCAGCGTTGACCGCTAGCTATAGGTGAGCGCGACGAACGCCTTCACGGTGTTCGAGTTCGTTGCAGCAAGCGCCCTGGCAGCATCCGCCGAGAGATTGGTGACAGAGCCGAAGGCGGCCTGCATGGTTGCCAACCCGCCGTAGGAATTGTCGTCATTAACGTTTGCGCCAGTCAGGGTGAAGGCGCCGAGCGATCCGTCTGTGCCAGCCGCCACCATCAGAACGCAGCCGGCCGCAGCAACGTTGATCGTGGCGGCGGCATCGCCGGTCTTCCACGCCTTGGTGTCGCCAGGGGTGTTCGTGCCTTGCCCGGTGATCGTGAACAAGGCGACCTTGCTCGACACGACGCCGCCGCTATAGGTGGCAGTCGGCGTGCACGTCGTCCCGGTCGTGATGAGTTTGCCGGACATGCCAACGGTCACGCTGCTAGATCCGGCGCCGACTCCTGTTGTCGTCGGGGTCGTTCCGGCCGCTCCATCAAACACCAGGCTCGACAGGGTGCGCGGCGTCGAAGCCCCTCGGACGGCTGCAGAAAGGGCGATGACCACCCGGTCGGCCGTGGCTGTTCCGATACTGAAGGACGTCCCGGAATCCTGCACGCCGCAAAAGGTGACGATTGGGCCTGTGGCGGGCGGGGTAAATACGAAAGAATTGACTATCATCATTGGAAATGGAAACGTCACTTGGACGCCCTCCTCTGGTTGCGATGGCTAGTTGGCATCAGGATTCGGAGCACTTTTGCTCGTCCTGTTTGTTCAGATGAAATTCTTGCGGGGCTTCGACCTGCAGCCATGCGCGGACGCCGTCCCATGTGGTCAGGTCGAACCTGCGCTGCGCGATCGTGACTGCCTCTATGCGTGGGAAATGGCCGATGAGAGGGACGGGCATTAGGCGGCCCGATCGACCTTGCTGACGCAAATTGCGGATGCGCTCCATGGACCGTAGGCAGAGGCGTTTTCGGTTCCGGCACCGTTGCCGATCTTGAAATAAGAAGACCAGCCCGTAGTGCTGCTGACCTCGCGCGTTGCCGAACTGCCGGTGAAATATATGGCGATCACAACAGCTTCGAGATCAACGCCGCCCAGTGGAAATGACGCGGCGTCTGAAACCAGTTGCGACCCCTGTGCGATCGTCACGCCGGGGTTTCCGCTGAACATCAACTGGACCGGCGAGACAAAGTCGTAGGCATCGCCGCTGGAGGCCTGCTTTCCGATCCATGCTTCGCCTATTGTCAGGTCGCCCATGGAGCTAGCATCGAACGTGACACGGCATTGCGAGCCGCTATTTGGGGTGAGCGCGATCCCGCCGATCACCTGGCGTATCGTATAGCCACCCCATCCTGGGCTATCGGCATCCAGTTCTGCTTGGGCAACTGTAATCCATGGATCTGGCGGCGGCACAGCGAAGGCGGGTGCCGGCCCCGAAACTTCCATCAATGTGAACGGTCCCGCCGAAGCAAAGGGCGTTCCGGTATCGGGACCGATGGGCAGTGAGATCGGGTTATAATCGGCCTGGTAGCGAACGCGGACCAGCCAGTCACAGGTTACGGTGATCGCCTGCCCGGCGGTTGGGGCGCTGACAAAGCCAATGTAGCCGCTCTCTTGCTGATAGTCGGTTCCCTCGTCTTGGGCGACGCCATCCACCTTGACGACGAGGTTTTGAACGACCGCGAGCGGGCGCCGATATGGCCGGTCGGCGTCCGGATAGGTCTTGTAAATCCTGAACACCTTGGTGGTGCCGTTTCCGGTCCCGATATTTTCGTCGGTCAATGTGTTGTCGAGCGGATCGCGAAGCGGGAACGCATTTGCTGCTCCCCGGCGGCCGAGAACATGGCCGATGAACGCGCGGATCTCGGATAGCGGACGATTGTTCAGCTTCACATCGTAGCGCCAGAGCGCGACTGTCCAATCCTGGTTACGATCTTCATAGCCGCCCATCAAAGGAATGACGGTGGTCTGAAAGACCGGCCCCATTGTCATGTCGAGGGCGAACTTGTTGTTGATGGCGACGGTATCTGTCATTGCTTTGCCCTCATCAGCGCTGCTGCCGGGTCGGGCTCGAACTGCGAAATGCCCGCCTTCAGCATCCGCTGAAGAAGGCGCCACGACTTTGGATCTTCTTCACGACCATGGACCGGCGGGGATTCCCACGGTTTCAGACGCAAAGCGTTCACCTGGCAACAGAAGCTCGCGAAGATCGCCGCCTCAAGCCAACCCCCATCATTGTTGTCGATCTTCCACCGGATCTGTTCGGCGCGGCCCGCGCGCTGGTCCCGGCACGCAATCTCGACACAGCGCTCCAGAGCTTCCCGATCGGTAGCATCGAGGTGCGAACCATCAGCTTTCTCACCTGGCTTCAGAAAGCCTCTGGGGGGAAGGTTCGGCGTGCGCTGAAAGCCCGGTCTTTCAATCATCAAAGAACTCGTCTTTCTGATCGAGGTCGTAGTAGCTGGGCAGCATCCCGTTGCGGCGAGCGCGGCCGGCGGTTTTCGGGTCAACCCTGCTTTGAGAGGTTAGGCGAAGGCTCCGCGCGCAGGCGAGCATCGCCCGGCTTTCAACAGCCCGCATCTTGAGAAGCTTTTCGTAGCGATCTATCCCGCCATCGACCTTCAGCCACTTCGGATTGAAGCGGGCTATCATTGTCGAGAGATCGCGCGTTGAGACAGCGTGCCGACAGTAGCCGGCAAGCAATTCTGCCGACTCTCTGGCAATGAAATCCAAAGGAAGGCACCGGAGAACGTCCAGCCAGACGTCGGTCTCGGCCTGGCTCATGCCCTCTGCCGGCAGCATGATCTTGCCGTCGACCTTGGATGAGATCGACATTTCTGCGGTGGATTTCCTACCTCTTGCACCCATTAGAATGGTTCAACCTTCAACAAAAATTCAGGACGTTATTGCGTGTGATGCTTCGGGAGCGGTCGCAGGAATTGATTTGAAAAGCGCCTTTTCGGCCCCCCGGGGGTGCGTGCGGTCATCATCAGTGCACCCTGTCTGACGGCGCGTTAGGGGCGAGGATGTGTCGTGTTAGCGCACTGGAGAGCAGCGCCTGCTCCCTCTCAGTCGGCCTGCGCTGAAACGAGCGATAGAATGCTGCGACGGCGTTGCGGACGATTGCCTCAATCTGTTCGCGGGTGAACGGCACTGTCACGTTCCTAAGTGTCATGGCGGGTCCACCTAATGTTGCGGCAGGCCAACCATTCACGGCCGGAGAACGTGGTGGGTTCGATCGGCTCTGGCAGGTCTATGGAGGCGAGGTAGGTAATCCTGTCATTCGGGGTGTGTCCGTAGAAGATGACGTGTTGATCATCCTCACACAGCACCTCATCGATCCTGTCTATCTCGCTGGGTGTGTTGTCGTTTGCGAACGTCCTCATGACCTGGCGTCCTTGCCTTTCTTGACGCAGAGCCGCCAGCCTTCGCCCTGTCCCGGCACCAAGCCCTGAGATCCGACTTGGGCATGCCACATTGATCCGTCGTAGGTGGTCAGATCGCCGCGCCTGTATGCGTCGGTTGACTTCCAGACGCCGCGATATTCAAGCTGAGGGCGGCTCTCGATCTCGGCAAGCCGCGCTTCCAGAGCTTTGCAGCGATGCGAGAGCCACAGGAAGTTTGCCTTCTCCGCTCCCATCATGCCGCACAGGAAGTCTATCCCGACCTTCAAATCCGGATGGAAGCCTTGTCGCCTGAAGCCCTCCGCAAAATTCGCAGACCAGTAATCGACGGAACGACCGTATCCCTTGAAAAACAACTCATCCTTGTCGGCATCACTGCCTCTTGTGACGTCGGGATATTCCGGCACGCCGGCTTTTAGCACCTTCTCGTCGATGTCCCACGCTCGATGCTTGACGGGTGCCGCTGCAACAGCCGCTGGCTTGTTCTCCGGTTCCCTGATGTTGCCGAGTTCGACGCTGAAGCGATCGTCGTGCAGCTTTTTGACGTGGCTGCGGAGCGCGACGATCTGCTGATCGAGTCGCTGCTGCAAGCCGTGGTCCATCTCGGCCAAATTCTTCTTGGCATCGGCATCCAGCGCGGCCCCTTTCTCGGAGATCTGCCTTTCGAGGCGTTCAATCTCGACGTCGATCTTTCTCAGGTCGGCTTGGCGCTGGTCGACAATTACGGGGACGGGTCGCTTGCTCATTTCGAACGCTTCCACTCCGCGAGTTCGCGCATATGGCGGTAACGCTCCATGCCACGGCGGCGCTTACGCTCGGCTTCGGTCTCGTTGAGACTGACCTCGACTTCCTTCTTCGGCGGTAGAGTGCCTTTGAGCGCCACTTGCCGGACCCGTTTGTTTGTCATCATTTGGCTTCCTCGATTTCATGAACGATGCCGCGCTGCTGGCACCAAGCCAATGTGGACGGCAATTCCGTTGCGGCTTCGGCTGCAAGAATCGCAGGATCGGCACCCGATCGTTGAGCGATCACGGTCAGGATGTCGGTATCAATCTTGCGCATGAAATCAGCCTGACGCTGCAGCTCTTCGGCGGTATAGCGCCGGCCATCGTCGACCAGGACCATCGACGACGGGTGGAGCAAGATTTCGCAGCCTGGAGCGGCTAGCCTGATATCGGCGGCCATGGCGACGAGAACCGCACCGCTGGCGCACTGCTTGAGTATCGCAACCTTTTTGTCGGCAGGGTGTCGTTCGATCACAACGAACAAGTCGACGGAGGGGAAGCAGTCTCCGCCTCGGCTGTCGATACGTATGTCGATCGATTTGGCGAATGGTGCTGCGTCGAGCTTGGCTTTGACGCGTTCGAAGGTCTCACGGGAGATGTCGCCATTAATGTCGATGTCGATGTGGTCAGGTCCGGCAGAACCATTCGCGCGGGCTCTGGAAGCTTCTTCCCGCATCTCAGCCAATTCGACCGATGAGGTTCCGAACCAATCGGGCTGGTCGCCAGGATCTGCAAGCATCTTGATAAACATATGGGATCAGTTCCGATCGGCGTGCTGTAGGGCCGCGCGGACGAGGCGAAGGCGTTCGATCGCAGGGGCACAGACACCCGGAAGCCGGCTGATCTTGGCAAGGTCCAGGCTGCCGGCACGAGCCCGGAATGCCGCTCCGTAGCCGAGCAGCGTTTCCAGATTCTCGATAGACTCCTCGATGGCCTCGCGAAGCAGTTTGATCGGCTCGGCCAGTGCCGGCGCGATGCTCGCCTCGTAGGCGCGGACCGCTTCATCCCGTAGGGCTTTCGCTGCGGCTTCCGCTTTGAACAATGGTTCCAGGGCGAGGCCGAGCTCTTCGACTTCGGCGTGTCTGATCGTAGGGGGTTGGCCGAGCGGTTGATGTTGGAGACGGCGGCCGGCTTCGATGTGTCGTTGCTGGCCTTCTTCGCGTGCTGCGGTGGCGTTGCGAAGTGCAGCCTCGACTTCGGCGATTGCGGCCGGCTTGGCTGGGACGGTCAACAGTTTTTCGAAGTCTGGAGCAGCCGAAGATTTCAGACGGGCAAGCATTTAGCCTCCAAAGAGCGAGAGATTCCAAATCAACGCGCTGATTCTACGCCAGGTCTGCTAAGCGTAACCGCCGATCTTGTTACGCATATTTCTTCAGGAACCGGCGGCACATGCTGTTGAAAGCCTCGCGCAGCTTTTCCGGGTTGTGCTCATCCTGCGGGTTTAGATCGCCAGTCTCGATCAAGGCGTCGCGCATCGGCCGATCGATGATGGCTTGAGCAGTGATTTCCTCGACGCGACCGACCTCAATGCGATGCGCATTCACCCGGCAATAGGCTGAGCAGTATTTCGCGTCGGCTCGCCTGCCCTCAAGGCTGGTGCCACAGTTCTGGCAGGGTCTTTCTCTGGAAATTTCTGAGTCGAAAACTTTCTGAGCGCTACCCTGCATGCGCGTCAGCGTCCCAATCGGTCGGGCGCTCGTTCGGAACACGCCTATAGCCCTCCAGGCGCCAGCCGTAAGGACTGCCCAAGAGATCAGCGAGATGACGCTGCCCCGCCTTTTCAAGGGCAAGGACCAGCGTGTCCTTGTCGTTGCTGAAACGCTCGATAAGCAGCATGGCTAGGTCGTAGTCGGCTCGCTGCTGAACTTTGCGATCAGCTTCCCGTTTCTGCCTGTCCAGTTCGCGCTCCCGCTCCCAGCGTAGCTTCTTGGCCTTTTCCCGAGCTTTGGCCTCAGGCGATTTTCGAGCGGCTTCTCGTGCGGTCTTCTCAGCGTCCTTAGCATCGGCGAGCACGTTGTTGACCGCGCTGACGGGCATGGGCATTGAAAGCCTGTTGGCCTCTTCGATGCGATGCATGAGATCGTCGCGCACCGGCTCGGGTGCCTTTGCCATTTCGAGCAGCGTCGCGGTCGGCAAAAACGAAACGGCTTCGCTTTTGCTCCCGAGCGTGGCTGCGGCAAGCATGTAGTTCTGCGCGGTGCGCAACGACATCGTGAACTCGGATTCCACCCAGGCGGTGAAATGGCCGTGGCCAAGGCTGGTCTTCACCTCAGTCAACTTTCGGCCGATCTCAAGAATGTCGGTTGACCATCGGCGTTGCGTGTTGCCGATGAAATCCGCAGCGGCGCGCGCGATCGCCGCCTGAGCGGCTGGAAGGGCGGAGTAGTCAAATCGCCGTTCGAGTGTCACCTGGTTGTCAGTCATGCCCGCCTCCGCATAGGCACAATGTGCGCCGGATTGTTCGGCTGCTGCATATGCCTTTCGCGCCACATGCGTTTCGCCAAGCCGGGGATTGCGCTGATGATCTTTGCTGTCGGCCGCGTTGCCGCCCATGCGAAGAGGTCGAGTTGAGCCGGATCGTGCTTGCGCTTTTTCATGCCGCCTCTGTCCTCCGTTGACCTTGAACAATGGCCGGGGTCAGCCGCCCGGTTGCGAGCAGCGTCCTCATTCGTTGCAATGTGAGTGGACCGAGCCCGACATCGGCGAACAGACTCGACATCACCGCGGCCAATTCGTCTTCGCTGGATGGCGAGGGGAACGGGATGTGCAGATCGTCGGATTTTGCAGCCGCATACCCGTTTTCAGAAATAGCCTTGCTATAGGGTTCTTCCCCTTCAAAGCTAATAACTACTTCAGGTATTCCCTTAAGGTGTTTACCCGACATATTTGTCTGTTCGGGAGGGGGCACAAATGTCGGCTCGATAACAGCTCGACCCGACATATTTGTCTGTTCGAGCGATGCCCTTTCACCTTGTTCTCGTTCGGCCTTCCTCTGATCGCGCAGGTGGTCCTGGTAGTCGTCGATTCCCTTCGTGACCTTGGCATTGGACAGGAAGACATAGCGATTTGACTTGTTTCGGTTGTAGCGCCTGATGTCGATCCATTCGCAATGCTTGAGAGCTTTGACAGCGCGCTCTGCTGTCTTCGCATCCTTGAAGCCCAAGGCGTCGGCAATCGTTTGATATGAGGGGTTGCACTGGAGCGTCGCGGCGTTGACGCATTGCAACAGATAGATGGCCGTGTTCTTGGCTGAAGGGGTCATCTCCTTACGATGGTCCCGCAGGATCCAATCGATCATGTCCAGCTTGGCACTCGTAAATGCGCTGATCTCGGCGGCGTTCGGCTTATCGGGGTTCCGCGGCGTCGGCAGCGCTCCTAGAGAACCTTCGATGGTCATCCTGGGCGCAATTTCCGTTGGAATGGCCGGGCACTCGGCGGAGGAAATCGCTTCGAATGCCCGCTTCAATTCCTCGATTGGAGATTTCTTCCTGATCTCCATTCAGCCGGCCCTCGACATCGCCAGATTGTGCTGGCGAAGTGCCTCACAGGACTCTTTTGGGCTAAGGCCGAGTTGGCGCAGCGCTGGTATAGCGGCACCCCTGATATGGCGCGGAGTTTCCGACAGGAAGCGAAGGCCGCGCTCGACATTGGCGCTATCGCAGGCGGCGTGGTCGTCGTGGTTAGAGCCGGCCATCATCATGCCACCGCCTTGACGGACTGTGCAGACTCCCAGGCTTCGATGTCGGCAAGGCGCCAATAGCGATAGCGCCCGATATAGAACGGCTTCGGAAAGCCAAGGGTCTCGTCCTTCACCCAGCGCCATAGCGACATCGATGAGACGCCGTAGCGCCGCCAGACTTGGCCGGCGGGGAGGAACTCGGACTTCGTATTATTATTTTGTGTCTTGCCTGCATCGGCAGGCTGGGGCATAAAATCCATGCGTGAGGAATCCTTGCGCAAAAGGGGAGAACACACCTATCGGGTGTGATTTCTGTTCAAGAGTCAGCCGGGCGAGCTTTCCTAGGGCCGAGCCCGGCTGACTCAATTTCCGAACCAAAACGGCTCGTTAGCTAACAAGTTACTATATGTCAGATTCACCGTGCAAGACGCGGTGTTCCTTTCTTGTTCTTTATCTGCAGCAATACCCGGTTTCCACAGGCGAACTTGCCCCAAACGGCACCAAACGGCGCCAAGTGCACGAAACGACACCAACTTCCGGGAAAAGTTACGAAGATTTTCTGTGGACAAACTAGGCGAGCGCCTGCGGGAATGGCACCACATTTTGCGCCGCCTTGCCTTCTACAAGCTCGCTGACGAACCGCCCCCACACGTCGAGCGCGGCCCGCTTCTCGTCGGCGTAGTCATCAACCTGGTAGATAGCGGCTATGCCCCGAAACGAACCGGACTTGTGGTTGAGCACCTTCTCCGTCACTTCCATCCGCACGCCTAGGCGCTGCATGCCAGCGGCAACGGTGCGGCGGATGTCATGCAGTGTCCAATCAGCAATCTTTGTCTCGCCGGCACTCTTGGCCATGAGCTTGTCGACGCGCAGTTTCATCCTGGAGAAGCCGCTGATTGGGCTTTCGCCGCCGGTGGTGAAAACATAACCCGCCTTGCTCTTGATGCGTGGCACGGCGCGCAAGATCGCGAGAGCCTGCTTTGACAGGGGCACCACATGGGGCTCGCCATTCTTCGACCGCGCTGCCGGGATGGTCCATTCGGCAGCCTCCATGTCGATCTCGCCCCATGTCATCTCCGCGACCTCGGAGCGGCGCTGTCCGGTCATGACCAACAGTTGCAGGAACAGCCCGAACGGCCCCCTGCCCGCTGCGCCGTCATAGGCTTTGCAGGCCTGCCACAACCAGCGCAGTTCATTGTCACTGGAGCCGGGGACTTCCTTGCGCCGCGTCAAGATTCGGTTGCGGCTGTTGTTCTCCTCGGACGGCGCCTGTAGATCCGTCATTGGCGATGCTGTCAGGATGTCCTTGCCAACGGTCCAGTTAAAGAACTTGCGCAGCTCCGCAAATGTGCGGTTGGCGCCGATCGGCGCCGTGGCGGCAAGCTTCTCCAGATGCTCTCTGATGTCGCGGCGGGTGATGTCCTGAATGCGCTTGTCGCCCCACAGGCCAACAGCGCGCTCAGGATTGGTGATCCACTCGCCATCCTGTAGGCGCATCCCTAGGAGCCGCGCCTTCTCGGTCTCACCCCGGCGCTTCGATGCATACTCTTTGAGGTAGCGTTCGACCACGGTCTGGAACTTGTCCCGGTCCTCGTCCTTCACCTCTCGCTTCGCGGCCTGCTTTTCAGCACCGGGATCTTCGCCCCGGCGAACGCGATCCAGTATGTGCGCTGCTTCCCGGCGGATGCGGGTCAACTCTTCGCCGGCAGCGTCGGCGTCGTCACCGAAGAGAGAATTGCCGAGCGTGACCTTTTTCGGGATGCCGGAGGCCCGGTAGCGAACTGCCCAGGATTTCCGGCCGGTGGGCTGGATCACGAAATAAAGACCCGTCAAAATCCCGTCTGCAATTTCTCGTCGCCTGGAGGGGTCAGCCCTCAGCTTGAGAAGAGACGCCGCCGTAAGTGCCTTTGCCATGTCCGATCCCCCTGGGTAACATTGGGGTAACACAATGCGCGTGTTATGCTCCGTTACCCGATGTTGATAACATATGATAACAAATGCCGCAAAGCAAGGCAGCGCAAGGCTTTGAACAGGATTGGATGTTCGGTTTTGTTAGGCGCCGTTACCCTGAGTTTCAGGTTTTGTAAACCGAAGGTCGGCGGTTCGATTCCGTCCGGGGGCACCACCCTTCGCTCTTCGAGCTTCGGGTGGCAGGCCACTCGAAGCTCGTTAGACGAAGGAAGACTGCCGACGGTTCTATTCGGCGGAGCTGGCAGCACGACATCAGGCCAACTCGCAGCCGTCGGACCTTCTAGGAAAATGTCGCGGCCTGTATGGCCGCCGTATCGCCGAACGTGTTTCTCACCCTGACCGACCTGTATACATAAGCGGCCCAGATCCCTGTGACTATGAAGGATGCCAAAGGTGTAACCAGAGCCCCTCCGGCAAGCAAACGGTTTACCGGGACACCAAGCACAGTCGATATCCAAACTGTGTCCAGTACGAATAAGAGAGGGATCGCGAACCACAGACATATGAACAGCTGCGGAAAGCGGTGGCTTCGCCGCAGCATCGAAACAAGCACGACCAGCTGAAGCACCAGAAATGCCAGATTGAGGGCTGCCTCGCCATAGATGGCCAAGGCCCCGTTGGGCACTGTAACAAGCTGTTGGTAGGTTTTGACCAGACTGGCCATATCGACAAGTGTGCGCAACGGCGAAAGGGACAGGCTGATCGCCAGCAGGATCAGCCAGCCGCCGAACCCCACGAGGTCATCTGGGCTCTGTGAGGATTTGCGCGACGACCGGACGGCGAAGAAAACCGGCACGCCAATCAGCAACAGAAGTATCGCCCAATGCCACATTTACCCACCCTCGAATGCATCCCTGGGTTGTTTAGCTCGCACCTCTGGATTGTGCAAGCGTTTTTACAGAGATCAAGGCATCGTAGAGATTTTCGGGTTTAGGTTTGCAGAGGACGCTTTCGTCGCTCGCAATGGCCGCATCTCACCCCAAGTCAAAATGCCGCGGAAAGGCCTGGTGCAGCAGGAGCAGCATGGTCTTGCGCAGCACGTCGGTGTCGCGGCTGGACGGGTTGAGATGGTCCCAATACCAGGCGCCATGCACCAGATAGTTCAGGCTCTCCGACAGCGTGTCTATGTCGACGCCGGTGTAACCGCCGCTGCGTGAAATCTCGATCAGCAGCTCGCGCGCTTCGGCCGTGTAGGCGAGATCGCTCGGCAGGCCGATTTCATTGTAGATCTGCATGCTCTTGCGGTCGCTGGAAAACACGACCAAGACCGAGACCCATTTCGGATGCTGCCGGGCAAAGCGTTGCGCGCAATCGACGGCGCCCAAGACCCGCTCGACCGGCGACAGGCCGGGCGCCCGCACCAGCGTCAGCCACAGCGCGTCATATTGGTCGCTGAGATATTGCAGGACGGCCCGGAACAGGTTCTCCTTGCTGCGAAAATGAAAGACCACCAGTGCGTTGGACGAGCCGACATGCCCGGCAATGCGCTGCATGGTGACGCTGGCCAGCCCCTCCTCCGCGATGAGCTCGATGGTGGCGTCGATGATGCGCTGGACGCTCGCTTCGCCGCGCTCGCGCCGGCGGTCCTTGGGCGCGGCGTCGTTCGCCGCACCCTTGGCCGCCTTGCTTTTTCCCGCATCCGGAGTGGCTATGCGTTGCGCCATTGTCGTCAGGCCTTTCCCCGGCGGCCGAAACATCCCGCCCCTGCCTTGGCATGCCGGCGCCCTGCGGACTCACAGCGCCGGGCGTGTCCCGGCATTCGTGTACCACTGACCACGAGCCATCTCATAGGCCATACCCGCCCGGAACACGTCGGCGTCGCTATAGGTGCGGCCGACAATCTGGATGCCGGTGGGCACGCCATTGGCGGCGCGGCCCGAGGGCACGGACAGAACCGGGCAGCGGCTCAGCATGTTGAACGGCGTCGTCATCACCCAACCCAGCGACGGGTTCACCTCTCGTCCATTGATCTCGACCTTGCCTTTGGTCTGATCGAATTCCGCCGGCACTGCGGGAAGCGCATTGGTCGGGCAGATCAGCACATCGTATTTTTCCAGCAACGGCCCCAGCGTCTGGTACATCCTGGCCGCCACGTCCAAAGTTGCGACAAAGTCCGTGGCCTTCGACTCCTGGCCGTCCTGCGCAAACTGCCTGGCATAGCTGGTCATGTCCTTGCAGTGCTTGGCGAGCAGCGGCGACAGCGAGGCGCCGAAGAGATGTTCGAGATAGGCCATGCCGGCCTTGAGCACCTCGTCGCCCCAGCCGAGGTCCACCTCCTCGACGGTGGCGCCGAGCGAGCGGAACACATCGCAGGCGGCGAGCGTGTTCTTGCGCACGTCCGCATCCACCTCGAAGGACCCGAGATCCATGGAGAACGCGATCTTCCAACCCTTGATCGGCTTGTAGTCGAGCGGCAGGCGCAGTTTCGGGCGCAGCGTGGCGATGTCGAGCGGGCTCGGCCCGGCCATGACGTTCTGCAGCAGGATCGCATCCCCGACGTTTCGGGCCAGCGGCCCGGTATGGCAATAGAAGTCGAGGTTGAAGGGCGGCTCGTCCGGGTTGCGGCCGTAGGGCGGCTTGAAGCCGACGAGGCCACAGGCGGAGGCAGGGATGCGGATTGAGCCGGCAATGTCCGAGCCGGTGGCGATCGACGATGTGCCCGACGCCAGCGTTGCCGCCGAACCGCCCGACGACCCACCCGGCGTGAAATCCGGGTTCCAGGGGTTGCGCGTGACGCCCCAGCGCTTCGACCAGGTATAACCGGCGCAGCTGAATTCGGGCGTCGCCGTGCGGGCGTGGACGATGCCGCCGGCCTTCATGACACGCTCGTTCATGGTCGAGGTATGGCCGCCAATGGCGTCCCCGGACAGCAGCGAGCCATGCGAGGTCGGCTTGCCCTTGATGTAGCTCTCATCCTTGATGCCGATCGGCAGGCCCTCGAGCGCGCCGGTCCTGGCGCCTCTGGCGTATTTCGCCTCGGCTTTTCTGGCGAGATCCATCGCCTCGTCGAAATGCGTGAAGGTGAGGCAGTTGATCGTCGCCTTGGTTGCCTCGGCGCGGCGGATGGTGGCCTGCATCAGTTCCAGAGGCGACAGTTTCTTCGCCTTGAACAGCCGCAACGCCTCGCTGGCCGGCATGTAGCAAAGGTCGAGATCGGACATAAAAAATCTCCCGCGGCGGCTTTACGGCATCTGGCATTGGGGATGGCCGAGCCGCGATGCGCGGCCCGATGTTGGTCAGCTTCGGCCGGCGGCGCTGCTATTTCTGCAGATCGGTCCAGATCCTGGTGTAGAGCGCCTGGACGTCGGCGGGACAGGCCGACATGAATTGGCCCTTGTCGGCAAATTCGGCCGGAACATCCACTTCGGGCGCGCCCTTCATATCGGCCGGCAGGAAGGGCTCGGAGCCCTTGATGCCGTTGGCGTAGTGCGCGAAGGCCGAGATCATCGCTGCATTCCTGGGGTCCATGATGAAATTCTGGAAGAGCTTGGCGTTCTCGACGTTCTTGGCATCCTTGAGCACCGCGACATTGTCCATCCAGATTGGAAAGCCCTCCTTGGGATAGCCGTAGACGATCTTGTCGTTCTCCAGCCGCTCGCGCAGCGATATGCCGTTCCAGTTGACGCCGGCGGCAATGTCGCCCCTGCCGAGACCGTCGACGGCCGCATAGTCGAGCGACAGCCATTTCGCTTTCGCCTCGATGAGCTTGTCATGCACCTTTTTCAAAAGCACCTTGTCGTCGGTGCAGTACTTACCGCCCTCATAGGCAATGGCGAGGAACATGATGTCTCCCATTTCGGGCACGACATTGATCTTGCCCACGAGTTCCGGCGGCGGATCGAGGAAAATCGCCGAGGTGTTCGGATCGCCCGCATAGACCGATTTGTTGACCGAGATGCCGGTCGTGCCCCATTGCCACGGCACCGAATATTTGCGGCCGGGGTCGAACGGCACGTCGACCCATCTCGGATCGACGTTTCTAAAGTTCTCCATCGTGTTGGGATCGGTTTCCAAGAGCAGGCCTTCGCTGATCCAGATCGGCATCACGCTGGCCGATGGAACGACGATGTCATAGCCGGAAGCGCCCTGGCGGACCTTGGCCAGAGCCGTATCGTTGGAATCGTAGTCGGTGACGGTAACCTTGACCTTGTAGGTTTCCTCGAACTTCTTGATCAGGTCCGGGCTGGTGTAGTTGCCCCAATTGTAGATTTGGAGTTCGCCCTCGGCGCGGGCAATGCCGGTCATCGCCAGCAGCGACAGGCCGAGCGCCGTGGCGGTCGATTTCAACTGCATGCTTGTGTCTCCCATTGTTGGGACCGGCGGGATTGCGCCTCGAGCCCCTAAGTTCCCTTCGTCCTGGTGATCATTCACCGGCGAATGCCGGCTGACCAACTCGGTATCTCGGGCAACGGTATTAATTACTAAACATACAGTCAATATCTTTTAGCGACACAACTGCATCATCGGCACCGGCAGTGCGCCGGCGAAGCCGACATGATATGGTCAAGGTTGGGCCATTGATGAATTGGGGCAAGCCGTGGCGTGAGCGCCGCAGCCTGCAGGGCTTGGATCACGGTCATGCGCCTTTTTCTGGCGGTCGTGCTGCTGATGACCATGGCGCTCTTCTCCGCTGCGCGCGGCGAGGAGCGGATAGCGCTGGTTGTCGCCAATCCGGCCTCTGAGGGCTCACCGGCAATCGCCAACGCCGACCTCAGTGCCGAACTCGTTGCAGCGACACTACGATCGCTTGGCTTCACCGTCCGGCAGGTGTCGGATGGCGACCGCGCCGATGTCGCGCGCGCCATGCATGATTTCGCCCAATCCCTGGCCAATCCGGACTCAATCGGCATCTTCTACTATGTCGGCCACACCGCGCAGGCCAACGGCAGGAACTATTTACTGACGCGCGGCACCCGGATCGATTCAAAGGAAACGGTCGACCAGACGGCATTGCCCCTCGATCTGTTCATGCAGGCGCTCGAGGCAACCCCGACATTGAAGGTGGTTCTGCTCGACAATCCCGGCGATGGCCACAACCCTACTTCCGGCGTGATGCAGGGTCTGGCGGCGGTCGATCCCCTCACCCACGCCATCGTCGCCCTGTCGGCCAAACCCGGAACCGTTGCACTGGACGAAGCCCGCCCCGTCACCGTATTTGCCGATGCGCTCACCGCTGCGCTGGTCAAGCGCGGCGCGGACATAGCCATCATCCTCGCCTCGGTCAGGCAAACCACTATCGACAAAACGTCAGGCGCCCAGTGGCCATGGATGGCATATGGCCGCTCGGCAGACGCTGCCTTTGTGCTGACGCCGGACCAGGTGGCCGGCGCGGCACCGGCGCTGCCGCTTGTGCCGGAACCGGCACCGCCGGCGATGGCGAGCGGCGGCTACATCTCCGGGAGTGGCGGTTGGGAGCCTGATGGCAGCGACTACGCCGATGGCAGCGGTCAGGAGCCCTACCCCATGGACGTTGCACCGGGCTCCGGCAGTCCCGATGCCGCGATGGGCGACAGCGCCAAGGAGGCGGCGCTCTACGAGGAATACAAACGCCAGGAACAGCAGCGCCAATTGCAGGAAGAGCAGGCTCGGCAACGATACGAAGAGGAAAAGCAACGTCTTGAAGACGCAGCTGTGGCCGCTGCCCAGAACAATCTCGGCGGGACCTATCCGCAGGATGGCGGAGCCACCGGCGCCGAACCGCCCCCCGATAAGGCCATAGGCGCTAAGATAGGTATTGCCCTGCGGAATCGGGTGTGATTCTACACTGCGATGACACACGAATCGCTTGTTGATGACGGCTGGGCCGAGA
>NZ_JAMYSN010000039.1:0-36625 GCF_040321955.1 Mesorhizobium sp. M0217 | reverse complement strand
CAAAAGCCTCGACCCAGAACCCTACTCCCTACTCCCTTCACCCTACACCCTACTCCCTACTCCCTACTCCCTACTCCCTACTCCCTACTCCCTACCTCACCACCCTCACCACCGTCCGGTCCGACACCAGCGGCAACAGCCGCGCCATTGTCCGCGCTGTCACCGCCACGCAGCCTTGCGTCGGTGTGAAGCCTGGGCGCGCCAGATGGAAGAAGATGGCGCTGCCGCGGCCGCGCCGGCGCGGCGCCATGTTCCAGTCGAGCACCAGGCAGGCGTCATAGAGGCGGTCGTCGCGCCGCATTCGCTCATGGCTGGCGCCATAGGGGATTTTCACCGGCCGGTTGTAGTTGCGGTCGTCCGGCACCTCGCACCAGCCGAGATCGGCGCCGATCGGCGCCATCGCCAGCCGGGTTTTGCGGCCGGCCGCGAAATGATCGCCCCGAAAATATCCTGACAAAATCCGCATCTCGCCAAGCGGCGTCGCACCGTCGCCTTCGCGCTTGTTGGCTGAGATGCCGCCGCGTCCGAGCGCGCAGGCAAACACCTTGCTGCCGGCCTGCAATATCCCCTGGCTGGGGTTGCCCGGCCTCGCCCGAACCACCAGCACACGCAGCCCTTTCGGCAAAATTGCGCCGGCTGCATTGCGATCGCGTTTTTTCTTGTATGATCGTGTCACGGAACAAATCACTGTGATCGGACTGTTGCGCCGGTCAGCTTCCGCATAAATGGGGGGCGGTCAACTGAAAATTCTTTTCAAAACAATGGATTGATCCATGACATCACGTACCATTCTGATCGTTGACGACGATGACGACCTGCGCGGAACCCTCGTCGAGCAACTGGCCCTTTACGAAGAATTCGACGTCTTGCAGGAAGCGACCGCCGCCAAAGGCGTCGCCGCGGCGCGCGGCGGGCTCATCGACCTGCTCATCATGGACGTCGGGCTGCCCGACATGGATGGCCGCGAGGCGGTGAAGATCCTGCGCAAGGGCGGCTACAAGGCGCCGATCATCATGCTGACCGGCCACGATACCGATTCCGACACAATTCTGGGCCTCGAGGCCGGCGCCAACGACTATGTCACCAAGCCGTTCCGCTTCGCCGTGCTGCTCGCCCGCATACGCGCACAACTGCGCCAGCACGAGCAGAGCGAAGACGCCACCTTTTCGGTCGGGCCCTACACGTTCAAGCCCAGCCAGAAGCTTCTGATCGACCAGCGCGGCGGCAAGGTGCGGCTGACCGAGAAGGAAGCCTCGATCATCAAATATCTCTATCGAGCCGACCAGAAGGTGGTGACGCGCGACGTCCTGCTCGAGGAAGTGTGGGGCTACAATTCCGGCGTCACAACGCACACGCTCGAAACTCACGTCTACCGGCTGCGCCAGAAGATCGAGCGCGATCCTTCCAATGCTGAAATTCTTGTGACAGAAAGCGGCGGCTACAAGCTGGTTCCTTAAACTTTTCATTGTTCAATAAGCGGTCGGGGCGGGACTGTTTCGGGGAGGATCCGGCTGGGGGAGCCTGGATCGGCCCGCTGCGCAGATTGAAGTGTTAGAGCGTCCTTTGCGCGTTCAATTGGACACGCGGCGCTCTAAGGGAGGGATTGGACTGACCGTTCGGGGACGCAGCTAGAGATGGCGCTGGATGACGACATCCGCATCCTGTCCGCCGTGAAGCTCTTTGAGGGTTTCACGCAGGAACAGCTGCGCCTGCTCGCCTTCGGCGCCGAAGCCACCCATCTGCAGGCCGACCGCAAGCTGTACCGCGAGGATGACGAAGCCGACTCGGCCTATATCGTGGTCAGTGGCCGCATCGTGCTCTACCGGGAGCAGGATGGCGACCGCATCCCGATCGGCACCGCCGGCCCCGGCACGATCCTCAGCGAACTGGCGCTGATCGCCGACTCAAGACGGCTGACCAGCGCCTCGGCCGAGACCGATTCGGAAGTGATAAGGTTGAGCCGCAAGATGTTTCGCCGCATCCTGGAGGAATATCCCGAGGTGGCGGTGAAACTGCACCAGCGCATCCTCGATGATTTCCAGGCCATGATCGCCCGCATCGAGAAGCTGGCGCCAAGGTTTGGCGGGTAGGTCCCCGCGACCGCGCTCACGCTTGGGTGTGTCGAGATTCAGGTCAGGCCGAGTCGAAAATGGCTGATACCGAGAACCGGAGCGGAGCGTACTCAAAGTACGCGAGCACCGGAAGCGCAGGTATCGGCCATTTGCAGGCCGGCCTCACCTGAATATCGGCCCGCCTAATCCAGGTCGAACCGCGCAATCACCGGCACATGGTCCGAGGGCCGCTCCCAGCCACGCGCCTCTCGCAGGATCTCATAGCCGGCAAAGCTCGGCACCAGGTTCGGTGACGACCAGACATGGTCGAGCCGGCGGCCGCGGTTCGAGGCTTCCCAGTCCCGCGCGCGATAGCTCCACCAGGTGTAGAGCTTCTGCTCTGGCGGCACGTCGAGCCGCATCAGGTCGACCCAGTCGCCGGCGATCCGCATCGCGTCGAAATTTTGCGTCTCGACCGGCGTGTGGCTGACGACGTTGAGCAATTGCTTGTGCGACCAGACATCGTGCTCCTGCGGAGCGATGTTGAGGTCGCCGACCAGGATCGAGGCCGACACCTCGTCATGCGCGGCGCGGATGGCGTTCATCTCGGCAACGAAATCGAGCTTGTGGCGGAACTTGCGGTTGATCTCCGGATCGGGCTCGTCGCCGCCGGCCGGCACGTAGAAATTGTGGACCAGGATTGCCTTGCCGCCGGCCTGCACCTTGACCGACAGATGCCGGCTGTCATCGATCTCGCAGAAGCGCCGTTTCTCGACAATCTCGATCGGCCGCCGCGCCACCGTCGCAACGCCGTGATAGCCCTTCTGGCCATGGAATGCGATGTGCTCGTAGCCGGCCTTGCGGAACGCCTTTTCCGGAAACAGCTCGTCGGGAACCTTCGTCTCCTGCAGGCAAAGCACATCGGGCGCCTGCTCCGTCAGGAGCCGCTCGACGATCGGCATGCGCAGGCGCACGGAATTGATGTTCCAGGTGGCGATGGAGAAGGGCATGCGGCGATCCGAACAAGGTCGCCGATCTACTGCCAGCCGAGCGCTACAAACACAAGCCAGCCTTTGCGGGCGGCGGCCCTGATTCAGGTCAGGCCGAGTCGAAAATGGTGGTCTCCGAGAACCGGAGCGGAGCGTACTTAAACCACGTGAGCGCCGGAAGCGCAGGAGATCGCCATTTGCAGGCCGGCCTGACCGGATCTAGCGGTGGTTGGTGTTCAGCTCGCGGTTCGCCGTATAGTCGATGGCGAACGTATCCGCAGGGAAGCTGACGCCTTCCTTGGTGTTGTAGATCATCACCGTGGTGTCCTTGCCCTGCGCGTCGGTGATGGTCCACTGGCGCAGATCATAGGATTTCGGATCGAACATCATAGTGATCTTCGAATTGCCGAACACCGACTTGTCGGCAAGCTGGATGGTGGTGAGGTCGCTCTCTTCCTTGATCGATTTCACGCGGCCCCCCGAGAGGTCGATCTTGGTGTCGAGCAACAGCTTCAGCGGCGTCTTCGACAACGGATAGAGATCGGACGTTTTCAGCCGCTTGTTGAGGATGACCACCGACTTGCCGTCGGAAATCACCCGGAAATTCGACTTGCCGTCATAGTTGAAGCGAATCTTGCCTGGCCGCTCAAGGAAGAACTTGCCGCCGGTCTGCTGGTTGTTGGGGCCGAACTGGACGAACTCGCCGCTCATCGATTTGACCGAGGAGAAATGGTCGGCGATCTTTTGCGCCGTCGGCGGCACCGCCGCCTGCGCCGAGGCCAGGAGCTGGAACCCCGGCACGACGTTGATGGCCGCGGCGCCGGCAAGCATCAGGCCAAGGCCGAGCAACTGGCGACGGTTTGGAGCGAAATCGCTGATCGCGGAAAGATCGTTTTTCATGCCGGTCACTCTCGTGTGGTGTGTGTCTCGTTGCAGTCCGTGGACCCCCAGTTAGACTTAAGTTTGGCGGGCCGGACAGCGCTCAGTCGCTGTAACGCGCCAAAAGGTTCAAGGTTGCCGCCGGGCCGTATCGGCTGATCAGAACTTGTCGTCCTCGGTCGGCACCAGGATTTCGCGTTTGCCGGCATGGTTGGCCGGGCCGACAATGCCTTCCTTCTCCATCTTCTCGATGATCGAGGCGGCGCGGTTGTAGCCGATGCCGAGCCGGCGCTGGATATAGCTGGTCGACGCCTTGCCGTCGCGCAGCACGACCGAGACCGCCTGGTCGTAGGGATCGTCGGAATCCTCGAAATTGCTGTTGCCGCCACCACCAGCGCCGCCCCTGCCCGACGGCTCGTCATCGTCCTCGCCGTCATCCTCGGTGATGGCGTCGAGATATTCGGGCACGCCCTGCAGCTTCAGATGGGCGACGATCTTCTCGACCTCGTCGTCGGCGACGAACGGGCCGTGCACGCGCTGGATGCGGCCGCCGCCGGCCATGTACAGCATGTCGCCCATGCCGAGCAGCTGCTCGGCGCCCTGCTCGCCCAGAATGGTGCGGCTGTCGATCTTCGACGTCACCTGAAAGGAGATACGGGTCGGGAAATTGGCCTTGATGGTGCCGGTGATGACGTCGACCGACGGACGCTGCGTCGCCATGATTACATGGATGCCGGCCGCGCGCGCCATCTGTGCCAGGCGCTGCACCGCGCCTTCGATGTCCTTGCCGGCTACCATCATCAAATCGGCCATCTCGTCGATGATGACGACGATGTAGGGCATCGGCTCAAGATCGAGGTTCTCGGTCTCGTAGATCGCCTCGCCGGTCTGGCGGTCGAAGCCGGTCTGCACGGTGCGCGAGATTTTTTCGCCCTTCTTTTCAGCCAACTGCACGCGCGCGTTGAAGCCGTCGATGTTGCGCACCCCGACCTTGGACATCTTGCGGTAGCGGTCCTCCATCTCGCGCACCGTCCACTTCAACGCCACCACGGCCTTCTTCGGGTCGGTGACCACCGGCGTCAGAAGGTGCGGGATGCCGTCATAGACGGAAAGTTCGAGCATCTTCGGGTCGATCATGATCAGCCGGCAGTCCTGCGGCGTCAGCTTGTAGAGCAGCGACAGGATCATGGTGTTGATGGCGACGGACTTGCCGGAGCCGGTGGTGCCTGCGACCAGCACATGCGGCATCTTGGCGATGTCGACGATCACCGCCTCGCCATTGATGGTCTTGCCCAGCGCCAGCGCCAGCTTGGACTTGGTCGTCTCGAAATCGCGGCTGGCCAGGATCTCCCGGAGATAGACGGTCTCGCGCTTGGCATTCGGCAATTCGATGCCGATGGCGTTGCGGCCGGGCACCACGGCGACGCGGCAGGCAATCGCGCTCATCGAGCGGGCGATGTCGTCGGACAGGCCGATGACGCGCGACGATTTGATGCCGGGCGCCGGCTCCAACTCATAGAGCGTGACCACCGGGCCGGGCCGTACCGCGATAATCTCGCCCTTGACGCCGAAATCCTCCAGAACGCCTTCGAGCAGGCGCGCATTCTGCTCCAGCGCGTCCTTGGACAGGCTGGCGTCGCGCACCACGTTCTTCGGCTCCGACAGGAAATGCAGCGACGGCATTTCGAATGTTTCCGAGCCGATCAGCGAGGTCTGCGCCTCGCGCTGGACGCGCGCGCCGGGAGCGGGACGCGGCGCAGGTGCGGCGACGCGGGTCGCTGCATCGGAGCGGAAGTTCTGCACCTTGGCGTTCGTCGCGGCACGGCGCTGGACCGGCTCGTCGTCGAGTTCGACCTCCTCGTCGCCATTGTCGAAACCGGCATCGAGGACGTCGTCATCGTCCGGATCGACGGAAACGCTGCGGTCATTGACCATGGCGGCGAAGAACTCCGGCTCGACGCGGGCGCGGCCATCCGGGCTCATCCGCGCTTCGGCGAATTCCGCCGATTCGACCCGTTCGGCGGCGCGGCGCCATGCGGTGGAGCGCTGCTCCATCTCCGGCTCGAACTCGTCGCGCTCCTGCTGGCGGCGCACAGCCCGGCGATGCATCCAGGCGCGGAAAGACAGCCACCAGTGGGTAACGGCGCCGAGCGCCAGTATCCCCTCGTCGCCCTCGTCCTCGTCTTCGTCGAAGAGCAGGTCGTCCTCTCGGGGATCGGGCTCCGCGGTGCGCTCCATGACGGCAAAGCCGTTCTTGCGCGCAATCAGCGCCGAGCCATAGGCAAACAGCCACAGCGCCGGCGCAATGAGCACCATGGCAATGATGCTGGCAACGATGCCGGTCGGGTAGCCGCCAATGACCAGGCCCGGAATATTGAGCACCATGTCGCCGAACACGCCACCGAGGCCGGTCGGCAACGGCCACGTCTTGGGCGGCACCACGCAGCCGGCCATCGCCGCCGCGAGCAGCGCGAAGCCGAACCAGGCAAGGCCGCGCTTCGGCAGCCTGTCGACGCCGCGCGCCGAAAACAGGAGAAAGCCCCAGATCACCGCCGGCACCAGGGCGGCAACCGCGGCAAGGCCGAAGAACTGCATGGCGAGGTCGGAGAATACCGCGCCCGCATAGCCCATGGCGTTGGTGACGATGTTGTCGGTGGCGTGCGAGAAGCTGGGATCGGCGACGTTCCAGGTCGCCAGCGCCGCGACGCCAAAGGCGACCAGCGCAAACAGGCCGGCGCCGACCAGCCGCCCGACCTGGCGCCGCGCGAATGCCTGGATGCCGTGCCCCGTATCGGTCAGCGCGAGCGGTGCTGAAGCCCCTGAACGCATGCTTCGTTCCCCGTCTGTCATGGACTGGCCGGGCGCATGACGCACTCCGGCAGATTCGGATGTCAAACTATCGGGGGGAAGGTTAAGGCCGCATTAACTATACGCACCCAGAGCCACGATCTTGCTCACTCCACTGTAGGCAGTCTCAACAGTTCGGAACCAATCCGGTCGACGTCTCCCCGCCGGCGGCCATCACTAGAACGTGATTGCGCAGGGACCGAGGCCTGCCAGCACGGTTGCCAAAAAGAGAGGCCCGGAATGACCCGGGCCTCAAAGCGTGAACTCCTTTCGGGAGCGTCACGACGGGATGGGAGAATGCGGGGCGGCCGAGGCCGCCCCGCAAGGCTTACGAGTGGTAGGCCGCTTCGCCATGCGAAGTCAGGTCGAGGCCTTCGCGCTCGGCGTCGGCTGTCGGACGCAGACCGATGATCAAGTCGACGACCTTGTAGAGGATTGCGCTGCCGATGCCCGACCACAGCAGGGTTACCAGGACGCCTTTGCCCTGCGCCAGCAGCTGCGTGGCCGTGCCGGCATAGCCGGCGGCGAAGTCGGCCGTCGAATAGTCGACGATGCCGGCGCCGCCGAGGGCGGGATTGACCAGAATGCCAGTGCCTAGCGCACCGATGATGCCACCGACGCAGTGGACGCCGAAGACATCGAGGCTGTCATCATAGTCGAACGTGTTCTTCACCACCGAGACGAAGAAGTAGCAGACGAAGGTGGCAACGATGCCAAGCACGATAGCGCCCATCGGGCCGGCAAAACCTGCAGCCGGCGTAATCGCGACGAGGCCGGTGACCGCGCCCGAAACAGCGCCGAGCATGGAGGCTTTGCCGCGCAGCAGCGATTCAAGCACGATCCAGGCCACTGCCGCCGCCGCCGTGGCGACGAAGGTGTTGATCATCGCCAGCACCGCATAGGCGTTCGCTTCGAGGTTCGAACCGGCGTTGAAGCCGAACCAGCCGACCCACAGCAATGAAGCGCCGACCATGGTCAGCGTCATCGAGTGCGGCGCCATGATGTCCTTCTTGTAGCCGATGCGCTTGCCGATCATCAGCGCGCCGACGAGACCGGCAATGCCCGCATTGATGTGAACGACCGTGCCGCCGGCGAAGTCGATGGCGCCGAAGCTGAAGATCAGGCCGGACGGGTCGGCATAGGCGCTCGGGCCGCCCCAGAACCAGACCATGTGCGCGATCGGGAAGTAGATTAACGTCACCCATAGGATAACGAAAAGGATCAAGGCGGAGAATTTGACGCGTTCGGCGAATGCGCCGACGATCAGGGCGGGCGTGATGCAGGCGAAGGTCATCTGGAAGACGACGAACACCAGTTCAGGAATGGCGACGCCCTTGCTGAAGGTTTCCGAAAGCGTCGATACGTTGACGCCGGAGAGAAACATCTTCGAAAGGCCGCCGACGAAGGCGTTGCCCGGGGTGAAGGCGAGGCTGTAGCCGTAGAAGACCCAGATGATCATGACCACGCTGGTGATGGTGAAGACCTGCATCAGCACCGACAGCATGTTCTTGGTACGAACCAGGCCGCCGTAGAAAAGCGCAAGGCCGGGAATGGTCATCAACAGCACCAGCACGGTGGAAATCATCATCCACGTGGTGTCGCCCTTGTCGACGGTAAAAGCCGGCGCTGCTGGCGCTGCCGCCGCGACGGCGGGAGCCGCCTCCTGCGCGAAGGCAGCAACCGTGCCCAATGCTCCGAGCGCTAAGGAGCCCAGCAGCGCGGAGCGCGCCACTGACTTCAAGGTGGAAGGTATATTCATTGAACTCTCCATTGGAATACGTGTTCGCCGCTCAAAGTGCGTCGGTGTCTGTTTCGCCGGTACGGATGCGCACCGCCTGATCGATGCCGAAGACGAAGATCTTGCCGTCGCCGATCTGGCCGGTCTTGGCCGCCGCCGTGATGGCTTCGACGGCCTTGTCGACCAGGTCTGTGCTAACCGCGACTTCGATCTTGATTTTCGGCAGGAAACTGACCGCGTATTCCGCCCCGCGATAGATTTCCGTGTGTCCCTTCTGACGCCCGTAGCCTTTGACTTCGGTGACGGTCAGGCCCTGGATGCCGACGGCGGTGAGCGCTTCGCGCACCTCGTCGAGCTTGAACGGCTTGATGATTGCCATCACGATTTTCATAAGGTTTCACCCTTTGCTGTTGCGGTCCCCCGCGTTTGCACACCTTCACCGATCCCAAAAAGCCCGGAGAGTGCCCAACAGGATTCAAGCTCCGTGCCAGTTGCCGAAGCAGGGTGTTAACTCATTGTAAACAAACGGATCGCTCGAGTCCCGGCGCCACGGTGCGCACTGTCAACGGACAGTCACTGATTAAAAAGTAGGCAATTTTTCGAAAATGCCTATTCCACAGGCGGCCGCTTCAGCCGGATCAGGCCTTCTTGGGCAACCGAGGCGATCAGCGTGCCGTCGCGGGCAAACAGCGAGCCGCGGGTGAAGCCGCGCGACCCCTGCGTCGACGGGCTGTCCTGCGTGTACAGGATCCAGTCATCGAGCGGATGGCTGCGATGGAACCACATCGCATGGTCGAGGCTCGCCGCCTGGATGTCGCGGTCGAAAATGGCGCGGCCGTGCGCAAAGGTCGAGGTGTCGAGCAGCGTCATGTCGGAGAGGTAGGCAAGCACCGCCGCCTGGATGCCGCGGTCGGCCGGCACCGGGCCGGTGGTGCGGATCCAGATGTTCTGCTGCGGCTCCAGCTTTTCGCGGCTGGTGTAATGCTTCAGCATCACCGGCTTCATCTCGATCGGCCGGTCACGCTCCCAGTAGCGCTTGATGCCGTCCGGCACCGCCTCGCCGAACTTGCCCAGCAATTCGCGCTGCGACAACAGGCTGTCGGGCGGCGGCACGTCGCGCGGCATCGGCAGCTGATGCTCAAGGCCAACCTCGTCCTGCTGGAACGAGGCTTCCAGCGAAAAGATCGCCTGGCCGTGCTGGATCGCCACCACGCGCCGCGTGGTGAAGGAGCCGCCATCGCGGATGCGGTCGACCTCGTAGACGATCGGCACCTTGGTGTCGCCGGGCCGCATGAAATAGCCGTGCAGCGAATGCACGTGGCGCTCGGGCTCGACGGTGCGCTGCGCGGCGACCAGCGCCTGGGCGATGGTCTGGCCGCCGAAAACGCGCTGCCAGTCGAGCTTGGGGCTGCGACCACGGTACAGATTGTGTTCCAGCTGCTCGAGGTCGAGAATGCTGAGAAGCTCGTCCATGGCCGCCGTCATGCTTCGTGACCTCGCCGTAAGATGCTATGGCGGTTTCCGACAGGAATGGCGGGCAGTCAAGGCCGGAATGCCCCAGTGGGCGGGGATGGTCGAGACTTCGAAAGGAATTGACATGGCGAACCGCAACCCGGACGCAAAAACCCCGCTCGACGTGCTGGTCGCTGGCGCCGGCTATGTCGGCCTCGCCGCCGCCGTGTCGCTGAAACAGGCGCGGCCGGGCCTCGCCGTGGCTGTCGTTGATGCTGCCCCCGCCGGCGTCTGGCAGAAGGACCGCCGCGCCTCGGCGATCGCCGCCGCCGCCTGCCGCATGCTCGACCAGCTCGGCGTCTGGCAGGAAATCGTCGGGCAATCGCAGGCGATCACCGAGATGATCGTCACCGATTCGCGCACCGCCGATCCGGTGCGTCCGGTGTTTCTCACCTTCGATGGCGAGGTCGCGCCGGGCGAACCGTTCGCCCACATGGTCGCCAACAAGGACCTGAACAGCGCCTTGCGCCGCCGCGCGCAAAAGCTCGGCATCGACATCATCGAAGGTGTCGCGGTCGCATCGTTCGACGGCAATGGCGCCGGCATCACCGTGCATCTGGCCGACGGCGCGGCGATTGAGGCGCGGCTGCTGGTCGCCGCCGACGGCGTCAATTCCAAATTGCGCGACATGGCCGGCATCAAGACGGTGAAATGGGAATATGGCCAGTCCGGCATCGTCTGCACGGTGGCGCATGAGCGCCCGCACAATGGCCGCGCCGAAGAGCATTTTCTGCCGGCCGGCCCGTTTGCAACGCTGCCGCTCAAGCCGACCGAGGACGGCACCAACCGTTCGTCGCTGGTCTGGGTCGAACGTTCCGAGGATGCCGAAAAGCTGGTCTCGGGCGACGACCTCGTCTTCGAGCAGGAGCTTGAATTGCGCTTCGGCCTGAAGCTCGGCGAAATCCGCGTCACCGACAAGCCGCGCGCCTGGCCGCTCGGCCTGACCATCGCGCGCGCCTTTGTCGCCCCGCGCATCGCGCTTGCCGGCGACGCCGCGCACGGCATCCACCCGATCGCCGGCCAGGGCCTCAATCTCGGCTTCAAGGATGTGGCGGCCCTTGCTGAAGTGGTGGTCGAGGCCGATCGCTTGGGACAGGATATCGGCGCGCTCGACGTGCTCGAGCGCTACCAGCAATGGCGCCGCTTCGACACGGTGCAGATGGGCGTCACCACAGATGTGCTGAACCGGCTGTTTTCCAACGACATCGGCCCGCTGCGCCAGCTCCGCGACATAGGCCTCGGCCTTGTCGAACGGATGCCCAGGCTGAAGGAGTTCTTCATCCGCCAGGCGTCGGGGTTGTCCAACGGCACACCACGGCTGCTCAAGGGTGAGGCGATTTAGGCCGGGAATGAGTGCCGCTTTGTCATAGACGCGGCTCGGCTCCTGACATCAGCCGCGCAATGTTGGCGCGGTGGCGCACGATCACGTAGATGCCGCCGGCGATGACCAGCAACCGGTAGGGCAATGGTTGTTCCATGCCGCCGACGAGGGCGATCGCGGTGAGCGCCGCCAGCATCGAACTCAGGGACACAATTCGGGAAACTGCCAACACCACGGCAAATGCCGTCGCCGCGCCTAGACCCACAGGCCAGGACATCGCCAACAAAACACCCAACCCCGTCGCAGCCGATTTGCCGCCGGTGAAATTCAGCCAGATCGAACGGCTATGCCCAAGCAAAACAGCGAGTCCGGCCAGGCATAGAACCCAAGGAACCCAAACGGGCATATCAGATATTGCCGACGGCGGCGTTGCGGAAGACCAGAAACAAAACCAACGGGGCAAAGATGACCGCTGCCGCCCCATTCAGCACGTCCACCAGAAGCACCACCAATGCTGGCCATTTCCCGAGTGTGCGCAATACATTTGTCGCACCGGTGGACTTGGAGCCGTGCTCCCGGATATCGATGCCCTTAAGCAGTTTCCCCGCCAGGTAGCCGGCAGGCGTAGAGCCGATAAGGTAAGCGGCAGCCGATCCTGCCACGCTCGCTATCCAGAATGACATGCGGCCCGGGCTGTTTCTCAGTTGACCTCAAACCCCAGCTTCTGCCGCAGTCGCAGCATGCGTTGGTCGGCGACCTTGAAACTCTGCTCGCCGCTCTTGGCAACACGATCCAGCATCTGCAGCAGATCTTCGCGCTCGTGGGGATCGAGGCGCTCGCGCAGGAAGGGCGCCAGCTTGTCGATGACGATCGTCGTGTCGTCGATCTGCGCTGCGGCCCATTTGGCGTAGACGACGGCTTCATCGGTCTTCTTCTGGTTGTCCGCAATCTGCGAGATCACCTCGCGGATGACCGTTTCACGCTTCGGAAGCATCGGGCCGTGCTCCGCTGCCAGTGCGGTGATCAGCGTTGCCGCCGCCACCACCGGATCGTCGATCGCCGTCAGCGGCGACAGCGCCGCCTGCTTGCGCAGCTTCTTGCGCCTTATGTTGCCCTGGACGCGGCCGACGACGTCGGCGACCTCGCGCGCGGCTTCGTTCATGGCCTTCATGCGATACCACCAGAACGCCCCGGCTCCCAGCACGCCGAGAATAGCAATCAGGAAAGGCATGTCGAATTCCCCCGAAAATGCGGCGACGATAGGAGAACTCCGGCGTTGCTTCAACACGCAAGAATTGTATCTGATGAGAAAACAGAGCTGGCCCCCTAATCATCCAGACGCCGAGATCGGACGTCCTGGGTTCAGGTCGCTCGTCACGGGCATCTGATGGTGCACCGCTTGGCGATAACGCCGACTTCGCATCCACCCCACCCCACCTGCAAGATATTTCACATACTGATATTTCGTTCGCCATCATTGACATGCCACAAATCCCGCCGTATTCAATCTCGCCAGAGATTTCATCTTATGAAATTTCTTGCAAAGCTGATGCGACGAGGCTTTCATCGTCGGGGAACCCGGAGGAGAGAATGAACAGGATTGGGCTGGTGGGCGCGCTGAGCGCCGCTGTGATGACGTTGACCCTGGCGATACCGGCGTCGGCAGAGAGCAAGTTTCAGTGCAAGCCGGATGAGACCTACGTGATGAACGTCATGGTCTCCGCGCATCCCTATTGGGTGCCGGTCTATCAGGGCTTCAAGCAGGCGGCTGCGGCGATGGGCTGCAAGACAGTGTTTTCGGGCACGCCGGACTATGACATCGCCAAGCAGATCGCTTCCTTCGAACAGGATCTGATCAAGAAGCCGGCCGGCGTGCTGCTGCACCCGATGCAGGCCGATCCGTTCATCGAGCCGATCAACCGCGCCATCGAGAACGGCACCACCGTCGTCACCTTCGCCGCCGACTCGCCAAAATCCAAGCGCGTCTCCTACATCACCTCGGACAATCTGGCGGAAGCCAAGTTTGCCGCCGAGGAGATCGTCAAGCAGGTCGGCGACGACGCCGAATATGGCGTGCTTGAGAACCCCGGCCAGAGCAACCACGATCTGCGCGTCACCGCCTTCATCGACTATCTCGCCAAGAACTATCCGAAGATGAAGCTGGTCGGACGCCAGGCCTCCAACCAGGACGCCAATGTCGCCAACAAGGCGGTGGCTTCGATGCTGCAGGCCAACCCGAACCTCAAGGCACTGTGGATTCCTGAAGCCGGCTCGGCTGAAGGCGCGGTCGCGGCCGTTCTCGAAGCCAAGGCCAAGGTGCTGATCATGCATGCCGACATCACCCCGGCGACGCTGGAGCAGATCAAGGCCGGCAACATCCACATGGCGCTGAGCCCTAACCAGGGCATGCAGGGCTATCTCGGCTTCATCGCCACCTTCATGGCGGCGCATCCGGAGCTGATCGACCCGTTCAACGACTACAAGACGTCGGGCCACAACCCGATGAGCATCCCCTTCGCCGATAACGGCTTTGCCGTCATCACCAAGGAGAATGCCGACTCGTTCGACCTGAACAAGTACATGCAGGGCCGCGATCCCAGCTGATCCGACCATTGGGCAGCCGCGCCGCTTGGCGCGGTTGCCTCCATCTTCCTGAGCAGTCGAGAACCTCCGTGGAAAAACCGGCCCTCCTCAAAATATCCGGCCTCAGCAAATCGTTCGGCCCTGTCCGTGCGTTGCGCGATGTCGGGTTCGAGCTGCGCGCCGGCGAAATCCACGCCATTGCCGGCGAGAACGGCGCCGGCAAGTCGACGTTGATGAAGGTGATCGACGGCATACTGCCGCCCGACAGCGGCGACATCCAGATCGACGGCCGCTCCGTTTCGATCCCCTCGCCGCTGGCGGCGCAAAAGCTCGGCATCGGCTTCGTTCATCAGGAGATCGCGCTCTGCCCCGATGTCTCGGTGGCCGAAAACATCTTCATGTCGATCACCAACGCCAGCAAGGCGCTGCTGATGAATTACCGCGACCTCGAGAAACGTGCGACAGCCATCCTGGCGCGACTTGGCAACATCGATCCAACCGCAATGGTGCGGAGCCTGTCGATCTCCCAGCAGCAGCTGGTCGAGATTGCCAAGGCGCTGACGCTCGATTGCCGCGTCCTCATCTTCGACGAGCCGACGGCAGCGCTGACCGAGCGCGAGGCCAAGAAACTGTTCGAGATCATCCACCAGCTTGCCGGCGTAGGCATCGGCATCATCTACATCTCGCACCGCATGGCCGAAATCTTCGAAAATTGCGACCGCGTCACGGTGCTGCGCGACGGCCGGTACATCACCACGCTCGACATATCGGCGACGACGCCCGAACAGGTGGTGGCGTCCATGGTCGGCCGCGTCATCGACAGCCTCTATCCCGAGAAGCTGCGCGACGACGAGCGGGCTGAGGAAATCCTGCTCGAGGTTAACAAGCTCTCGGAAGCAACCACCTTCCGCGACATCAGCTTCCAGTTGCGCAAGGGCGAAATCCTCGGCATTGGCGGCCTGATCGGCGCCGGTCGCAGCGAGATCGTTCGGGGTGTCTGCCGGCTGGAGGGTCAGGTGACCGGCAATGTCAGCCTGCATGGCAAGCCGCTGTCGCTGACCCATTATGGCGACAGCATCGCCGCCGGCATCGTCTACCTCTCCGAGGACCGCAAGGGTGACGGGCTGTTCCTCGATATGTCGATCGCCGCCAACATTTCGGCGCTGGCGGTGGATCGGATCTCGAGCCGCTTCGGCCTCATCAACGATCGCCGCGAGAAGCAGCGGGCGGAGACGATCGGCAGGCAGCTGTCCTTGAAGTGCGGCCATGTCGGCCAGCCGGTTTCGACGCTGTCGGGTGGCAACCAACAGAAGGTGGCGATCGCCAAGATGCTGTCGGTAGACCCGAAAGTGATCTTCCTCGACGAGCCGACGCGCGGCGTCGATGTCGGCGCCAAGGCCGAAATCCACCGGATCCTGCGCAAGCTGGCGCGCGACGGCGTCGGCATCGTGGTCATCTCGTCGGAACTGCCGGAACTGATCGGTGTCTGCGACCGGGTGCTGATCGTACGCGAGGGACGCATCACCGGCGAGGTCACCGGCGCGGAAATGACCGAAGAAAACATCATGGTCCTGGCATCGCTTGCCGATGACGGCCGGCAACGGAGCGCCGCATGAGCATCGTGGGGGAAAGCATGGACAGCGTGACGCCGCCGGCCCGCATCGGGTTCGGTGAAAGGCTTGGCGGCCTGATCAGGATGCGCGAGACCGGTCTGATCCTCATCATCGCCGTGCTCTTTGCGGTCATGTCGTTCGCATCGCCGTACTTCCTGACCTGGGACAACATGCGGGCGATGGCGATGGCCTTCGCGGTCGAAGGCATCGTCGTCGTCGGCATGACGATCCTTCTGATCTCAGGCGGCATCGACCTTTCGGTCGGTTCGGTCACCGCACTCGCCATGGTCATTGCCGGCCTGCTGTTCCTCGGCGGTGTCGACCCTTGGCTGGCATCGCTGGTTGCCATCGCTGCATGCGCCGGCATCGGCGGATTCATGGGCTTCTTCGTCACCCGAGTGGGACTGCACCACTTCATCGTCTCGCTGGCGGTAATGGTGATCGCGCGCGGGCTCTGCTTGCTTGGCACCGGCGGCCGGCCGCTCGGGCTCTACACACTGCCGCCCGAGTTCAAATTCATCGGCCAGGGCGCCATTGGCGGCATTCCGGTCGTCATCATTATCTTCATCGTCTTCGTCATCCTGTCCGACTTCATGCTGCGCCGCACGACGATTTTCCGCAAAGTCTTCTACACCGGCAGCAATGAGAAGGCGGCCGCCTATTCCGGCATCCGCACCAAGAAGGTCGTGTTCCTGACGACGACGCTCTGCTCGACCCTGTGCGGCTTTGCCGGCGTGATCTACATGGCCCGTTTCGGCTCGGCCCAGCCGACCTTCGGCTCCGGCATGGAACTAAACGTCATCGCCGCCGCGGTGATCGGCGGCGCCAGCCTGACCGGCGGCTCCGGCACCATTCTCGGCGCCATCCTCGGCACCATCCTGCTCTCCGTCGTTTCAAGCTCGCTCGCTCTGCTCGACGTGTCCGTCTATTGGCAGGACATCATCCGCGGGTCCATTCTGCTGACGGCGGTCACCGCCGATTACTACTTCAACAAGCGGCGGGGCTGAGATGGCGGACGGCAGGGAAGATTTCGAGGCGATCCGGCAGATCCATACCGTTCTGGTGCTGCACTTCGTCGACGGCATGAAGCAGAACGACATTGCAGCGGCGCTCAACCTTTCGGCGTCGAAAGTCAATCGGCTGATCGCGCAAGGGCGCAAGCTCGGCATGCTGAGGATCGCGGTCGAGAGCCCGTTCCAGCGCCTTGTCGACATCGAAAAGCAGCTGATCGAGGTCGCGCAACTGGCGGCCGCGATCGTGACGCCGACCGTGGCCGGCAGTCCCGACAGCACGCTGCAGCAAGTGGGACGCGCGGCGGCCAACCAGTTGCTCGAGACCTTGCGCGACGGCGACGTCATTGCCATCACCGGCGGCAAGGCGATCAGCGCGCTGGTCGAAAACCTGCAGCCCGAGCGCGCCTTCGACGTCACCGTCGTGCCGCTGACCGGCGGCGTCCAGGGCAAGCACTATACCGACGTCAACCATCTGGCGACGCGGCTGGCCGAACGCCTCGGCGGTACCAGCATGCTCTTGCACGCGCCGCTCTTTGCCGAAAGCCGCGAGCAGCGCGATCTCCTGCTGGACATGGCCTCGGTGCGCGAAATCTTCGACCTGGCGCGCAAAGCCGCGATCGCGCTGGTCGGCGTCGGCTCGATTCAGACGCCGGGGTCGAGCTACTACGACCTCCACCCCGGCCTCGATCCCGACCGCGAAAAACTCGCCGCCAGCGGCGCGGTCGGCGAGTTCCTTGCGCATCTGATCCGCGACGACGGCACGCTGGCCGACTATCCGCCCAATGACCGCCTGGTGGCGCTGGCGCCGCCAGAACTCGGTCGCTGCCGGTCGGTGATGGGGGTGGCCAGCGGCGCCGAGAAAGTCTGGCCAATCCGTGCCGCGCTTCGCGGCAACTATCTCAAATCACTGGTCGTCGACGAAGAGACGGCCAATGCAGTCCTGAGCAATGCGGGGAGCATACGCAATGTCGCCTGAAATGTTGACGCGCACCATTGGCGCGTCGGGAATATCCGCCTCCGCAATCGGCCTTGGCACCTGGGCCATTGGCGGCTGGATGTGGGGCGGCACCGACGAGGCGCAATCCATCGACACCATCCGCGCCTCGATCGACGAAGGCGTTTCGCTGATCGACACCGCGCCGGCCTACGGCAAGGGGCTGTCCGAGGAAATCGTCGGCAAGGCGATCAAGGGCCGCCGCGACAAGGTCGTGCTCGCCACCAAGCTTGGGCTGATCTGGCACGCGAAAAAGGGCAACCACTTCTTCGACTATGACGGCGCGCCTGTGCATCGCTATCTCGGTGCCGACTCTGTCGTCTACGAAGTCGAGCAGAGCCTGCGCCGTCTCGGCACCGACCACATCGACCACTACATCACCCACTGGCAGGATCCGACGACGCCGGTCGCTGAAACGATGGAAGCGCTCGACCGGCTGAAAACCCAGGGCAAGATCCGCTCCATCGGCGCCAGCAATGTCAGCGTCGCCGATGTGAAGGCCTATCTCGCGGCCGGCCAGCTCGATGCGGTCCAGCAGGAATACAGCATGGTTGCGCGCGACATAGAACAAGACCTGTTGCCCTTCTGCGCCGGGAACAACGTGTCGGTGCTCAGCTATTCCTCCCTGGCGCTCGGTCTGCTCTCGGGCAAGATCGGTCCCGACCGCGTCTTTACCGGCGACGACCAGCGCAAGGACAATCCGCGCTTCTCGCTCGCCAACCGCCGCAAGGTGGCAGCGCTGATGGAAGCGATCAAGCCGAGTGCCGAGGCGCACGGCGCCAGCGAGGCGCAGGTGGTCATCGCCTGGACGCTGCAGCAGCCCGGCATCACCTTCTCACTCTGCGGCGCGCGCAGCCCGCAGCAAGCCAGGGAAAACGCGCAGGCCGGCCGCATCAAATTGTCGGGACAGGAGATCAACCAGATCAGTGAGGCCGCCAGCCGCCATCTGACCAATCTCGACGCCTGACCGCCACCAGTAACCCGAACCAAGTTGAGCTGCCGTCCACCGGACGGCAGAACGGCCAAACCTTGCCCGGCAAAGCCATGCCTGATCAGAGAACCGTCATCCTCGACCAGATCCGCCGCGACGGCGCGTTCGATGTCGTCGTCATGGGCGGCGGCATCAACGGCATCGGCGTGTTCCGCGAACTGGCGCTGCAGGGTCTGAGGGTGCTCTTAGTCGAACGCAATGATTTCTGTTCGGGCTGCAGTGCCGCCCCTTCGCGCATGATCCATGGCGGCCTGCGCTATCTCGAGAATGGCGAGTTCGGCCTGGTGCAGGAATCGCTGCGCGAACGCGACGCGCTGCTGGCCAATGCGCCGCATATGGTGCGGCCGCTGCCGACGACAATTCCGATCCGCTCCGTCTTCTCCGGGCTGATGAACGGCGCGGCAGGCTTTCTCGGGCTTTCGGAAACGCCTTCCAGCCGCGGCGCGCTGGCGATCAAGGCAGGCCTCGCGCTCTACGACTGGACGACGCGCAAGCGCCGGGTGCTGCCGCGCCACAGTTTCCGTGGCGCCAGGGCGACCTTCGCGCAATGGCCGGCGCTCGATCCCAAACTGCGCTTTTCCGCCACTTATTACGACGCCTGGATCAGCTACCCCGAACGGCTCGGCATCGAATTGCTGCTCGATACCGCACGCTTGGCGCCCGACAGCCTCGCGCTGAACCGCGCCGAGATTGCGCGCGCGGGCTCCTCCTTCGAGCTCACCGATACGGTGGGTGGTGAAGGCTTCACCGTGACCGCCAAGGCGATCGTCAATGCGACCGGCGCATGGCTGGATTCGGCGATCGCCCGGCTCGACGCCTCCGACAGGCCTGCGGCGCCCCTGGTCGAGGGCACCAAGGGCTCGCACCTCATCCTCGACAACGAGCCGCTCCACCGTGCGCTCGGCGGTCACATGATTTTCTTCGAGAATGCCGACGGTCGCGTCTGCATCATGTTTCCCTATCTCGGCAAGGTGCTGGTCGGCTCGACGGATATCCGCGTCAGCGAAGCCGGGCGCGTGCGCTGCGAACCGGCCGAGACCGACTACATATTGGCGGCGGCGCGGTTGGTATTCCCGTCCATTCCGGTCCGTGCCGCCGACGTCGTCTTCACCTATAGTGGCATCCGGCCGCTGCCGAAGAGCGACCATGCCTTCACCGGCAGGATATCGCGCGGCCATTCCGTGCATCGCATAGCCGGCGGCATCCCGCAGTTCTGCATGATCGGCGGCAAGTGGACGACCTTCCGCGCCTTCGCCGAACAGGCGGCCGACGAAGTGCTGGCCGAGCTTGGCCGCGAGCGCATTCGCGGCACGCTGGCGCTGCCGATCGGCGGCGGCCTCGGTTTCCCCGCAGATCCGGCATCGATGGCAGCCGATCTCGCCGGTGAGTTCGCGATCAGTACCGACCGCGCCGCGTATCTCGTCGATCGCTACGGCAGCGGCGCGCGCGACATCATCCTGTTCTGCCTCGGACGTCCCGACGATATCAGGCTCGACGACAGGACCGAAACCACGACGGCCGAGATCGTCTATCTCGCCCGGCATGAGTTCGTGACCTGCCTCTCGGATGTTGTCTTGCGCCGCACGTCGCTTGCCATTGCCGGCGACATCTCGACGGTATCAATCGAGCGCATCGCCGATGTACTGGCCGCCGAACGCGGCTGGAGCGATCCGTACCGCGACGAGGAGATAAAAAGTCTCATCGCCGAACTCGACACCTATCACGGCGTCTCGCAAGAGATGCTCGACCAACGCACGATCCCAGGAGCAGAACATGAAAGTCAGCACCAAAGCCCGGATGAACCGGATGTTCACCAACGGCAATTGTCTCGACGTGGCGCTCGATCACGGCGTCTGCAATGAACCGGGGTTTCTCATCGGCCTGGAGGACATGCCACGTGTCATCGACACGCTGATCGCGGCAGGGCCCGATGCGCTGCAGCTCGCCTATGGCCAGGCCGATCTGCTGCAATCGCGGCCGGACAAGGACAAGCCGGCGCTGGTCATGCGCATCGACATGGGCAACCCCTACAATGCACAGCGCCACCGGGTGATGTGGTCGATGCTGCAGAATTATGACGAGCCGATCATCGGCGCGCTGGAGATGGATGCGGCCTGCGTCGTCGTCAATCTGTTCATGCTGCCCGACGAGCCGGAACTGTTTCGCCAATGCGTCGAAAACATCGCCAAGGTCCGCGCCGCCTGCCAGCGATACGGCATGCCCTTGATGATCGAGCCGCTGGTTATGCTGCCCAACGATATCAGAGGCGGCTATCAGGTCGACGGCGATGCGGAAAAGATCGTGACGCTGGTGCGGCTCGCCGCCGAAATGGGCGCCGACATCATCAAGGCCGACCCGACCGAGCACGCGGAAGATTTCCACCCCGTCGTCGAGGCGGCACGCGTGCCGGTGCTGGTGCGTGGCGGCGGCAAGGACGATCTCAAGACGGTGCTGGCAAAATCGTCAGCCCTGCTCAGACAAGGCGCCAAGGGGCTGGTCTATGGCCGCAACATCTATCAGCATGCCAATCCGAAGGCGGTAGTGAGTGCGTTGATGGCGATGATCCACAACGACGCCGGCGGCGAAGAGGCTTGGGACATCTACAACAATGGCTGATCAAGCCGCCTATCTGCTCGGCCTCGACGCCGGCAACACCATCATCAAGGCGGTGCTGTTCGATCATACGGGACGGCAGCTCGCCATGCATGCGGTCGCCGGCCGTTCGCACACGCCGCAGCCGGGCTATGTCGAGCGCGACCTCGGCGGCATGTGGGCCGCTGCGCGCGACGCCATACGCGCCTGCATTGCGCAGGCCGGCATCGATGCCCGCGAGATCGCCGCCGTCGGCTGCGCCGGCCATGGCAACGGCCTTTATCTGGTCGACCGTGCCGGCGAACCGCTGATCGGCATCCAGTCGCTCGACACCCGCGCCGCCGGCATGGCGGCGTCCCTGGCGTCGCGCAATGCCGAGGCACTGCACGCCATCTGCCTGCAAAAGCCGTGGCCGGCGCAGACGCCGACCTTGCTGGCCTGGGTCAAGCAGCATGCGCCCGACCTTTATGCCGCAACCGGCACGGCGATGCTGTGCAAGGATTTCATCACTTTCCGCTTGACGGGCGAGCGTGTCAGCGATGTCTCCGACATGTCCGGCTGCGGCCTCGTCCGCATGCCCGAAGGCGTCTATGATTCCGAGCTTCTCGCGCTCTACGGCATTGAGGATGCGCAGGCCAAACTGCCTCGATTGCTCGACAGCGCCGACATCGCCGGCGCGGTCACCGCGCAAGCGGCTGAAGAGACCGGACTGGCGGAAGGCATGCCGGTCATCGCAGGCTATTTCGACGTCGTCGCCAGCGCCATGGGGGCGGGCGTCGTGCGCCCCGGCGAAGCCTCTGTTATCGCCGGCACCTGGTCGGTCAATCAGGTCTTCTCCACTACGCCGGTTGGCGACCCAGATGTTTTCATGGTGGCGCGCTTCGGCCCCAGCCGTTTCGTCAATATCGAATCCAGCGCTACATCGGCCGCCAATCTCGAATGGTATGTGCGCGAATTCGTCGAGCGCGGTGCCCATCATGACGATCCGTTCGGCCACTGCAACGCGGCTGTCGGCGCGGTGACGCCGGCCTGGGACGATCCGATTTTCCACCCGTTTCTCTACGGCTCCGGGCAAGGGGCGGAGTTTCGCGCCGGCTTCTACGGCCTCGCCGGCTGGCACGGGGAAGGCCATTTGTTGCGCGCATTGTTCGAGGGCGTGATGTTCGAGCACCGGCGCCACATCGAAGTCTTGAAAAAAGCCGGCGTCGGCTTCGAAAGAGCCGTGCTATCCGGCGGCGGCTCGCGCAGCGAGCACTGGCCGCAAATCTTCGCCGACGGGCTTGGGGTGCCGATCACCGTGCCTGAGGCGCGCGAGACCGGCGCGCTTGGCGCGGCAATCGGCGCCGGGGTCGCGGCCGGCCTGTTCGCCGACTATGAGGCCGGCGTCGACGCCATGACCCGGTCAAGCGCCGCCTATCGTCCGAACCCGGCCATGCAGGACCATTACAACAGGCGTTATCGCGCCTATTGCGGCCTTGCCGATACGCTGCGATCGTTCTGGGCCGAACAGGCGGCAGAACCGAGTAGAACACCGCCGAGTAAACCACCGCAATGACCCAACGGCTCGATGGCGACTACGACTACATCATCGTCGGCGCAGGCACCGCCGGCTGCGTGCTGGCCAATCGCCTGAGCGAAAACCCGGCGACGCGCGTGCTGCTGCTCGAGGCCGGCGGCAGCGACAATTATCACTGGGTGCATATCCCGGTCGGCTATCTCTATTGCATCGGCAATCCGCGCACCGACTGGATGATGAAGACTGCCCCCGAAGCCGGCCTGAACGGCCGCTCGCTGGTCTATCCCCGCGGCAAGGTGCTGGGCGGCTGCACCTCGGTCAACGGCATGATCTACATGCGGGGACAGGCGGCGGACTACGATGGCTGGCGGCAGATGGGCAATGTCGGCTGGGGCTGGGACGATGTGCTGCCCTACTTCCTCAAATCCGAGGACCATCATGGCGGCAAGACCGAGCTGCATGGCTCCCGCGGCGAATGGAAAGTGGCGCGGCAACGCCTGTCGTGGCCGATCCTGAACACGGTGCAGGAGGCGGCCAAGGAATTCGGCATCATGCCGCGCGAGGATTTTAACGACGGCGACAATGAGGGGTCCGGCTTCTTCGAAGTCAACCAGAGCAAGGGCGTGCGCTGGAACACAGCCAAGGCATTCTTGCGCCCGGCGCTGCGGCGGCCGAACCTCAGGCTGGTCGTCAACGCGCATGTCGAGACGGTGTTGTTCGAGGGCAAGCGTGCTATCGGCGTTTGTTATCGCGTCGGCGGCCAAACCATCGAGGCAAAGGCCAGGAGCGAGGTGCTGCTGACCGCCGGCTCGATCAACACGCCGAAACTGCTGGAGCTTTCCGGGGTCGGCGAGCCGGATCGCCTCGCCGCGCTCGGCATCGATGTGGTTCACGCCAGCCCCGATGTCGGCGAGAACCTTCAGGACCATCTGCAGATCCGCACTGTCTACAAAGTGTCGTCGGCGCTGACGCTCAACACGCTAGCCAACAGCCTGAGCGGCAAGGCGAAGATCGCGCTGCAATATGCCTTTGGCCGCTCGGGACCGATGTCGATGGCGCCGAGCCAGTTCGGCATGTTCTCGAAATCCGATCCGTCGATGGCGACGCCGGACCTGGAGTACCACGTCCAGCCCTTGTCTACCGACCGGCTGGGCGACCCGCTGCACCCGTTCCCGGCAATCACCATGTCGGTCTGCAATCTGCGGCCCGAGAGCGTCGGCTCGGTGCACGCTACGACGCGCGAGCTGGCCGTGCAGCCGGAGATCCGGCTGAACTACCTCTCTACGGCGCGCGACCGCGAGATCGCGCTGCGTTCGGTGCGCCAGGCGCGCAGCATCATGACCGCCAAGGCTCTTGCCGGCTTCCATCCGGAAGAAATCCTGCCTGGTCTCGCCCACCAGTCGGACGAGGACCTGCTGCACCAGATCGGCTCGATCGCGACGACCATCTTCCACCCGGTCGGCACCTGTAGGATGGGTGTCGACGGCCGCGCCGTCGTCAGCCCGGACCTGCGCGTGACCGGTATCGAGGGGCTGCGGATCATCGACGCGTCGATCATGCCGCGCATCGTCTCCGGCAACACCGCCTCGCCAGTGGTGATGATCGCCGAGAAGGCGGCGGATATGATCCGCCGGCCTGCATGACGTCGCCGCCGCCTATGACCCCGGCACGTCGTAGATCGCCCTGACTTCGACGGTGCCGATTTCAGCCAGCGGAATTTTGCCGGCGATCTCCAGCGCCTTGTCGAGAGTGTCGGCTTCGATCATGACGAAACCAAGCAACTGCTCCTTGGTTTCGGCAAACGGACCGTCAGTGATCAGCCGCTTGCCTTGGCGCCGCCGCACCGTCTTCGACGTCTTCACCGATTGCAGCGCCTGCGCGATGATCAGCTTGCCTTGCTGGTCCAATGACCGGTCATAGGCCATCGAATCGGCGTCGAGCTTGGCCAGACGCTCAGGCGTCATGGCATGGAGGTCCTTTTCCTCGCCGTAGACCAGACAGACATATTTCATTTCCAGCTCCGTTGCTGTGACGAACCATAGGTGATCACGGCGCCGGCGGCATCCTTGCCGGCAGCAGCGTGGTCGAGCACGCAGACCGCAATGCCGATCACGGCGACCGCAGCAAGCAGCCGGCCGAAGCCGGAAGGTCGCGAGCACTCGATCTCGTGTAGACGCGCGCTTTTGTCGGCGTCGTTCCAATGGGCAGAAAACAGATTGTTCATCTTGGATCTCCATCCGCCACGAGAATCCGTGGACGCTCGCAGGACGGCCGGCGCCGATGCAAGTCGACATTTTTGCACGCACATTTTTTCAGAAAAATTTGCAGGGCACGCCGGCGTCGCATCCGGCCGAAACAGCGCGGTGGTCTTCCCCTGCCGCCGCGCTATAGTTGGAGGGAACGCCGCGTGGCCGGCGCTGTCGCTGTAATCAAGGAGAATTCTATGGACCGTACCGCAAACGCCGTCTGGAAAGGCAATCTGAAGGAGGGCACGGGCACGCTCGACAGCCAGAGCGGCACCTTGAAGGGCACGCCCTATTCGTTCAAGGCTCGCTTCGAGGACGAGAGCGGCAAATCCGGCACCAATCCCGAAGAGTTGATCGCGGCGGCACACGCCGGATGCTACGCCATGCAGCTGTCGCATTTCCTGGCCGAGAACGGCACGCCCGCCACCGAGCTCGACGCCAAGGCGGTGGTGACGCTGGTCCCCGGCACCGGCATCACCGGCAGCGCCATCACCCTGATCGGCAAGGTACCGGGCATCGATGCGGCGAAGTTCAAGGAATTGGCCGAGAAGGCCAAGGCCGAATGCCCGGTTTCGAAGGCGCTCGGCGCCATCAAAGTGTCGCTCGACGCGAAACTGGGGTGATCCGCCGATTTTGCCCGGGGTAGCGATTCTTCGCGCCCCCCTCTGCCCTGCCGGGCATCTCCCGGGGAAATTGGAAGCTCGGTAGCTGGCACTCTTCTTTCGACGTTCGTAATTGGCGAAGGCCGGCGTGACATCTGATCTCCCCACTTGAGGGGGAGATGGCCGGCAGGCCAGAGGGGGTGCTGTCCCGCCGACGTCTCGGATACTATTGGGCGCCCAGCGCATCAAGCCGGGCGCGAAGGGCTACGACTTCCTGCTCCAGAGCCTCCAATCTCGCTTCCAGGTCGGAAGCAGGCAAGGCCGGCGCGCTCCGCTGCACCGATAACGCCGCGACGTCCACCGGTCCTGCGAGCAGATGCACGTAGCGGTCCTCGCGCTGGCCTGGCCCGCGCGGTATTTCCTGGATCAGCGGCGGTCGGCGGCCGATCAGCATGTCGAGTTCAGCGCGCAGGTCTTCGATCGACGAAAACCGCGCCATGCGCTCAGCTCGCGCCAGCAACTCATGCGCCGTCTGCGGCCCGCGCAGCAAAAGCAGGCCGATCACCGCAGTCTGCGGCCTCGTCAGCGAGAAGCGCTGCGCCATCTGATGCTCATAGCGCTCGACGCGCGAGCCGAACATCTGACGCACCAGCCCCTTCTGCTCGAGCAGCTTCAGCGTCCGATGCACCTCTGTCGGCTCGAGCGCCATCACAGGCTCGCGCGCCGTCTTCTGGTTGGCGGCTGCAAGTGCTGCATTCAGCGTCAGCGGATAGACATCCGGCGTCAGCTCCTTCTTCTCGATCAGGCAGC
Organism: Mesorhizobium sp. M0217; assembly: GCF_040321955.1. Lineage (NCBI taxonomy): Bacteria > Pseudomonadati > Pseudomonadota > Alphaproteobacteria > Hyphomicrobiales > Phyllobacteriaceae > Mesorhizobium > Mesorhizobium sp. M0217. The sequence goes on along the minus strand of NZ_JAMYSN010000039.1, from coordinate 10,328 downwards.
CGAGCACACGGACTTCGACCGGATTAAGGATCGGAAGCTCTTCGCTCATTGGGTTGAGTATCCTTTCTAGCGCCGGCGAGACAGCGCCCACCTCTCTGTCCTACCGGATATCTCCCCACGCGGGGGGAGATCGGCAGCTTCGCCGACAGCGCGCCATCCTTCAACCTTGGAGATTGGCGAAAGCCGCGATGACGGCCAATCTCCCCACCCGTGGGGGAGATGTCCGGCAGGACAGAGGGGCGCGCGAAGGATTGCCGCGTTCGAGATTGCCGCGAGCGAACTCGCCTCAACTAAACCCGCCGCTCCACCATCATCTTCTTGATCTCGGCAATCGCCTTGGCCGGGTTGAGCCCCTTCGGGCAGGTCTGGGCGCAGTTCATGATGGTGTGGCAGCGGTAGAGCCGGAACGGGTCTTCGAGATCGTCGAGCCGTTCGCCCGTGGCTTCGTCGCGGCTGTCGATCAGCCAGCGATAGGCCTGCAGCAACGTCGCCGGGCCGAGATAGCGGTCGCCGTTCCACCAATAGCTCGGGCACGAGGTCGAGCAGCAGGCGCACAGGATGCACTCGTAGAGCCCGTCGAGCTTTTCGCGATCCTCATGGCTCTGCAGCCATTCCTTGGCCGGCTCTGGCGACACTGTCTTCAGCCATGGCTGGATCGAGGCGTGCTGGGCGTAGAAATTGGTGAGGTCGGGCACCAGATCCTTGACCACCTGCATATGCGGCAGCGGGTAGACCTTGACGGCGCCGGAAATGTCGTCGCAGCCCTTGGTGCAGGCCAGCGTGTTGGAGCCATCGATGTTCATGGCGCAGGAGCCGCAAATGCCTTCGCGGCATGAGCGGCGCAAGGCAAGCGTCGGATCGATCTTGTTCTTGATCCAGAGCAGCGCATCGAGCACCATCGGCCCACAATCGTCCATGTCGACGAAATAGGTGTCGATGCGCGGGTTCTCGTCATCGTCGGGCGACCAGCGGTAGATGCGGTATTCCCGCAGGTTGGTGGCGCCCTCCGGCTTCGGCCAGGTCTTGCCCGGCTGCACCTTGGAGTTCTTGGGAAGCGTGAGTTCGACCATTACCTCAGGTCCTTTCGGATGACGAGCTTCGGCACCATGGTCAGTACACCCTGGCCTTGGGCGCGATCTTGGCGAGGCTGATGCCGCCGTCCTTTTCCGCCACCAACGGTTCGGTGTGCACCGGACGATAGCTGAGGCTCACCTGGCCGTCCTCGCTTAGCCGGGCCAGCGTATGCTTGCGCCAGATAGTGTCGTCGCGGGCCGAGAAATCTTCGCGCGCATGCGCGCCGCGGCTCTCCTTGCGCGCCTCGGCGCCGTAGACCGTGGTGATGGCGTTGGCCATCAGATTTTCCAGCTCCAGCGTCTCGACCAGATCGGAATTCCAGATCATCGAACGGTCGGAGACTTTCAGGTCCTTGAGCTCGGTCCATATCTGCGAAATGCGCTTGCAGCCGTTTTCGAGTGACTCCTGTGTGCGGAACACGGCCGCGTCTTCCTGCATCGCCTTCTGCATTTTCTCACGCAGAACGGCGGTTGGCGTCGACCCATTGGCGTGGCGCAGCCGGTCGAAGCGATCCATGATCTTTTCGACCGAGGCTTCGTTGGGCGAAGGGATCGCCGAATTACGGTCGATGACCTGGCCGGCGCGGATTGCGGCGGCGCGGCCGAACACCACCAGATCGATCAACGAGTTCGAGCCCAGCCGGTTGGCGCCGTGCACGGAGGCACAGCCGGCCTCGCCGACCGCCATCAGCCCGGGTGACACCCGGTCAGGATTCTCGACCGTCGGGTTCAGCACCTCGCCCCAGTAATTGGTCGGCACGCCGCCCATATTGTAGTGCACCGTCGGCAGCACCGGGATCGGCTCCTTGGTCAGGTCGACGCCGGCGAAAATCCTGGCCGATTCCGAAATGCCCGGCAGCCGCTCATGCAGCACGGCCGGATCGAGATGATCGAGATGCAGGAAAATATGGTCCTTGTTCTTGCCGACCCCGCGGCCTTCGCGGATCTCCAGCGTCATGCAACGCGAGACGACGTCGCGCGAGGCCAGGTCCTTGGCCGACGGCGCGTAGCGTTCCATGAAGCGCTCGCCCTCGGAATTGACGAGATAGCCGCCCTCGCCGCGCGCGCCTTCGGTGATCAGGCAGCCGGCGCCATAGATGCCGGTCGGATGAAACTGCACGAACTCCATATCCTGCAGCGGGAAGCCGGCCCGTGCCGCCATGCCGCCGCCGTCGCCTGTACAGGTGTGCGCCGACGTCGCCGAGAAATAGGCGCGGCCATATCCGCCGGTCGCCAGCACCACCATCTTGGCGGAGAAGCGATGGATGGTGCCGTCGTCGAGGTTCCAGGCGACGACGCCGGTGCAGGTGCCGTCCGGTTCCATGATCAGGTCGAGCGCAAAATACTCGATGAAGAACTGTGCATTGTTCTTCAGCGACTGGCCGTAGAGCGTGTGCAGGATGGCGTGACCGGTGCGGTCGGCGGCAGCACAGGTGCGCTGCACCGGCGGGCCGTCGCCATAATTCATCATGTGTCCGCCGAACGGCCGCTGGTAGATCTTGCCCTCTTCGGTGCGCGAGAACGGCACGCCGTAATGCTCGAGCTCGTAGACCGCCGCCGGTGCCTCGCGCACCAGATATTCCATGGCGTCGACGTCGCCCAGCCAGTCCGAACCCTTGACGGTGTCGTACATGTGCCACTGCCAGGAGTCCGGACCCATGTTGGACAGCGACGCGGCAATGCCGCCTTGTGCCGCCACCGTGTGCGAGCGGGTCGGGAACACTTTGGTGATGCAGGCCGTGCGCAGGCCCTGCTCGGCCATGCCGAGCGTGGCGCGCAGGCCGGCGCCGCCGGCGCCGACGACCACCACGTCGAACTTGTGGTCGACAAAGGTATAGCCGGTGGCCGATTTCGCGTCCTTGGCCAAATCAGCCTCCGAATGCCAGTTTGAGCAGGGCGAAGATCGAGGCGACGCCGACCGCTATGGTGAAAAACGTGCTGAGTGCGATCAGCGCCAGCTTCATGCCTTCGGCATGCACGTAATCCTCGATAATGACCTGCATGCCGACACGCATATGGGTGAGACCGGAAACGAGCACCAGCGCCAACACCAGCGCCACGAACGGACTGGCGAGCGCCGCCCGCACCTCGGCGAAGCCGGCGCCATTGAGCGCGATCAGGAACCCGACGAAGAACAGTATCAGCGGGATGTTGGCAATGGCCGTCAGCCGCTGTCGCCAGAAATGCCCGGTGCCTTCGCGGGCCGAGCCCAGACCGCGGACCTTGGCCAGCGGCGTGCGCATATCGTTGTTGTTCGTGCCGCTCATCACAAGGTTCCCCGCGCCATGTAGCCGGCGACCCAGATCAGCAGCGTGAGCAGGATGGAACCGGCGAGCGTCGCCCAGGCGATCTTCGATGCCGTGTGTTTCTCCAGCCCGGCGCCGGTGTCCCAGACGAGATGGCGCACGCCGCCCAGCATGTGGTGCATCAGCGCCCAGGTGTAGCCGAACAGGATGAGCCGGCCGAGCCAGGTGCCGAAGGCCCAGTTGATCCAATCGAAAGCGCCTTGCGAACTCGCCGCCGCCATCAGCCACGCGGCGACCAGCAGCGTGCCGAAATACAGCGCCCCGCCAGTGATGCGGTGAATGATCGACATCGTCATGGTGATCGGTGGGCGGTAAATCGTCAGGTGCGGCGAGAGCGGCCGTTCACGTCTGGCGGTTCGGGTGGCTGGTGATTTGCTCATGGCTGCCCCAGTTCGATGTCCGGAGCCGCGGTGGAAAGCGGCACTTACCGCCTCGATATATGACTTCAGACAGCCGGTTTCTAATGCTCTTTTTGCACCGCGTCAAAGCCGGAAAATCGTTTTGAAAACGTCATTTAGTCTGACAAAAGGCTGCTGTTTCGCTTCAATCGATTTGGCCACCGTCGAAAGCCGGCGCACCGTTCGCTGCAGTGCGGCATTTCCTTTGCAATCGACGCCAGGCTATCGTTTGCAGGTCTGTGGTGTCGAGCCCCTCTTCATCACCAGCGCCTCGCGCGCGTCGATCACGATTGCGTCATGCGACGCGGCTTCCTGGTAGCGGCTGGACTGGTTGGCGGGTGATGCGGCAAACTCCTCGGTCGTGCCATCGGGCCTGACAACGCGCAACGCCGTGCCGAGGTTCTGGATGGTGATCATGCCGCCATTGCCGCATCTGTAAGTTGCCGTGCCGACAGCAGACCGCGGCGCGGTAAGGTCGGTGACGATCTTGGCTGAAGGTGCGGCAGGCGCTGTCGGAGCCGTTGCGGAAGCCGGGGGCGCCACAGGTGCGGCGGACTGCTGAGCCGGCACGGGCGCGACAGTGGGTGGTACGGTATTCACCGCCGTCGGCGCGCCGTTCTGCGGCACGCAGGCTGCGGCAGTCAGCAAGGGGATCGACAACAGCGTCACCCGAAACGTGCGGCGTAACGCCATATGCTGTCCTCCTGCGCGGCTAACTAGCCGCGATGTTCCACCAAGATCAAGCTCACCCCACGTCAGCGTAGTTGTGTGCGTCGCGGCCGATGGTGCGGGCAAGCATGGCCGAATGATGACGCCCGGGTTTCCATCCCGTCGGATATTAACCATGTTTGGCGAGAGATCGCCGCCGGATGCGCCTGCCCTCTTAACAAAGGTTAAGAACAGGTTAATTTCCGATTCGATCGGGTCCACAGCAGAGAGGACACCATGCTTTCGAATTCAGGAAGAGCGCGCCTTGCGGCGCTTGTGCTGGCGACAGCCAGTCTCGGCTTCGCCGCCCCGGCAATGGCCTGGTCGCGCCATCATGACCGCGTCTATGCCGATTCCCTGGGCAATCTCGTCATCGACAGCGCCGCCGGCTACAAGCGCATCATTGTCGGCCAAGGCAGGCTGGCCAAGAAATTGTCCGACTACACCAGCGCCGGGCAGCCGGAAGCGGAACCGGAAGTCCTTTATGAAGACGAGGCGGATCACATCTCCAGGCGTGGCTGCTACCAGCCGCCGGTGTTCGTGAAGGGCCGCTCCTATATGTACGGCCTCTCCGATGGCGAAATGCCCAACCTCAGCCCTTGCCGCTGATGATCCGGCACGGCCGAGAGGCCGTTTAAGCGAGACGCTAACCGACGCTGCCTGTATCCGGGATGAACACCGTTTCCGCCCGCTCATAGGACAATCGCACACTGTCGCGGCCGTTCTTCTTGGCCTTGTAGAGCGCTTCGTCGGCGCGCCGCATCAGCGGCTCCAGCCCTTCGTCGCCGGTGCGCGCCGCGACGCCGAAGCTCGCGGTCACCCTGGTGCCCGGCGGCAACCCGTCGACACTGCCGGCCGAATAGTGCGTGCGCACGGCTTCGGCAAACAGCCGCGCCGTGGCAAGATCGCTCAGCGACAGAAGCACAGCGAACTCCTCGCCGCCGATGCGGCCGGCAACCGCACGCGTGCCGGCGGCCGCGCGAAGCTTGGCGGCGAAGTCGGCGATCACCTGGTCGCCCGCGGCATGTCCGTATTTGTCGTTGAGCGCCTTGAAGTGATCGAGATCGGCCAGCACCAGCGCGACCGGCACCTTGGTAACAGCGCAATGCTGCAGCACCAGCAAGGCGCGCTCCTCGAAACCCCTGCGGTTGAGCAGGCCAGACAGCGGATCGGTGTGCGTCTCGGTCTTCAGCGCCTTCATCACGTCGAGCGCAGATGCCGAGAACAGGCAGAGCGCGATCAGCAACGACAGCAGCGCGTGCGTCAAAAGCGCCGTCGTCCAGTAGGACGAGCCATAAAACCCGTCATAGCTGGTGAACGGCCCGTGCGAGATGACGACGAGCAGCGTGCGGCCGATGAAGTTCAGCCCGGACAGCAGCGACAGTACGAACAGGATTTTTTCCGTCGGGCCGTTCTTGCGCACGGCGCGCAGCTCGGCGGCGACCAGCAGGCTGAGGCCGCCAAAGCCGAAATTGATCGACAGGATGCGCCAAGTTAAGTCCGGCTGGACGAACAGGAACCAGCAGAATGCGACCATCCCGCCACCCGCCAGAATGCCGATCGCGATATAGGGCACGCGCCTGCCGTAGCGCGAGATGATCGCACCGACGAGGCAGCAAGCGGCGAGCGTGAAGCAGAGGTTGGAGACCAGCTTGGTCAGCACCATGCCGCCGGGCAGCGTGAAATACTGCAGCAGGAAGCCGGGCGCGGACACGCAATAGCTCGTGCCGAGCACAGCCAGATAGGGCCGGTGGCGCTGGTAGAACCACAGCACGAGGAACGCCGCGCCGAGCGCCAGCGCGATCGTCGGATTGAGCAGCGCTATGAACAGGCCGGTGTCCAAAGGACGGTGACTTCCCCGCTTGACGTCCGGGAAGACCTTAGAGCGCAAGCCCCAACAAGCGGTTAAGCCGGGACGAATATACAACTCGCCACTCATGAAGCTGGTGCACGGAACCGGGACCTGAGGCCGGCGTTTCCTGACAGCAATCAAGGAGAAGTTGTTCATGGCCGACACGATCACGCTGACCGATCACGAAGCAATTCGCTCATGGGCCGCAGGGCGCGCCGGATTTCCGGCGATTGTCGATGTATCGCCCGAAACCGGAACGCAGCCGTTGCTGAGGCTCGTCTTCGGCCAGCACGCCTATCAGGACCAGGATCAGCCTGAACGCCCGGTCAACGCAGGCGGCTACGAGCTGGTCGAATGGGACGAGTGGTTCAAGATCTTCGACGAGCGCGAACTGGCGCTGGTGGTCGCGGCCGACGAACCCGGCAGCCGGGAGGAATTTCATGAAATCATCCGGCGTGCCGGCTAGGGCATATACCCCAAGGGTCTTAGAGCGGCGCGCTTTAAACAAAACCCCGAACGGTTTGCCGTTCGGGGTTTTGCATACGCTCAGATCAGGCTTGAAACAGTCTGCGCTATTTCCAGTCGCGGATGTCGACGAAATGGCCGGCGATCGCCGCCGCCGCCGCCATCGCCGGCGACACCAGATGGGTGCGGCCCTTGAAGCCTTGCCGGCCCTCGAAATTGCGGTTCGAGGTCGAGGCGCAGCGCTCATGCGGCTTCAGCCGGTCGTCGTTCATGGCCAGGCACATCGAGCAGCCCGGCTCGCGCCAGTCGAAACCGGCGGCAATGAAGATCTTGTCGAGACCCTCGGCCTCCGCCTGTTCCTTGACCAGACCGGAGCCCGGCACGATCATCGCATCGACATGCGCACTCACCGTCTTGCCTTCGACCACCTTGGCCACCGCACGCAGATCCTCGATGCGGCCATTGGTGCAGGAGCCGATGAAGACGCGGTCGAGCGTGATGTCGGTGATCTTCGTGCCCGGCGTCAGCCCCATATAGTCGAGCGCGCGGATCTTTGACGTCCGCTTGTTCTCGTCCGTGATCTCTTCCGGATTGGGAACGACGCCCTGCACCGAAACGACGTCCTCGGGCGAGGAACCCCAGGAGACGATCGGCGGCAGCTTGGCCGCGTCGAGCACGATCACCTTGTCGAAATGCGCGCCCTCGTCGGACTGCAGCGTCTTCCAGTATTCGAGCGCGGCGTCCCACGACGCGCCCTTCGGCGCGCGCGGCTTGCCCTTGACATAGGCGAAGGTGGTTTCGTCGGCCGCGATCAGGCCGGCGCGCGCGCCGCCCTCGATCGACATGTTGCAGATCGTCATGCGGCCTTCCATCGACAGCGCGCGGATCGCCTCACCGGCATATTCGATGACATAGCCGGTGCCGCCGGCGGTGCCGATCTCGCCGATGATGGCGAGGATAATGTCCTTGGCGGTGACGCCTTCCGGCAACTGGCCATCGACACGCACCAGCATGTTCTTGGCCTTGCGCTGGATCAGCGTCTGCGTCGCCAGCACATGCTCGACCTCGGAGGTGCCGATGCCATGCGCCAGTGCGCCGAAGGCGCCATGCGTCGAGGTGTGGCTGTCGCCGCAGACGATCGTCATGCCAGGCAGCGTGAAGCCCTGCTCCGGCCCGATGATGTGGACGATGCCTTGGCGGATATCGTTTTCGGAGTAATATTCGACGCCGAAATCCCTAGCGTTCTTGGCCAAGGCCTCGACCTGGATGCGGCTTTCCTCGTTCTTGATGCCGAATTTGCGCTCGGGCGAGGTCGAGACATTGTGATCGACCACGGCCAGCGTCTTTTCCGGATGCCGGACTTTTCTGCCGGTCATGCGCAGACCTTCGAAGGCCTGCGGGCTGGTCACTTCATGGACGAGATGGCGGTCGATGTAGAGCAGACAGGTGCCATCATCCTGGCGATCGACGACATGGTCGTCGAAAATCTTGTCGTAGAGGGTGCGCGGTGCGCTCATGTGCGTAAATCCGTCGATTTGCAAAAAGGGGAAGGGCAGACGCGCCGAAGCCTTCGGCCCGGCGAAAGCGGCTTAGCTAAGTCGGCTGGTGAGCGCGCCGGAAATGCGCGAAGAGAAACGCGACGGCAGGCGTTTTCGGTCCTGCAGCACGAAACCCTTATAGGCCGGATCGCCAAAAAGCTCTTCCATGGCGTGGCTCATACCAATGTTTTCGGTTTTCGGCAATTGCGGCGTGTTTTCGCTTCTCCCCTTGTGAGAGAAGGCGAAGAGGGCGGCGCTCAAAGCACCTCGAACACAAAAGTCTTTACCAACGCATCCGGCTCGGCGATCGCATAGCAGCGGAACCATGGGCTTTGCTCGACCGGCTGCCATTTCCCGGCCCGTTCCAGCCCGTCGAACACGTCCTGGAAGCCGCCGCTTTCGAAAACCTGGTCGCGCACGGTGAAGATGGCGTGGCCGCCTTTCCTGGTGATGCGGACAAGCTCGTGCAGGCCGGACGCCGGCGCATGGCCGATGGTGAACACGCCAGTCGAGAAGAAGGCGCGGAAATGCCCGTCCGGCCAGGGTAGCGGCCCGCCGAGCATGGCCTGCTTCAGATCGCCATAGGCATTGCGGCTGCCGGCGATCTTCAGCATGTCGTCGGAGAGGTCGAGGCCGGCAATGTCGTGATAACCCAGCGCCTTCAATGACGGGCCTGACAGGCCGGTGCCGCAGCCGGCGTCGAGCAGCGGGCCTTCACCCACCTTCACATGGCGCGCCACCCAGGCGGTGATCAGGAACGGCAGCAGATAGCCGAGCGAAGCGGTCTCGCCGTCATAGGTCGCGGCCCAGTCTGCATAGGCCTTGGCCAGCCCTTCCGGCGTGTCGGCCGAATAGACGGTACCCAGCGCCGCATTGGCCTTGTCGATCGTCATCGCCTGCATCCTCCGGAATCCTGTCCTCCGCGATCGTAGCCGTGCCCGCGTCGGACTTCTATTCCTGCTGCGCCCGCCGCAGTCGTTGCTCCAGCCCCCGCAGCGCCAGCGACAGGCTGACGGTGAGGATGAGATAGATATAGGCGACGATCGAATAGGTCTCGAAGAAGCGGAACGAGCCGGCGGCGTAGATCTTGCCCATCTGCGTGATGTCGGCGACGCCGAGCACCGAGACCAGCGAGGAATCCTTGACCATGGCGACGAAGTCATTGCCGAGCGGCGGCAGGATGGTGCGGATCGCCTGTGGGAAGACGATCAGCCGGAAGCGCTGCGTGCGCGTCAGCCCGAGCGCCTTGGCAGCCTCGATCTGGCCTTTCTCGACCGACTGGATGCCGGCGCGGAAGACCTCGGAGATGAAGGCGGAATAACCGATGGTCAGCGCCATGATTGCACGCCACAACAGCGACACGTCGCGCACCAAAAGCTCGCCGAGATAGCCGGCGTTTTGCAGCGGCGCGGTCAGCGCATTCCACGCAGCCACGAAGGCCGGCGCGCCGGCGAAGGCGATCCAGAACAACAGCACCAGGATCGGCACGCCGCGGATGATCTCGACATAGAAACGAGCGATCTGCCTGAGCCAACGCGACCCCGACAGCCCCATCAGCGCAATGCCGAGCCCGACGGCGGAAGCCAGCGCGAAGGCGACCACGGTGACAAGAATGGTGATGCCGATGCCTTTGGCGACGGTGGCAAAAACCTGGGCGTAGAGATCGCTGGCGGCAATGGAGAGCGCAGCGACGACGGCGAGCGCGATCGCGGCGGCAAGCCACCAGGGGAAATCGGATTTTGGGGTTGAGGCGTGGGGCGTGGCCATCAGGGCGCTTCACCCTCCCCCTTGTGGGGAGGGTCGGCGAACAAGCTTTGCATCGCAAAGCTGGTGAGCCGGGGTGGGGGTGGTGACAAAGCGCCGGCGCTGGCGCGCCCCCCCCCCCCCCCGGGGGGGGGGGGGCCCCCCCCCCCCGCGGGGGGGGGTGGGGGGGGGCGGAGGGGCCCCCCCGGGGGTAGCGGGGCCCCCGTGGTTTGGTGGGGATCCAC
>NZ_JAMYSN010000038.1:0-37250 GCF_040321955.1 Mesorhizobium sp. M0217 | reverse complement strand
CGGCGCCCACAAAGGAACAGGCCCGACGCTCCGACAGACCCATGACGGCCTGCAGATGCGCGACGGCTTCGCGCTTGGCGGCGGGCCCTACCATTAATGGGATGGTCCGCCCAGTCCTCCCGCAGCATCATCTGGGCAGTCACAACAAAGGAGGTTGCAATGTCCCCACGCAATGCGCCGCGCCCTGCGGCCGTCTATGGAGTCGATATCGGCAAAAACATCTTCCACGTCGTCGGCTTAGACAGCGACGGCGAGCCCGTCCAGCGAGTTCGCTTCCGACGCGATACGTTGATGACGTTCTTTGAGCGGGCAGTGCCGACAATCGTCGGGATGGAATCGTGCGCTGGATCGCAATGGATCGCCAGGAGACTGCATGCGCTGGGGCACAAGGTTCGCCTGATCCCGGCGCAGTTCGTGAAGCCCTACGTGAAGTCGGACAAGAGCGACATCATCGATGCCGAGGCCATCGCCGAAGCCGCCACGCGACCGACAATGCGATTTGCTGCGATCAAGAGCGAGGAGCAAACCGACCTCCAAGTCTTGCATCGGGTGCGCGACCAGATGATCGGCACGCGAACCCGTCTGATCAACCAGATGCGAGCATTCTGCCTCGAATACGGCATCGCATTGAGACAAGGCGCGGGCCTGTTCAAGCTCGAATTGCCGCTGGTTCTCGATGACCTTTCGAATGACCTCTCGCCGGCAATGCGCAAACTGCTCGTGGACCTGTTCGCCGATCTGCGCCAGTTGGAGCAGCGCATCAACGACGTGACGAGGGAAATCGCAGCGACTGCAGATCGAGAAGATGTTGCCCGCCGGCTCATGACGATCCCCGGAATCGGAGCATTGGGAGCCCACCGCGCTACTGGCGGCCGTCGGCACCGGATGCCAGTTCCAGAAGGCTCGCGACCTGGCCGCATGGCTGGGCCTTGTCCCAAGGGAACACTCGACCGGAGGTAAGCAGAAGTTACTCGGTATCAGCAAGCGCGGGAACCGGTACGTCCGCAAGCTCCTCGTTCATGGCGCGCGATCATGCTTCCGTCACCTGGATCGAACCCGGGATCGCCTGGGAAGCTGGCTTGATGGGTTGCAGAGCCGGATGCACCCGAACAAAGCTGTTGTCGCACTTGCCGCCAAGATGGCGCGCATTCTCTGGGTTGTCCTGACCAAGCCGGGAGCACTCTACGAACTCAGGGATCCTGCATTCGCCTGACGCTCCAGTTCGATTGCAAGGCTCGGGAACAGTGATGACGAAACAGTGGATCAGCATCCGTAAGCCCTGTGCGAAAAAGCGGGCTTCGTGCCTGAACCATTTATTGGGAACGGCGTGCGCGGATCTCATCATGGCCTGGCTGCAACAGCAGCTCACTCGCGAGAGGCCGGATACATTTATGCAACTGGAATCGTCGTCGGCGATGTCGCGAACCCTTGGACGGACGGGGCGGACCATACATTTTTTGACAGAAGCTCACGCAGTGCCGACGCTTCGAGCATCTGGTCGGCTAGCAGCTTCTTCAGCTTGGCGTTCGTCTTCCAGAGCCTTCAGCCGCTTGGCGTCAGAGACGTCCATCCCGCCATACTTGGCCTTCCAGTTATACAGCGTCGATCCGAGACCCCGTGCTTGCGGGCCAGATCGCCCGCCTTTGCTCCCGCCTCATGCTCGCGCAGAACCGCAATGATCTGCTCTTCCTTGAACCGCTTTCTCTTCATCAGTCTGTCCTTCAATCAAGCGCCGGACTCTAATCTCAGATGGAGGAAAAACTCAGTAGCATGTATGGACGGCCTCCGCGTGGCAAGGGCTTTCTGATATTGATGACAGGTTGGTCGGGTGCAGGCATGTATTCGGCCTTTGAGTGCGGCCTGTTCATGCCGCTGGCCTTGATGAAGTCCGCGGATGGGATCCCAGACAGGTCAACGCGCTTTTTGAGCGGCACCCACTGAGCGGGTTTTTCCGTCCCGGTTCGACCGTCCGTCATCACACCATAAGCACCTCACCAACCTCTGTGCTTCCTCTGCGACTACGTCACTACGCCGGTGAATCCGCGAAGCGCTTGCCCGTAGCCATCAGCGCCCAGACGATCCGGGCCATCTTGTTTGCCAAGGCCACCGCAACGACGTTGTACGGCTTTTTCGCCAGAAGCTCGGCAGCCCAGCGAGAAGAAAGAGAGACCGATCGGGCAAGCGGGGGAATGAGGTCGTGCCCCTCGTCCTCAACCAACGCGACGAGCATGCTCAGCCCTGTAGCACCCTGACGAGTGATGATGCCCAACTCCGCCAAGTGGCCGCGCAAGGCGTTCACCAGCATTGTCCGCTGCCGTATAAAAAGCTCGCGGACGCGATGCAGCATCAACACGCTCTGCTGCTCTTCGCTCTTTGTCGGAACAAAGCGCATCGTCGGTCGCGTGACCGCCTCGCAGATTGGCTCGGCATCCGAAGCATCATTCTTCTGCCGCTTCACGTATGGCTTGACGTATGACGCAGGCATCAGGCGAACCTCATGCCCCAGAGCCGTGAGGACACGAGCCCAGTGATGGCTCGTTGCGCAGGCTTCGATGCCGATCAAGCACGCCGGCAAGGACGTAAAGAATGCGACTACATCGTCGCGACGCAACTTCCGGCGGACAACCACTGCGCCCTGCGCGTCAACGCCGTGCACCTGAAACACGTGCTTGGCGACATCCAGACCGATTGTGCTAACCTTCTCCATGGACGGCTCTCCCTCATGTGACTTTCGACAGCCACACTTTGGCACATTGCGATGCCGGGAGTGGAGGCCGTCCACCTCATCAGGTCAGCGTCCAACCAATAATCCGGAATAAACTCATCGGTCAGTTTACATTTTTGCGGACGCTTTACCGCAATCGGTTGTGCTATCAACACTTTGAGCGCGGCAGAATGCTGGGGCGGTCCAGCGTTCCAAGCGCGCTCGGGTCCTTTTACAGCCCGAGTGACTTATAGCTGCTAGATTAACACAAAGTCGCTGACCTCGCACCGAATGTCACAACAACCGAGTGACAGAGGAGTGCAGCGAGCCCGGAGTGAACCTTCTTTAGATAACAAGCATTGCGGAAAACCATTCGGTGCCGCGGTTTGAGCGACCATTCGCAATGGCGGCCTGGCGAGGCAACTCCGATACGTTTTCGTAACTACTGACTCGCGGAGAGTCAGGTTTGCGAACGCATTTTTGGTGTGAAAGGATGAGGCTACATGGATCTTGGACTAGAGAATAAGCGTGTTCTGATCACAGCGGGTGCTGCCGGTATCGGAAGGGCGGTAGCAGAACGCTTTGCTGCTGAAGGAGCAAAAGTGCTCGTGTGCGATATCGACCCCGAAGCGGTTCGGAGTGTTCAGCCGAGCACAGGCATTGTTGCAGTTGCGGCCGACGTTTCGAAATCCGAATCGGTGGCTAAACTCTTCGAGGAGGTTGATCGCCGCCTCGGCGGAATGGATATCCTAGTAAACAACGCTGGAACCTCTGGTCCGTCGAAGCCAGTGGAAGAGGTTGCCGATGACGAGTGGAGAAGCACCCTGGGTGTGAATCTGGACGGCGCTTTTTATTGTTCGAGATCCGCGATTCCGCTCATTAAGGCAGCCGGAGGCGGCTCTGTGGTAAACATGTCTTCAACCGCGGGCTTCCTACCGTATTCACTACGCTCCCCGTACTGCACCGCTAAATATGGCGTCGTCGGACTTACAGACGTCATGGCGATGGAGTTGGGCCAGCACAACATCAATGTGAACGCCATTTGTCCCGGTGCTGTCGATACCCCCAGATTGGAACGGGTGCAGCTTATGGCTGCGCAATCACGTGGAGTGCCGATTGAGCAAATCAGGCAGGCAGAGCTCAAACTGTTTTCAATGCGAAGGCTAGTGAGTGTCCAAGAAATCGCGAGTATGATTCTGTACCTTTGCAGTCCTCATGGCCGAATTATTTCGGGGCAGTCCATCGCGATCGACGGTCAAACAATATCCTCTGAATACTAAGTCCGCGGAAATTTCAGCGACCGCAGGGCCTCGCGCCACCCTTAGCCTTGCCCACTCCATCCTGTTCCAACCGTAAGGAAAAGATCATGCCTCTTGCTATGAACCGCGAGGTCTTTATCACTTGTGCCGTGACTGGTGTGGGGGATACAGCATCGACATCCCGTCACGTACCCAGATCGCCGAAAGAAATCGCAGCAGCCGCCGTTGAGGCAGCCAAAGCAGGAGCTGCAGTCGCTCACATCCACGTTCGCGATCCTGAGACTGGCGCGCCGTCTCGCAAGAACGAGTTGTACAAGGAGGTCACCGACCGCGTACGGCAGGCGGATACCGACGTTGTGCTCAATATCACCGCGGGAATGGGTGGGGACCTAATCTTTGGTAGCGTCGAGCAGCCCTTTCCACTCGCTCCCACCACCGACCTTGTCGGTGCCTCCGAACGCTTTAGCCACATTGTCGAGTGCGCCCCCGAGATCTGTACACTCGATTGCGGCACCATGAATTTCAATCTCGGCGACTATGTAATGACGAACACGCCATCGACACTTCGCGCGCTGGCCAAGATGATGACCGAGTTCGGCGTTCGCCCAGAGATCGAAGTTTTTGATACGGGACATTTGTGGTTTGCCAAGCAACTCGTTCAGGAAGGCTTGATTGAAGATCCTGTCTTGGTTCAGCTATGCATGGGAGTTCCGTGGGGTGCGCCTAATGACCTCAACACCTTCCTGGTCATGGCCAACAGCGTTCCCTCCAACTGGACGTTTTCCGCCTTTTCAATAGGTCGCGACGCCGTGGCATATCCGGCGGCCGCCGTGCTCGCAGGCGGCAATGTGCGCGTCGGCCTCGAAGACAATCTGTACGTTGCCAAAGGTCAGTTTGCAACCAACGGCCAGTTAGTCGAGAAGGCCGTCAATGTCGTCGAAAACATGGGCGCCAGGATCATCGGTCCTGAGGAAGTTCGTCGGAGACTTAAACTGACCAAGCGGTAAGTGCCATGCTTTCTGTAGGGCAGCAGGTCATCGCGACCTGCTTCTTTGGCATGATCGCCCTCGACGCAACGAAGATACAAATCGGAAGCTAAATCACAAATGGCCAAAATCAGTAAGGCCGCGTGTATCGGGTGTGGCGTTATCGGCGGAGCTTGGGCTGCACGATTCGTGCTTGCCGGCATTGATACTAGAATCTTCGATCCGCATCCGGAAGCTCAACTGCTCATCTCAGAGATTATGGCTAATGCCGAGCGCGCGTATGGGATGCTCGCGAGCGCGCGCCTCCCCGCCAAGGGCACCCTAAGTTGCAGCGATTCCCTTGAGGATGCTGTGCGAGGCGCAGAGTGGATCCAGGAGAGTGTGCCGGAGAGGCTCGATCTTAAGCGTAGCGTGCTTGCCCAGATAGACGCTGCCACTGATTCCAAGGCGCTGATTGGCTCTTCGACTTCCGGCCTGATGCCGACCGATCTCCAGCGCGATATGAAGCACCCGGAGCGCATGTTCGTCGCTCATCCCTACAACCCCGTGTATTTGCTACCGCTGGCCGAGCTCGTTGGTGGCAAGAAAACCACGAGAGCGGTGCTCGAGGACGCCAAGGCCAAGCTCGCGACGGTTGGCATGACAGGGTTGATCATCAATAAGGAAATTGAAGGCTTCGTGGGCGACCGCCTTCTGGAAGCCTTTTGGCGGGAAGCCCTTTGGCTGATCAAGGACGACATCTGCGATACCGAAACTCTCGATAATGTGATCCGCTACTCGTTCGGTCTTCACTGGGCGCAGATGGGCCTCTTCGAGACGTATCGCATAGCTGGCGGTGAGGCTGGCATGCGCGACTTTCTTTCCAAGTGTGGTCCCAGCCTTTCTTGGCCTTGGACCAAGCTGACCGATGTGGCCGACCTCGACGCTGACCTTGTTGAAAAGATCGCCGTTCAGTCCGACGCTCAGTCCGGGCAGCGTGGCATTCGAGAACTCGAACGCATCCGCGACGAGAATCTCGTCGCAATCATGCAAGCGCTAAAGGCCAGCGACAAGGGGCGGGGCTGGGGTGCAGGCAAGCTGTTGGCTGAGTTCGAGGCTCATCTTTGGGAGAGCGCGCCAAAACCTCCGGTTACTCCCAGTGACGAGGCATTAAGGCTTCTCGAAGTGAAAGTTCATCCTGCTTGGATCGACTATAATGGCCACATGACTGAATACCGGTACACCCAGTGCTTTGCCGATGCCTCCGAGGCGCTTCTTCAAATGGTCGGCGTCGACACGGACTATGTGAAGGCCGGCCACAGCTATTACACGGTGGAGAGTCACATTCGGCTCCTTGCTGAGGCGAAGCTTGGAGACGCACTTTATGTGAAGGCGCAACTCCTACCATCAGATGGGAAAAAGATACATAGCTTCATGTGCTTGTACCGAGCTTCCGACGACACCCTGTTGTCGAGCTGCGAGCATCTAATGCTCCATGTTTCATCGAAGGAGAGCCGCTCCGTCCCTCCATTGCCTGCAGTCATGATGAAGCTTAAGCCTCTCATCGAGGCTCATGCGGTTCTCCCAGCACCCAATGCGGTGGGACGGTCGGTTGGGCAGAGGAAGTGATTAAGCCGGATCGCCGGCCATTCAGGGTTTATTTTTTTCCCGCCGCCGCATTTCGGCGACAGAGACAAGGTGTCGATCACCACCGAATCGCGACCCTGGTTTTTCGCGTTTGGACCAAAATCACCCCTTAAAGGGGTCCTCATTCCACGAAAAATCACATTCACGCTACGCGACCATAGAGTCCGCCGCGCGCACGCGCGTGTGCCAATCATGCGGCCTTCGTCGTACGCGTACGATGATCCGGCTCGACATGACCCTAATGCCGGCCTTCGAGAATCGGATCAGTGGCGATCGGCGCGCCGTCCTCGAAGATGCGAACCTCTTCGGCCGGCGTGTGTGTACCTCGACAACACGGCGCCTGGTGACCTGGTGGCGTCAGGCACGCTGTAGAAATTGCCGCCGATGCTGACCATGCCCTCCCGGCTGACGCGTCGCTCAAGGCTCGCGAGGAGCGCCGCCTCTGGGCGAAGTCCTTCCTGCGCGTGCTCGCCGGGCAAGGCCTCGAAGTGAACCTCGTATTCACGCTCCGCTGTGGCAGGACGGACGTCGCGCAGAAAGTCGGTGCCGGCCGTGTAGCCGCCGCCATATCCCGGACTCACCGGCAGCCGGCTTTTCCGCGAACTGAAGGACCGCCGATACCGACACGCCGCGCCGATGCAAATCCAGCACCATCAACATCTCCCGATCTTCGTCACCCAAATCCCTCTCCCGACCATCAGGAGAAGCATCAATGACCAGCGCCGCCGGGCTGCCGGAGCGCGCTCCGGGAGACCGGCGACGGCATACTGGGAGGAGGATTCAAACGGCATTTCTGGGAGTATTGAGCCGGTATCGACACGGAGCGCCTTCGCCGTCGTGAGAAGGTCGCCAGCGGAGATTTTCCGGACCAGTAGCTTTCAAGCGCGAATTTCAGTTCTCGCCGACGACCGAAGCGCGACAAGCCAAGCGTTGCGACAGGACTTTGCTGAGAGACAGTCATGCCATACCCCGATGGTTGGGGCGTCGGTGACAAGGAAGGCGCTAGCGGTCGCGGCCCCACAGGTGGTGTAGCTCGGCGGTAGCGAAGCCGCTCGCGAGCGCGCTCTCGATAGCGCTGTAGCGAGCGGCTTTGCGGTGGTCATCGACAGTTCGCCGGTAAGGTCGGGTTGCTGACACCAACCTGATTCGAAGGAATCATCGATGACCGACGACATGATGAACCTGCGCGCGCTCGTGGAGAAGACTCCGGATTCCGATCTCTTGCGCGAGATGATCGGCTTTGCCGCCGAGCGGCTGATGGAGCTGGAGGTTGGGGCCGCCACCGGCGCCGCCTATGGCGAGAAGAACCCGTTGCGCACGGCCCAGCGCAACGGCTATCGCGAGCGCGACTGGGAGACGCGGGCCGGCACCGTCGAGCTGCGCATCCCCAAGCTCAGGAAGGGCTCCTACTTCCCCGGTTTCCTTGAACCGCGCCGCATGGCCGAGAAGGCGCTAACCGCCGTCATCCAGGAAGCTTATGTGCAAGGCATCTCGACCCGGTCGGTTGACGACCTGGTCAAGGCCATGGGTATGAGCGGCATATCCAAGAGCCAGGTCTCGCGGCTGTGCGAGGAGATCGACGGGAAGGTGAAGGCCTTCCTCGAGCGGCCGATCGACCTGCGCGGCGTCAAGCTCGTCGTCTCCGATGCCCATGAAGGCATCAAGGCGGCCGTCACCAAGGTGCTGTGCGCGACATGGCAGAGGTGCCGCGTCCACTTCATGAGGAACGTGCTGGCCCATGCCGGCAAGAGCGGGCGCCGCGTCGTCTCCGCTTTCATCGCCACCGCCTTCGCCCAGGAAACGCCCGGGGCCGCAAGCACGCAATGGCGCGCCGTCGCCGACCAGATCCGGCCGAAGGTGCCGAAACTGGCGACAATCATGGACGACGCCGAGCCCGACGTGCTGGCCTACATGACCTTCCCGAAGGAACATCGCGCCAAGCTCCACTCGACGAATCCGATCGAGCGCCTCAACGGCGAGATCAAGCGGCGCACCGAGGTCGTCGGCATCTTCCCAAATGATGACGCCATCGCCCGCCTGGTTGGCGCGATCCTGCTCGAACAGAACGACGAATGGGCCGTGCAGCGCGCCAGATACATGACGCTGGAAACCATCAGCCAAATGAGCTGATGATCCGCTCATCAGCCTGCCAGCCGTGGCACGCTGATCAGCCCGGCCCCATGCCGGAGAGCGCGGCGACCAAGCCGTCAGCTACACACTCCCTGCGACACGATCCAGGCCGGCACGAACGCCGGGCTGCTGCGGCCACCGAGACACCCCCCCGTGGACGTAATTCGCCGTGACAGGTCTCCTGGCTCGCGGGGTCATAGCCTCCACCCGTCTTCCCGAGGCTATTCGCCTCAGTGACATGAGTGGGGTTGCCTCGGGGCAGCGCCGGCATCGCACCGGCTCCCCTCTAAACAGCGGAGAAATTTTATACGCGATATTTCATGACGACCACAAGAATCTTAACAATAAAGATGCATTTCAGAAACAAAACTGTTTATAACCTTAACAGTACAACATCCATTTTGAGTTGACTTAAGGCAAGAAAGTACTAAACTGTTCCTTAAGCGCGGAAGGAGCCGTACTACCGCCTCCGACTTAAGATCCAAAATTAACTTGGTGCGAGACCGCTGTTTACCCGTTGTCTCCGTCAAATTGTCTGAAGCATAGGAAAACACCGTGGCCAAAGTAGCAATTGTGACAGGATCGGCAACGGGCCTGGGAGCGACTTGTGCCATCGACCTCGCAGCGCGTGGCTGGAACGTCGCGGTCAACTATAGTCGAAGCAAGAAGGAGGCCGACGAGACTTATGCCAAAGTCAAAGCGCAAGGTGTTGGAGCCATCGTTGTGCAGGCCGACGTGGCGCAGGATGCCGATTGCCGCAAACTGGCCGCCGAGACCCTGAGCGAATGGGGGCGCATCGACGGCCTTGTCAATAACGCTGCCACTACAAGGTTCCAAAAAACCGGCGACCTTGAAGACGTCACACCGGAGGATTTCGACCGCATATTTCGCGTGAACACCATAGGCGCTTTCATGATGTGCCGTGCTGTGTTTCCGGCAATGAGAAAACAATGGGAGGAAAGCAAAGAACGCGGCGCGATCGTGAATGTGTCCACCAATGCCACCCTTATTGGCAACGGCAGCTCGCTGCCATATATGCTGTCTAAGGGCGCCCTAAATACTCTTACTTTGATGCTGGCACGTTGGCTCAGCCCCGCCGTTCGGGTGAATGCCATTTCCCCCGGCCTTATCCAGACCCGTTGGATGCTGAATGGCGTAGGCGAAGTTGAATACAACAAGCTGAAAGAAGACGAGGAACAGAGAACACCTCTACGCCAGGCAGGAACACCGGAGCAGATGTCCGAGGCTGCGCTGTTCTTCCTAACGGAAGCGTCAAACATTACCGGGCAGAACATTATTGTCGATGCCGGCAGTCATCTTGGACTGCTGCCGAAGCCCGGGAGCTAAACTTAGACCGGCATGCGCAGGCCGAGCAGACCATCGACCGTTATGGCCAGGGTGAGATCTCTGGCTGACACCATTCTTCGAATTCTGAGACTGAATGCTATTCAGCGGCCGAATGATGAGGCGATCTCCGTTTCTTGGCTGACCGCAGATCATTCGGGGTCTAAAAGAGCCTCTTCTCTAACTCTGAATAGGAGTCCGTCACACCTCGGGAGCACATCAGTTGATTTGCTGACTAATTGTGATATAGATCTGGATCTAAACTGACTTGATGATTGCAGGTCCGATGTTAAGTCATAATGTCGCTATATACCCTAGATAATAAATCTCGCCGATTCACTCGTGAAAGGAAAATCCCGTGTGTACTGTTGAGGCTGGAGGGGGCGTGGTACGCGCCACTTATTTCCACAAGGAATCGGATTCATTGGTACCGGCAGCGTTGTGCCGACTGGCCGCCAAGTGCTTGGACGCCGGCTATCAGATAGACAAGACATCAATTCTGCCGCCGCGAATGACTTGCTCGAAAAGGACACCCGGTGACAAGATGCATCGCGATGCGACCCGCGACGCCGGCATTTGTCGTCACCCACCTGCTGCTGCCACTCAACGTCTTCGACAAGTAAGCATGCGCACAGGGCGCTGTGGCCGGAATACCCCGGGCAGCGGTCAAGTCGACAAATCCCCACCGAAGACGCTTGAGATCGCCCGTGCGGGGGCAGCAGTTGGCGTGCATTTCGCTGAAAGCGACGAACATCTCATCAGTTGAGCTGCGGCCATTGCGCTCCAATTCAACTGTACCGCATTCGCATCACTCATACACGGAGGAACTGTCATGAACACCCTCGATCGGCAGACGGCACTGGAGCAAGCCGCACGAAAGCGCATCAAGGATTCCCACGCCCTCGACAGTGACGCCGATCGCTTGTCGGACTTTTATCGTGAATGGGCCAGTTCCTACGATTTGGATGTCGGCCGCGACGGGTACTGCGGGCCGATGGTCGTGGCGGAACTAGCGGGCGCGGTGCAAACAGCCTATTTGGCTAAGGAGCGAACAGCCATTACAATCCTGGACGCTGGCTGCGGAACTGGCCTACTCGGAGTCCAGCTGGAACGCCTCGGCTTCAGGTTGATTGATGGGTTCGACCTCTCCGAAGAGATGGCCGAAAAGGCTCGGCAGACCAGCATCTACCGCCATATCCGAGGTGATGTTGACCTCAACGAGCCGCTCTCCCACTACTCAAGCGCCAGCTATGACGTTACGGTCTGCTGCGGCGTCTTCACGGTCGGGCATGTCCGACCGGACGGACTGCGCGAACTGGCCCGCGTTACGCGCCCAAACGGATTCATCATCGCAAGCACCCGCAAGAGCTATGCGGAGGCCACATCCTTTGAAGACGAGGTTCGACGTCTGCAGGACGCGGGCGTACTTGTGCTGTCACAGCGACTAAACGACGGTAGATACGTCGCCGAGGAGGACGCGCATTATTGGGTTTTCCACGTACCCGAGAAGACCAGCGCACCAACGAGGGAGCGACCATGACCACGCTGCCGTAAAACTCGCTGGACAACTTGCAGCCGATGCACGGCGACCGGAAGAGCGCGAGCGCCTATGCACTGCCACGATTTCGAATTCTTCTAATTCATTGAGCAGCGCAACCCAAAGAATGCACCCCACAAGCTATCCAAGGTTTCCTGACAGTTCTTCACGCAGCCAGTGCAACACGAAAATACTCAAATCGGTGTGCGGACTCCCGTTGCCAAACAAAGGTGTACTCATGTCTAAGGATATCGTGGCCAGACTGGACGACAAGCTTCGCGCGAAACGTGAAAGCTTTGATAAGATCCCGGTGGTTGACATCGCGCCGCTTCTCGATGGCTGCAATAAGCAGAGGGTGGCGAAGGAGATACGTTGGGCATTATCGAACACTGGGTTCATGTATGTTAAGAACCACGGCATTCCGCAGGATTTTCTGGATTCGGTGTTCGATGTGAGCCGTCGGTTCTTTGATCTGTCCATGTCGCAGAAGATGACGTTGCATGTTAGCAAATCCGATGTGGCCCTCCGCGGATATATTGAAGTGTTCGGGGAGAACACTGATCCGGGCAAGACGAAAGACCTGAAGGAGTGCTTTGATATCGGACCTGAACGTTCGACGCTGGAAGGTCCGTTTTTGGGCCCCAACCAGTGGCCCTCAAGCATGCCCGAGTTCCAGAAATTGACATACGCATACCATCAAAAAATGGTGGACCTCGCGAAAAAACTCTTGCAGGGCATTGCGCTTAGTCTCGACTTGTCTGAAAGCTATTTCGAAAGCCTCATGCGACAACCGATCAGCATTCAGCGCCTGCTTCACTACCCGCCGCAGACTGGCTATGTTGGCGAAGAGATTATCGGTATTGGCGCCCACACGGACTACGGCAATCTGACCATCCTGGCTCAGGACGACGTGGGTGGTCTTCAGGTCATGAACCGAGATGGCGACTGGGTCGAGGGCATTCCGATCCACGGCACATTCGTAATCAATATTGGCGACCTGATTCAGCGGCTCACCAATGATGTATACCTGGCGAACATGCACCGCGTGGTGAATACCTCGGGACGTGAGCGATACTCAATTCCCTTCTTTATCGACGCTGATTTCAATGCGATCATCGAACCATTGCCCTCATGTGTCACGGACAGCAACCCGCTTCGTTACAAGCGGGTGACGTGCGGTGAGCACAAATTCAGGCGTTTCGCAGCAAGTTACGCTCACCTGGCCAACGCGTGATGAGAGCGGACAGGCAATTACTCACATGACCAGCCTGCCGCACTGTAAGTGCGGGACTGGCGGAGCTTGGCGAGGATGTCACCGAGAAAGACGTCGCGCCGCTTTGTCGGGCCGAACCTGTCGGCGACAATCCTGTTTGAGAGGTTCCCCAGATTAGCCGTTTAACCGGCGGCGCGCGCTGTCACCACGGGGCCCCCGATCTGAGCCTCTCCAGGCCGGCGGACCAGCTCGGCGCCCATGCCGCGGTGCTGAAGCCGGTGCACGCGCTGATCGAGGCGCATGTGCTTGTTGCCAAGCGTTTCCATGCTGACGGCACCACCGTGTTGGTCCTGACGAGCGGCCTGGCCGGTGCAGGCCGCAGCTAGGCCTATATCCGAACTTCTCGCAACGGGGGAACCGTGTCGTGGCTGCCCCCCCGCTGCACAACGTCGGCAGGGAGACGATTGTGCGGGGCTTCTTCATACTCCTCACACGGCGGCAGGATCTCATCGTCATGTGACAGTCCCGCGCATGTCTTGTGTCGGGAGCTGGACAAGAATGTCGGAAACCTGACGAAAAGGTCGCCAAAGGCGGGCCGTCGGGATGGGAAAGTTGTGCAACTAAAACGGCACGCAACTTGCACGGTCAACGCGGACGGCCGCACTCCGTTTAGGAGGCTGGTGTGATTGATCAAAATGGCGGCGGTTTACGGGCCAGAGGACGAGCGAATATCCGGTCTTTTGGATCGCATCTCCCCGATCTGATTGGATTCTAAAATGGTTCCTCAGCATTACGAACTCCCGTCATTGACTGCCCTCACGGCATTCGAGGCCTCGGCACGCCATATCTCATTCAAGCTTGCGGCTTCCGAACTGGGGGTCACACCGGGAGAAATCAGTCGGCAGATCAAAGCCATTGAGGACGACCTTGGTGTTCCGCTGTTTCTGAGGCGAGGGACCGGCATCATGCTTACCAGCGCTGGCAAAAACATTTACAGGGTGCTGGCAAGCAGCCTTTCCGAGGCCTCCGATGTCGTCAGGACCATTAAACGCAATGGTTCCCGGAACGTCACGGTGCCTCCAGCGATGCGTTCGCATCGACGGGGTTGATGCCGCCCATGCCGCGCTATTGGTCAACTACGTGGTGATATCAAAATTAACTATGTTATTTCCGACAGTTTGCGCGGCTATTGGCGCGCTGAAGTCGAGCTGGCTGCGGCTCATGGCCTCACGAGACAGCGGAGCTGTTGTTGGCATCGTCATCTATCCCGTCTGCGGTCCGGGCTTCGCCAGAGGTACAGCGTTGCAATCGCCAAGTGCTTGCCCAATTGCCGCTCCTGAACGCGACTGGATCGAACCCGACTGGGACCATGGGACGAGGTCCTGCGCCGCGAGGGATTCCGCATGGGCCGCTTCGTCTTACGTGGAACGACAGCCGGAGCCTGCCGACGGGGGCCGAGCCGTCGCGGAAGATTTCGGCCGAAGAGCGGAACGCCTGAAGTTAGAGCTCGCGTCCGGCGCGCCTTTGAACGGCCCTCAGGCACGGCGGTGCCGTGATCACGGGTTCGGGATAACGTTTGCGGGGAGAGTGGTTCGTTCACAAATCCTCGACCTCGACTTCGTGGCGGCTCCCATTCCGGGATGGATCAGGAAGAGGAGATGCTGTTGGCCCTCAAGGCGCGGCTGGCCGGCTTCGGCCTGATACTCCGTGAGGACAAGACTCGTTTGATCGAGTTTGGGCGGTTCGCGTCCCTGTCACGAACCGAGACCTTCGTCTGGCTTCATCCACTACTGCGGGCGGACCAGGGATTGGCCGGTTCATCGTGAAGCACAAGACGGAAGGGAAACGCCTGACGAGCTAGCTGATGGCGCTGCGCCACGATGCCTGGCGGCTCCTGCACGCACCACTGGTCACGCAACACAAATGGTTCGCTGCCCTTCTGCGTGCGCACTACGGCTACTACGGCAGGTCTCGCACAGCGCTCCACGGATTCCATCGGCAAATGCGCCGGATGTGGTGTCTGAGACGTTAGCCAGAAAGCCGGCGCATGGGCGGGTCGGAGTTCGAGACCCTGGCCGCACGCTTCCGCCTGCCAACTCCGCCCATCACTCGCACGGGTTATTCCCATGAAGAGCCGGCTCCGGGAAATCCGCCCGCCCGGATCTGCGAGGGTTGCGCCTTGCAAGCGCGTTGAATTCAGCCGTCTGAGATGACGGCCACGGCAAAGGCTAGCGAGCAGCCGTGTACTGAGCCTTGCGTGGTGGCCGGTAACGACCGCTGCGAAGCGTAGACAAGGAGATTGTAGGCCGGAACATACGTGAACGGATAGATAGCCCCGAAATCGATCGAGATCGGAGTAGCCGACCCTGTCCCTCAAAGGCGAAGGCGGAATCGCATGCCGCGTCATTGCGAGTGGTATGAGGTGCTCCCGGGGTTCGTACCGCCAGCATGCAATCGAAGGAGTTGACGTGAACAAGGGAGATCCATCCGGTTCAAGCGCAAGCTTGTAGGACCTGCCAAGCCGATGAGGTGAGAAGGGGCTGATGACCGGGTGGAAGTCAGACTGACTGATAGTACTCCGAGGACGGGAGAGCCGGCCACATGGGGAAGCGTTCAGCGGTAGTTGAAATGTTCTTGGGCAACATGGGCTCCATTCAATGGGAGACACGGCCTTTCATGCAAAGGGAAGATTAGCTGACCATGGAAACAGAACTTGAACGTATAGCAGCGAAAGCTCGGTGTGAGCCGAAACTCCGCTTTACGTCGCTTGCCCATCATATCATCCGCGAACGGGTGCAGAGGAGTCTGTTCAGGATTCCGCAGCGCTCGGCCGCCGGGATGGATGGTCAGACGGTGAAGGCGGCGAAGGAGAGCTTTGGAGAGTGGATAGAGCCGATGCTCCAATCCATTCACCGCCAGGGATATCGCGCGCCGGCAGTACGGCGAGTTTACATCCCCAAGCTTGGCAAGACGGAGAAGCGCCCGCTCGGGGTGCCAACCGTTTCGGACCGGGGCTTCTGCGCAGTACGGCTGAGGTGCTGTCGGCGATTTACGAGGAGGACTTCTTGCCCTGCTCGTTCGGCGGCAGGCGGCTTCAAAGGAGCGTGTCGTCGTTGCAGGGGTTGATGCGACAAAATACGTATCACGCGATCAGTGATCAGGTCAGAGCGATAAACGCTGCCCTGCGTGGCCACTATGCCTATTATGGTGTTGCCGGAAATATGCGGTCGCTGACCAAGGTGTATCGGGCCGCTGAGCGTTACTGGCGCAAGATGCTGTGCAGTCGCAGCCGTGACGGCGGTCGCCTCGACTGGGACGCCTTCCACCAGATCAAAGAACGGACCCCGCTACTGCATCCGTGCGGCTCCCATACAGGGGGCTGCGGGCACTTGCGGTGCTGTGAAGCAACTGCCGAAGAGCGTGGTGCGGTAGCTCCGCACGCCACGTTCTGTGGGAACCGGGGGCGGCCGACCGCCTCCGGTGACCCGGTCAAAAGCCGAATGGTTGAGCTACTCGCCCAGAACCCCGAACGCCACCTCAACTGTCGGTTTTGTCAGGTCTGTGACATGGTGGCGGTTGGCTTTTCTGCTGATGCACTCTCATTCAACGCTTTGGATATGCAGCATATTTCTTCTGACGTTCTTTTCTGCTTAGTTGGCACGACTTTTGAACCTTCTTTTTAGGGAGCAGGAGCTACCGGCTAGGGGTGGCAGAATGTGCCCCGGCGTATTGCCAAGCACTTGGCCAGAGGAAGCCTAATGGACGAAAGGATGCCTTCCACGGCAAATAGCGAAACTCGGGCGCGCGGAGCGCAGGTTTGGGAGAATTCACTGCGCAATGCGCTCAATCGGCTGGCACGCTGCCGACCGCGGAAAGGCTGCAACATGACCCGCTTCGCCGGGAAGGTCGCCCTTGTGACCGGCGCCAGCAGCGGCATCGGAGCGGCAATCGCCGACAGGCTTGCCGGCGAGGGAGCCAGGGTCTTTGCGGTTCAGCTTGAGCAGGCTGACCGCATAGAAACGATAGTCGCGGACCTTTGCGACCCCGACGTTCCGGCCGTGATCATTGACGATGTCGTTCAACGGGCCGGCCGGCTTGATATCCTCGTCAACAACGCTGGGCGCATGGTTGAAGCAAAGGTAGATGACACGGGGCTGGACGAGTGGCGACGTACAATGGCGCTCAACCTTGATGCTCCTTTCCTGCTGATCCGTCGCGCCATGCCTCATCTTTGCAGAAGCCGCGGCGCAATCGTCAATATCGGCTCGATAGAGGGATTGGCGTCCAACCCTGGGCACGCCGCCTATTGTGCCTCGAAGGCAGGGCTGCATGGCCTGACGCGTGCAGTGGCGATCGATGGCGGGCCAGACGGTGTGCGTTGCAACGGCGTCGCTCCTGGCTGGATCGATACGGATCTTAACGCCAGTTTCGTCGCCGCTTTGCCCGAGCAGGCGCGGGGTCGCCTGGGTGCCATTCATCCTTTGGGCCGAACCGGTCGTGTTGAGGAAGTCGCGGCGATGGTGGCATGGATTGCCTCCGACGAGGCTGCATTCGTCACCGGTCAGATCTTTGTCGTGGATGGTGGCCGCACTGCCAAGCTAAGTCTTCCATGAAGCTAAGTCGTCTTCGGAACTCGGATGCGCCAGCCGTGAGATGATCCGATGTACCTTCGTAGCCTCCGACTGCCCAAGAGGTACGGCGACACGCCGGATCGTAGGCATGCTCTATCATAGCCGAACCGCAAAAAACTTGCCTGCCGGGTGATTTTATTTCGGCTGCTCCCGCTCCTCAGCTTGGATATAACACTGACCCGTAGCAAAACTGGAGCGAGGCAGATGTCGTTCAAAGGCGTTATTCCGCCCGTCACAACGCCCTTTCACGCGGACGGGTCGATCGACCGTGACGGTTTCTGCGTCATGGTCGAGCACCTGGTCTCGACTGGCGTCCACGGCATTATTGTCGGTGGCACGACAGGAGAGTACTACGCCCAGTCACGCGACGAGCGTGTCAGCCTGCTTAAGCTTGCCAGGAGCGTGGTGAAGGGGAGGATGCCCCTAATCGCCGGCGTCGGCGCCATTCGCACCGACGACTGCATTGAATACGCGCTAATTGCAAAGGACCTCAAGTACGACGGCATCCTGATCGGCTCGCCGTACTACGCTGTTCCCACGCAGCTCGAACTTGCCAATCATGCGCTTGCGATCGACAAGGCAGCCAATCTACCAGCGATGCTCTACAACTATCCCGGACGCACCGGAACGATGATGGACCTCGAGTTCCTCGACCGCGTCGGTCGCAGCTCCAATTTCTGCGCCATCAAGGAGTCGAGCGGCAGCATGAACCAGCTGCACGCACTGGCTCGTGACTATCCGCATATCGACCTGTTCTGCGGCATGGATGATCAGGCGCTCGAATTCTTCGCCTGGGGCGCAAAAGGGTGGGTCTGCGGCGCTGGCAACTGCCTACCGGCAGAGCACCTCGCGTTGTACGAAGCCTGCGTGATCGAGAAGGACTTCACCAAGGGCCGGCAGATCATGTCGGCGCTTCTGCCTCTGATGAGGCTTCTCGAACAGGGCGGCAAATTCGTCCAGAGCATCAAGTTCGGGTGCGAATTGGCTGGATTGCCGGCTGGGCCAGTGCGCCTGCCGATGCGAGCACTCGGCGACGAACAGAAGCGGGAACTCGAGTCGACGATCCGCACCCTTAAGGCAGTCATCGCGTCAATCACTGCAAAATCCCAGAAGAGGGCTTCCGAGAATGTCATCGCTATTAACGCGTGATGAGTACCAGAACTTAGCGGACAGCCTGCCACTGCCGACCAGCGCAGTAATTGACGGCAAGGCGCGGGCTGCACAATCTGGGGATACTTTCGAGACCATCAATCCCGCGACAGGGCAGGTCATCGCCAAGATCGCTTCCTGCGGCCAGGCCGATGTCGATCTCGCTGTCGAGAAGGCGCGACTGGCGTTTGAATCGGGCGCTTGGTCGCGTGCGCATCCGAGCGAGCGCAAGCGCGTTCTGCGGCGGCTCGTGAAACTGATGAAGCGAAACGCCCATGAGCTTGCAGTGCTTGAGACGCTCGAAAGCGGCAAGCCGATCTACGACGTCGAAACCATAGACATCCCCGAGGCTCTGCATTGCCTGGAATGGCATGCGGAAGCCACCGATAAGCTCTACGGCCAGACGTCACCTTCGGGCGACGATGTCGTGTCGATGATCGTGCGCCAGCCGCTGGGCGTGGTCGCCTGCGTTCTGCCCTGGAATTTCCCGATCCTCATGCTTGCCTGGAAGATCGGTCCGGCACTTGCGACGGGCAACTCCGTCATTGTCAAGCCGGCCGAGCAGACCAACATGTCGACGTTGCGGATCGCCGAACTGGCGCATGAGGCTGGGCTGCCGTCAGGCGTCCTGCAAATCGTCACCGGTCCGGGCGAAGTGACCGGCAAGGCACTCGGCGTGCATCCCGATATCGACATGGTCGCCTTCACCGGGTCAACTGACGTTGGCCGGAAATTCCTGGAATATTCCGCCAAGTCCAACCTAAAGCGCATCGTGCTCGAATGTGGGGGGAAGAATCCGTGCATCGTGCTGGACGACGCCGAGAACCTCGATGTTGTAGCGCAGCATGTCACCCAGGCTGTTTTCTGGAACATGGGCGAGAACTGCTCGTCCAATTCCCGCCTGATCGTGCACGAGAAGATCAAGGATCGCTTGGTGGAAACCGTCCTCCATAAGCTAAAGGAATGGCCTTTGGGCGAGCCGCTGGATCCGGGCAATCGGCTTGGCGCCATTGTGTCGAAGGAGCAGTTCGATCGCATCATGGGCTACATTAAGAAGGGGCGGGCGGAAGGCGCCAGGATCGTGACGGGCGGCAACGCCCACAAGTACGGCAAAGGCTATTTCATCGAGCCGACCGTATTCGACGATGTCACGCCCGAAATGACGATTGCGCGAGAGGAGATTTTCGGTCCAGTGCTGTCGGTAATCAAAGTAGCCAACGCTGACGAGGCGCTCCGGGTCGCCAACGATACGCAATACGGGCTTGCAGCTTCAATCTTTACCGCCAATCTCGGCAAGGCGCATCGCATCGCAAGGGACATTCGCGCGGGGACGGTGACCATCAACTGCTACGGCGAAGGAGACGTCTCGACTCCCTTCGGCGGCTTCAAGCTTTCGGGCTTCGGGGGAAGAGACAAGTCATTGCATGCCCACGACCAATATACTGAACTCAAGACCATCTGGGCGGACATCTCCGATCCTAAAGTCTCGCGTTCGGTAGACTAGCCTGGTCGCACCGATGAGCGATTATGAGGCTGTGCGCACGCCTGCGGACACATCCATGCCCGGCTGGTACGGTATTCTGCCGCCTCCCAAGGCACCTGAGGTGCTGCGCGGCCGTCACAAGGCGGACTGGCTCATTGTAGGAGCTGGGTTTGCTGGCTTGGCGGCCGCGCGGCGCCTCTCACAATTGGTGCCTAACGAGCGCATAGTGGTGGTCGATGCTCAGCGCGTCGGTTGGGGCGCTGCCGGGCGCAACTCCGGCTTCATGATCGATCTTCCGCACGAGCTCGGCGGGGAGCATTACGCGGGAAGCCACGACCACGATCGCAAGCGCATCCGCATGAACAGGGCCGCGATCGAATTCTCTGCTTCGGTGGCGGACGAATACGGGTTGCAGAAATTCTTCGTTCGGGCCGGCAAGTACCATGGAGCTGCAACCGAACACGGTGTTGCTGCCCTGGGCGAATTCGAAAAGCACCTGACGGGGTTAGGCGAGCCATTCGAGCGGCTCGACGGGCCACAGCTGAAGAAAATCACAGGAACCGGTTTCTTCGTCGGCGGTACCTTCACGCCAGGAACGGTAATGGCACAGCCGGCCGGCTTCATCCGTGGACTCGCCGAAGGCTTGTCGTG
Organism: Mesorhizobium sp. M0217; assembly: GCF_040321955.1. Classification (NCBI taxonomy): domain Bacteria; kingdom Pseudomonadati; phylum Pseudomonadota; class Alphaproteobacteria; order Hyphomicrobiales; family Phyllobacteriaceae; genus Mesorhizobium; species Mesorhizobium sp. M0217. The sequence goes on along the minus strand of NZ_JAMYSN010000038.1, from coordinate 16,537 downwards.
GCGTGTGCAGCTATTCGAGAATTCACCGATCACATCTTTGCAGACCGGCAAACTGCACACTGCCAAGACGGCTGAGGGCGAGATCACCGCGCCGCGGTTGATACTGACAGTAAACGGTCATCTGGAAAGCTTTGGCTTCTTCAAAAAACGTCTGCTGCACGTGTTCACCTACGCCAGCATGACAAGGCCTCTCTCCAAGAGTAAACAGGCAGCTCTGGGCGGGAAACCGCATTGGGGCTTGATCCCGGCTGACCCGATGGGCTCAACCATCCGGAGGAGCGGCGACCGGATCGTCGTTCGCAACACCTTCACCTATAATCCGGACATGTCAACTAGTGAGAAGCAGATCCGTCGGATCGGCGCTGCGCACGATCGATCGTTCCGGGCGCGCTTCCCGATGTTGGGTGAAACACCGATGGAATTTCGCTGGGGAGGCCACTTGTGTCTCTCCCTCAATTCCGCGCCCGCATTCGGTGAAATTGAAGACAGAGTCTTCGTAGCCGGATGCTGCAATGGCCTGGGAACGGTGCAGGGCACCCTCTACGGGATGCTGGCTGCCGATCTTGCCGTTGGCAGCAACGAGCCAATGGTTGCAGACGCCCTAAAAGAGCCAGCCCCGATTCAGCTTTATCCAGAACCGCTGATGTCGATCGGAGCGCCGCTGAAGTTGTGGGCGATGCAGAAGCGCGCAGGCAGAGAGCTCTAACTTTCTCGTTCTTGCGCCGCCACTTCCCGGATCCAGCTACGGAGGCTCTGGGCGGCGGGGGAAAGCGTGCGATTTTGATACCAGGTGAGATAGTAGCTGCCAGGTGCTGGCAATTCGAGATCGGTCAGTCTGACAAGTTTCCCCTCATCGATCTGCGCCTTGACAAGCCGGTGCCAGCCAACGGCCACACCTTGGTCGGCTTGAGCGGCCTGAAGCGCCACGAAGAACTTGCCGAAGCGCCGACCGCGGGTCGGCCCATGCGAGACTCCCGCGCGCCGTAGGACCTCGTCCCAGCCGGCCCAGTCGGGATCTACCCAATCAACATGCAGCAAGGGGAGGTCGGCCAACGATTCCGTCGTTGCATCGCGATGCTTGCTTGCGAACCCGGGCCCGCATACCGGGTAGATCGTTTCATCGAAAAGGAGCTCAGCATCTTCATTCGACCACGATCCGAACCCGTAACGGAGGCGCAATTCGACCTCGGCACGGCGGTAATCGCGAGGATTGTCCGAGATAAGATGGTCAACGGCGATATCCTGGTACCGGGTCCAAAAGTCCGGCATCCGCGGGATCAGCCACGTTGACGCGAAGGCGTCCGTGCACGCCAGGGTGACGTTCTTGGAACGGTCGCCGCGTTTCACATTTCGGACGATGTCTGCGGCCCGCGAAAAACCGCTGGCCAACACACCATAAAGGTCTTCGCCGGCGCTTGTCAGCGCCACACCGGTTCCCAATCGGGTAAACAGCGGTACCCCCAGTTCGTCCTCGATCGCTTTGATCTGCCGGCTGACGGCGCCGGGAGTGACGTTCAGTTCCGCAGCAGCCAATTTGAATGACAGGTGCCGGGCAGACGCCTCAAAAACAGCCAAAGCAGTCAGGGACGGCAGGTCGTAATAGCGGCGAACCATCTCAAGCTCCAAAGACTTCGACAATCGCGCCGCGCGACAAATAGAGCAAGCCGGCTCAAGATCTCGGGTAAACCATTGCAAGTCGACGCGATAGCCTGCGTTTCCGACCGACCATGGCTGCGATCCCCAACCCATTTGCGGCGCAACGTAGGAGATCTGTACGGCCCATGCTTCGCGATCTGCGACCCCACCCAACCCATGTCCGACGCGGCTGCAGCGTAGCATGCCCGGGTTATGTCTGCGCTCGCGCAACTCAACAAGGGGGTGAGACTTTTGCAGGGCTGCCCCACTGGTCTTAGATAGCTGTTCAGTGATTATGAGCTGAACTTCTCCTCTCAAAGATGGCTTGAGCTATGACTGGCATTGAAAAGAAAACTGCGGTGATAACAGGAGCGGCGGGAGGTATCGGGCAAGCGATCTCCAGACTGTTCATTGCGAACGGCTTTCGTGTGGTTGCGGGCGACGCCGACCAGGTCGGCCTCGACAGGCTCGACGCCGAACTGAACCGAACTGGACAGAATATCTGGAGCAAGGCCGGCGACCTCAGGAACAAGGCTTATTGCGAAGATTTGATTGAGTACTCCGTGCAGGCCACAGGGCGGCTGGACGTGCTCGTCAACAATGCCGGGATTATCACGAGGGGCAATATCCTCGAGACGACCGATGAGGATTGGGAGCGGACGTTCGACATCAACCTGACATCGATATTCTACACGTGCCGGAGGGCGATCGGCCATATGAAGGGCCACGGCGGCGGCGCGATCGTGAACATCGCATCGTGCTGGGGACTTTATCCCGGACCCGGGCACGCCGCCTACTGCACCAGCAAGGCGGCCGTTGCGGCGTTGTCGAAGTGCCTAGGCCGCGACCATGCCGGTGACGGGATACGAGTCAACGCGGTGTGTCCGAATGAGGTCAACACGCCGATGCTGCGCACCGGCTTCGCCAAGCGCGGCTTCAATCCCGACACTGCCATAGCGGAGCTCAACAAGACGGTTCCGCTCGGGCGCATTGCCGAGCCGGAAGACATCGCCGATGCGGTGTATTTCTTGAGTTCCGATGCCGCCCGCTACATCGCCGGCACGACGGTTGAGGTGAACGGCGCCAAGCCGGTCTATTGAGGACATCCTATGGTTGACAGACTTGCAGGAAGAATCGCTATCATCACTGGCGGCGGCCGTGGCATCGGCGCCGGCATCACGAGACGTTTCGTGGAGGAGGGCGCCAAGGTTGCCATTGTGCAGAGGAACCCGCCACCCGACGAGATCCTCAACGATCGCACCATTTACGTGAAGGCGGACCTTGCGAACTCCGAGCACATCGCTTCGGCCGTTCAGGCCGTTGTCGAGCGACTTGGCGGCCTTGACATCCTCGTCAACAACGCCGGGATCATGTTCGAGAAGACGGTCGAGGAAATGACCGAGACGGACTGGGACCAGATGATGAACATCAACCTCAGGGCCCCATTTCTGTTGACGAAGGCGGCAATGCCGCATCTTCGCCAGCGCGGCATTGCAAGCATCGTCAACATCGGCTCGATCGAAGGCTTGGCGTCTAATCCGGGTCACCCTGCATATTCCGCTTCGAAAGCTGGCATTCACGGCTTTACAGCAGCCGTCGCCGTGGACCATGGGCACGAGGGTATCCGGTGCAATGCCATTGCGCCGGGCTGGATCAATTCTGACCTCAGTGAGATCTACATGAACAGCATGGCTGACAGTTCGCGTGTCCGCAGGGAACTGCTCGCCATGCATCCGGTTGGACGTCTTGGTGAGCCGACTGATGTCGGAAACCTTGCCGTTTGGCTTGCCTCGGAAGAGAGCTCCTTCGTGACCGGGCAAGTCTATGTCACCGATGGCGGGCGCACCAAGAAGCTGCCGCTGCCGATTTCGTGAAGAGGAGAAGCCCGGCCATTGACCGGGCTTCATGTTTGTCAGGCCGTCGGATCAACTTTCTCGCTAATTCGCCTAGTGATGCGATCGATCAGGATTGCCAAAACAACGACCGCAAGGCCAGCTTCGACGCCCCTCCCAACCTGGAGACGAGAGATCGACCGAATGATTTCGTCGCCCAGGCCGCCGGCCCCTATCATGGATGCGATGATGACCATCGATAGTGACATCATCACGCACTGATTGACGCCCGCCATAATCGAACGAAACGCCAGCGGCAATTTGATCAGGAACAGCACGGCTAGGCGACTTGCGCCAAAGGCTTCTCCGGCTTCGACCATTTCCGGCTCGACCATCTTGAGACCATGGGCAGTGAGCCTGATCGGCAGCGGCATGGCGAAGAAGATCGTCGCAACGATGCCCGGAACCGTTCCGACACCGAAGAAAAACACTGCTGGGACGAGGAGCACGAAGGGGGGCATCGTCTGCATGAAGTCGAGTATTGGCTCGGCCACCGCGTTCAGGCGTTTCGATTCGGCAATGAGAGTACCGGTTGGTATCCCGACGGCCAGGGCGACGACGGCCGCCGTAAGGACCAGTGACAGTGTCACCATCGCAGGCGCCCAGAGATTCATGACGAAGATGAAGGCCAGCCCAAATCCACTGAGGGTAGCCAGCGAGAGCCGGCCAAGCAGCACACCGCCGATCACAGCGATTGCGATGATCAGCCAGGCCGGCGCGCTCGTCAGGACCGTGGCCAAGGGCCGCTGTATGCCCAGGATCACCGTCGAGATGAAATCGAATACAAATCCGAAATGCGCTGAGAGGTAGTTCGTGAAGTCGTCGATTGACGCGGCAACCGTGCCTGCAAACTCCGAAAAATCCATCGGCATGAATCCGCAGCTAGAGTCGTTTGAGGCTGACGTTCATTATTGTGTCGCCCGTTCTGCAGCGGCGTTTGCCCTCGTCGTGTCGGCAGGTTTCAGTTTCTCGATCTTCGGCGCCGCGCCGGCTATCGAGGACTGTGCCGCGAGCGCTCTGATAACGGACTTAGTGGTGACCGTCCCGACGGGCGTTCCGTCGTTCTGAACCACGATCAAAGCGCGCTGCTCTTTCGCCAGCTCATCGAGATAGGGGGCGATCAGATCGTCGGGCGCGAGCTTTACGAAGTCTTTCAACAGATGTTTCGTCCATTCCGAGATCGGCTTGTTCGCCAGTTCCACCGGCGGGCAGACGGCGTCCATAACTTGGCCAGCCGACAGCACCTTGAACACATCAATGCCCCGCACGAAGTCCCTGACGTAGTCGCTGGCGGGGGAGAGCACGATGTCGATCGGTTGGCCTTCCTGGACGACCTCTCCCTTGAGGAGAATGGCGATGCGATCGCCGATCGTTGCCGCTTCGTTTGGGTCGTGTGTCACAAAAACAATTGTCTTGTTCAGGGTGCTCTGAAGCCGAAGCAACTCCTGTTGCATCTCCTCGCGAATGAGCGGGTCGAGCGCGCTGAACGGCTCATCCATCAGCAGCACCGGCGTGTCCATCACCAGGGCACGCGCCAGGCCGACGCGCTGGCGCATGCCGCCGCTTAGGTTCGACGGCTTGCGGTCGCCCCATCCGCTGAGCCCTACGAGCTCTAGTGCGTTGCCTGCGCGCTCGCGTCGCTCCTTGCGTCCGACCCCGGCGACACGGAGCCCAAACGCAACATTGTCGATGACCGACATGTGCGGCAGGAGCGCAAAATGTTGAAACACCATTCCGATCATGCTGGAGCGGATCTGGCGGAGTTCCTTTTTGCCGGCTTTCGTGACGTCCTGCCCATTGACCACGATCTGGCCGGCAGTGGGGTCGATAAGTCGGTTGATGCAGCGAAGAAGGGTCGATTTCCCGCTGCCTGAGAGACCCATTATGACGAAGATTTTCCCGGTTTCAATGGTCATGTTGATGTTGTTGAGCGCGACGAAACCGATGCCCTCGTCGCGGCCGCAAGCGCCCGAACGCAGTCTGTCCAGTTTCACTTCGGGGTTGCCGCCATAAATCTTGTAGAGATCCTTGATCTCGACGGCCGGCTTTCGCGTGCTCATGCGAGGCTCCCGCGCATAACACATGTGGTGATGCAGGGACCGGCGCGGACCCCGGCACTCCTTGGGAGGATGCGTGCTTCGGGATCAGGCGAGCCACGGCTCGATGATGCCCTTGCCTTTCACTTCGCCGATCCACTTTGCGGCGGCGTCTTCAGGCTTTATCCCACTGTCGATCCAGCCCATGATCTTGGCTTCTTCGTCATTCGGGATGTGGAACCTTGTCAGAAATGCCTGGGCCTTCGGGAAGTTGGATTCAAAGTCCTTCGACGTGACGTGGAAACAGTAGTAGGGCTCCGACATCATCGTCTTCATGGGATCTTCGAGATACCTCATCTTGAATTTGCTCCACATCGGGAGCGGCTCCCAAGTGGTGACCACGATCGGTTCGTTCTTCGAGTAAGCGCGCTGGAAGGCCGCTTCCATGGCAGCTTCGCTGCCCGGGACCAGGTTGAGCTTGAGATCGTAAGCCTTCACCGTTGCGTCCGCGGCCTGCATCAGGCCGGAGCCGGCGTCGATGCCGATGATGCCGCCTGGGAAATTGTCGGCGTGGTCGTTGAGCTCGGCGATGCTCTTGATGTCAACATAGTCCGGAACGGCAAGGCCCTGCGTCATCGGGCCTTCCGAAACGCCGACGACTTTGATGGAACCGGCGACTTTCTTTACATAGTCCGCCTGGCCGCCGTGATAGTCGCCTTTCAGCGGGCCCATCCCCTGCATATAGGAGTTCGAATAAAGGTCGGCCTTCCCGGTTTGAAGCGAGGCATAGATCACGCCCGGCTCCGCCTGCAGCGGCTGGACCTTGTAGCCGAAATTATCCTGGATGAGCTTCGCGCCGACACAGGTGATTGCCAGCGCGTCGGACCATGCCGCGAAGGCATAGACCAGCGGCCGGGACGCGTCGGCCCTGGCGCCGGTCGTCAGGCCGCTCATGACCAGTGCGGCGGCGCTGCCGGCCTTCAGCAAGGTTCTGCGCGACGTGCTCGCGCCGAGTACATTATTGACGAGATTTGGCCTTGGCATTCAAATCCTCCTGTCGCTACCCTTCTGATGCCTAGATGAGTCCGAGGTTGTCGTTTTTGTTCACCTCGCCTGATCCGGGAATGGGCTGTTCTGTTCTTGCCCCGCACCAAGCAAGAAACGTGCTACCACGGAACCGCGGGAGCCAGTCGACGCAAAAAAGTCGCCTCCCAATTGACTTTATTTCGCTCGCTTGCCGCAATGCATCGTCGTCTCTGCCTGTCGGGAAGGCTACAGTCTTGGGCGATTCCGTCCAAGTTTGCGCGATGTCCGTAAGGATGAGGTGCGACGTGGAACGCTCCGCCGCTGCTCGACCCGACCATCTCTCGAGTGCGGGTGAGCGAGCCAGCGGTGCAGCCCTTTAATCAACACGCGCGTGAGACTTTTGCAGTAGGTCAAAGCTCAAAGCTCCGGCAATAGTTGAGCGCGGTCCGGTTTCGGTGTCGCGACTTATTTGTCTGGAGGCCGGCATGACTGCTCAACTACAGCTCTCTCGTAGAGGAGGCCGGGAAGCGAGGCGGACGATCCGCACCGCGCCAAAGGTCGACATGTTGCCGACGCTCAAGCGCGGCCTGCCGGTGGTAGAGCCGATGGATGCCGAGCAGGTTGAACGCATCCACGAGGCTTCTCTCGCCATCCTGGAAGAAGTAGGCGTGGTGTTTCGCGATCCGATCGCGATTGAGGACTGGAAGAGAGCCGGAGCGGACGTGCGCGCGGATGACCGCGTTCATCTCGACCGCGGCCTGGTCATGGAGCTCATCAAGACCATTCCCCCCAACGTCGAATATTTCGCGCGCGACCCAGCGAAGAATGTCGAGCTCGGAGGCGACAAATCAATCTTCGTGCCGATGACAGGCGCGCCGTATATGCGCGATCTCGATGATGTGAGGCGTGGCCCAACAATTGCGGACCTGGGGACGTTTCATAAGCTCGCCCACATGATGCCGGCACTACATTCGTCGGCTCACCACATCGTCGAGCCAATGGATATTGTCGTCGCGCATCGGCACCTGCACATCACCTATTCGTCAATAAAGCACTCCGACAAGATTTTCATGGGCATGACCACGTCGCCCAAGAATGCCGAGGACGTGCTCGACATGTGCGAGATCCTCTTCGGCGAAGGCTTCCTCGAGAAGCATGCAGTCACCACTGGAAACTGCAATGGCAATTCGCCGCTGGTGTGGGACCAGGTCATGCTGGGCGGCATGCGTGCTTTCTGCCGGCGCAACCAGCCCGTCTTGTGCTCGCCCTTCGTTCTCGGGGGCGCGAACACGCCAGCCTCCACCGCGGCGGCAGTGGCGCAGCTCAATGCGGAGGCGCTTTCGGCACTCGCCTACACGCAGGTGGTGCGCAAGGGCTGCCCTGCGATTTATGGGCATTACCTGTCGACCGTATCGATGCAATCGGGAGCCCCTATGGCGGGAACGCCAGAGATATCGCTCATGAATTTCATGATCGGCCAGATGGCTCGTCGCTATAACGTGCCCTGGCGCACTTCGAACCTGCTTGGCGGCGCCAAGATCTTCGATGCGCAAGCTGGCTATGAAAGTGCGATGACGATGATGGCCGTGCTGCTGTCAGGCGCAAACTACATCTGGCATTCGGCTGGCTGGAATGAAGCCGGCATGCACTGCTCGATCGCAAAGTTCGTTGTCGACGCCGAAGTCTGCGCCATGGGCTATCGCATGACGCAAGGCATCCAGTGGGACGATTTCGATGAAGCCCTGGCAGCGGTCCGCGATGTGGGCCCAGGCGGCCATTACTTTGGCCATCCGCATACACAGGCGAACTTCGAGAAGGCCTTCTTTATTCCGAAACTCTTCGACAATAACTCGATCGAGCAGTGGTACGCTGATGGCTCCAAGGATATCAAGCGACGTGCCCTCGATCATGCGCGCCGCCTTCTGGCCGAATATGAAGAACCTAAGCTCGATGTCGCGAAGGACGAGGAATTGCGCGCTTATATAGATCGTCGCTCAAGGGAAATCCCCGCCGTCGACGCACTCAACGAGGAATACTGAGCATCATGCGCATTGACCGGATCAACGTCTATAATACCAAGCTGCCTGTTAAAGGTGGCACCTATCGAATGGCAAGCACCGACGTCGACGCACTTGACAGCACCCTCGTCGAGGTTGTGACCGATGACGGGGTGACTGGCTGGGGCGAAACCTGCCCGGTCGGGCCGGTTTATCAGCCCCATCATGCACTCGGCGCACGCGCGGCGATTGCCGAAATCGCGCCAGGTCTTATCGGCGCGGAGATTGCCTCAATCAGGCTTCTCGCCAAACGCATGGACGAGCGCTTGAACGGGCATGGCTATGCCAAGGCAGCGTTCGACATAGCGTTTCTCGACCTCCTTGGGCAACGGCTGGGAGTGCCGGTTTCAACGCTGTTGGGCGGCGCCCTGACCGATCGCGTCCCGTCCTACTATTCGCTGATTGTTGGCTCACCGGACGAAACGGCCAGGATTGCCAACGACAAGGTGAAGTCAGGGTATCCACGCCTGCAGGTCAAAATCTCGGGCCGAAATCTCGAAAAGGATGTGGCCACGGTTCACAAGGTTTGGGAGGTGGTCGGCCATAATGCGCGTATCGCAGTGGATGGCAACAGGGGCCTCACTGTCGCTGCAGCGATCCATCTCGATCGGCTTTGCCAGGCGATCCCCTTTGTTTTCGAACAGCCCTGCAACACTATGGATGAGGTCGCCACTCTGAAGGGCAGGGTCACGCATCCGATCTATCTGGATGAGAACACCGAAGATCAGAATGCAGTGCTCCGGGCGATCTCCCTCGGCATCGCAGATGGCTTCGGCTTCAAAGTCACCCGTCTTGGCGGCCTCACCAAAATGGCGACAATCCGTGACCTTTGCGCCATCCGCTCGTTACCGCACAGCTGTGATGACGCATGGGGTGGCGACATAATCGCGGCGGCTTGCGTGCATTTAGCTTCCACTGTGGAGCCGCGCCGTTTCGAGGGCGCCTGGATCGCGCAGGAATATATCGAAGGACATTTCGACGCGAAGAATCCGATCGTCATCGAAAATGGTCACATCGCCATACCGCAACTGCCAGGCCTCGGCATCAAACCGGAACCCGGCATGTTCGGTGAGCCAGTAGCCACGTACGGATCCTAGTGAACGCACCCGCCAACATTAGCGCAATTACGTCGTTGGCCACGCCGAAAATTTCGGCGGCGGCCGATCGACCGTTTGACCTGGTGGTTCTTTTGTTACCCGGTTTCTCCCACCTGGCGCTTCACGCCTATGTCGAACCTTTTCGCATCGCCAACACGGTATCCAGGCTGCCCCTGTTCCGGTGGCGAATCGCGGGGCTTGACGCTCGGCAAATCGAGGGCGCCAACGGCCTTTCGGTTGCCGTTGATGTCCCGATAGACGAGCTGGTTTCCGGCTGGGACGATCGCAGACCGAACCAGCTCGCTATCGTGACGGGCGAGCCGGTAGAACAGCAACTGACGCCTGAACTCAACGGATTTCTGCGAACGATGGCGCGTCGCGCGGTGCCGATATCTGCGGTTGGGACAGCGACATGGCTGCTTGCTCGGACGGGCCTTCTGGCAGGCACACGCTGCACGATACACTGGTCGCGGCTCGCTGCTTTCGCCGAGATGTTCAATCAACCCCGCATAAGCGACTCCTTGTTTGTCAAGGACGGCCAGTATTCAACCTGCGCGGGAGAACTGGCGGCTTTCGACCTGGCGGTCGATCTGATCGGCAGCCATGCCGGCGGGTATATTGCACAGGAGGTCTGCCGCCACGCGACTGTCCAAGGTCAGCGCTCAGGATCAAACCGCCAGACCGGGCCATCAGGTCTAGCCTTTGCCGGTGTGAGCGACAAGCTCCTGATGGCAATGCGGATCATGGAAGAGAATGTGGAGTTCCCGCTGACAATGGAAGAGGTCGCGCAACGCGTCGGAGTATCGCGGCGCCAACTGGAACGCCTGTTCGCTTCCCATGTCCGGCTTCCGCCGGTGCGTCACTATCTCCGGATTCGCACAGACCATGCGAAGCGCCTGATCGAAGGCACGCGGATGCCCATCATCGACGTTGCCATGGCCTGCGGGTTCACGTCTGCTTCGCACTTCGCAAAGTGCTTCAGAGCCTTCAATGGAATGTCGCCGCAGCAGTGTCGAGCGATAGTGCCGGCTTGGGTTGGGTCCGGCTTAAGATGATAGCTTGGTATTTGAATCTCGCGGAGGCAGCGGCACCTCTACCCATGCCAAACGTTTGGAGTCGATCTGCCCACCAACAATCAGAAGGCGTCGCAGAAATACGTTTTAATCTTAGCGCTCAAAGCGGCGAGATACGTCTATCCGTTGTCTTCCGTCGACCGACGTTCACGGCGGCAACCATTGGATTGATAACGGCTTGATATATCGCCCCGGTTGGTGGCGCAGGACGACTTTTCACGATTGCTGATGCGGGGGCGGCGAGGATTTCATTTCGCAAGAAGATCTCTCCGATTGCGTTATCGCGTTGGGAAGATGCTGTAGCTTCTCGGTGATGGCCGTTCGAAGTCCAGCGCAGCTGCGGTTGGTGACGACCGGTGCGAAGATCACGCAGCGCCGTGTGGCATTCTAAAGCGGTCAGCTCTGCGTTGCTAAGACCGGCCGCAGTTATGCGGCCCCGGCTTATGGCGGAGTCTCCAGGTCAGAACGGCGCGCAGCAGACGGACAAAGCGATTGAGCTAGGACAATGACGAAGAACATGCCGCTTCTCTTCGAGACATTTCTGGAAAAGTTGTCGGAGAGTGTAGATGAAACAGATTTCCGGGATGCCATGGCTGGGGCGGCCGCAGCACTTGATCTACTCACCTTTGCCTATCTGTCTTTGCCATTGCAGTCTTGTGGCGAGCCCAAGCTGATCTCAAATTATCCACCTCCCTGGACCGCGCACTATCTGCAAAATCAGTATCAGAAAGTCGATCCCGTCATTATGCGTGCGCGGTGTGGCGGCTCCCCGTTTCAATGGCCGGGGTCGGATTTGCGTTGCGTTGAGATGTCGCCGGCTCAAAAGAAGCTATTCGATGAGGCGGCCCAGTTCAGCATCCGGTGCGGTTTGACGATCCCGATTATCGATCGCAGAGGCTGTGTTGCAGCTATGACCTTTGCCGCTGAGAAGCCCAATTCCGCTTCCCTGCGCGTTGCTGCGCGATACGAACAGGCGCTCCAACTCATGGCGACATGTTTTCACATTTATGCTCGTCGAAAGCTGTCTGGCAATCGTACAGTGGACGGCGTTTCGTTGACACCTCGTGAATACGAATGCCTGCAATGGTCGGCGCGCGGCAAGTCCGCCTGGACTATCGGTTGCATCTTGGGAATCAAAGCGCGCACCGTCGATTTCCACCTCGACAATGCGAAGAAGAAGCTCGGCGTGCACACCAAGGATCAGGCCGTAGCCCTGCTGGCCTCCTCACGATCTTCGATTCTCTGAGAAACTGAATTCGTCTTTGGTCGTCCTGACCATGAGGCACAGGCTGTTTCGGCTGGCTATTAGCCCTCAAGGCCTTGCTTCCCAGATCATGGTACAACTTATTGCACCCGATTGGCACGGTGTTGCCAACGAAACATGCAGTGCACCCTCTGCGATATCACCTCTTCAAGGAGCGTTTCCTTGCTCGAAAGGCGAAACGGAGCGCACAGCGGGATTGTTCAGCCGGCGAACAATTCCTTGTAACCAGTTGTGACCATCCAGTTGGCACGATCGAGATGACTACGAAGAGCCTTCCTGGCGCGCTCCGGTTCGCGTGCTAGATCGATCCCGAGGATTAGGTGGGCCATCTCTTCTTCGCTCGCGTCATCGGCGGAGGCGTCTAGGAGCCGCATATAAGTCGTGAAATGCGCTCTATCGTAAGCCGAGAGACTGTCCGACCAGGGCACTTCGTCGGCAATTGGCGTGTTCGATTTAGGCTGTAACATCGCTGGTTATATCTCCGGAAAATGGCCTCCGCGAAGCCCCTCCGCCAGGGATTTTGCCGCTCGATCCGGATTACATATTATAGTTGATAAACTCAAGCTGCCAAATCCGCTGGCTATCGTGCATGGATATGCGCAGGTTGGTCGGACGTAATGTGCAGAGGATCAGGCTAAGGAAGCGTCTGACGCAGGAGCAGCTTGCCGAGATTTCCGGGTTCAGCCAGCAGTATATCAGCGGCTTGGAGAAAGGCCGAAGAAATCCGACGATCATCACGATCTATGAACTGGCATTGGCTCTCGGCGTCAGCCACACGGATTTGGTTCGGCCCGACAAACAGGCCTGAGCCAGACGGCCCGCGCGCCTCACCTCGCGCCGGCTGCTCGTGAACCGCGCATGTGTTCTTCGGCAGGCTTCAGCCATCCTGTCCCGTTCGGCTTCGCGCCCCTGGCGCGGGGCAGCCAGGGGACGCCGACTCCTAACAACGGCTTCTTCAAGTCTCCCGACAATCGGCTGCTATGCGCTGGATGGTCATCGCACAAATTTGATCAGTAAACGTTCCTCAGATTCGGGCACGTCCCGCCCAAGGGGTACACACACCCCACCCCCAAATGTTCCACGCCGACTCCGCCCGTGGAGAGTCGGCGTGAAAGGGCGCCTGAGGCGCCCTTCATCTCAGATCGGCGGTCAGCAGGCCGCCCTTCGCGTTGCACATCAGAAGCGGTAGGTGACACCTGCGCCTATCAACCAAGGATCGAGCTCCGCCTTCCCCGTCTGCTTCGCGCCGTTGACCGTGACCTCGAAGTCTGGCTTAAGGAAAAGCTTCTTCACGTCGAAGTTAAAGCCCCAGTGCTGATCCACCATATAGTCGAACCCGACCTGCAGCGCGGTGCCGAAAGTGTTCTTAACCATAAGAGCGTCGGCGCTGCCGGCATTCTGGTTATAGAAAATCGTGTAATTCACGCCGGCGCCGACATAGGGCTTGAAAGCGCCGAGATCGGTAAAATGATACTGCAATGTGAGCGTAGGCGGCAGCAGCCAAACCTTGCCGACATCGCCAAGGCCGCCGATCGTTCCGTGACCCTCGATGTTTGCATAGGTGGTACCGAGTATGAGCTCGGCGGCGATGTTGTCCGTGAAAAAATAGGAGATATCGAGTTCCGGTGTCACCGTGTCCGAATAGGAAAGACCAGAGCCGGGCACCGCATTGACATAACCCGAATCCTCAGTAATGACCCCCAACGCACGCAGCCGGATCTGCCAAGGGCTTGGCGCTTCCGTGACCGAGGCTCCTGCCTGCGGGACGCTCGCCGCTTGCGCAAGGTCCGCCGCGACGGCCTGCTGTCCCATCACGATGAGGACAACGGCCGCTGTTATTCCCCGCGCGGCGCGCATTTGGTTTCTCGCCATGATATTGTCTCCTTGCTCTTCAGAAATGATGCACTGAACTACGAAAAGTCTTGGTCGAGTTGCGTGAGATTGGCGGAGCGCTCATGCGCAGTGTGTGTGGGACCGCGCACACATTATTTGATCCGTGCTCGCAATCATCGACCTGTACTCACTTAGAAGTAAGCGGGATAACCAAAGGCCTGCAGCTTTGCGCCGTCTTACGCGTGTGGCCCGGGTGGGCGCGGTCGTCCCGCTTCGTGGTGGCGAGCAGGATCGGCGTAGGCGGCAAGGGTGGTCCGGCGCCACAGTCCGCGCGGACTGCGGGCATCTTGCCAGAAATTGTAGAGGTACTGACCACGGCGCATGATCATGGGAATCTTGTCAGGACGATCGAAAATCGCCGTCGGGGCCGCGCGGTCGCGCTCGAACTGCGTTCCACCGAAGTGCCCCAGGGTCCTGGCCGACTGGCTGGCGGTCCAGTCAAGTGCCCGTTCGCCTTCTATATCTTCAAGCCAAAGATAGGGATCATCGTCGGGAGCATTCAGAGTTGGACGGAAATCGAATGCGGTCATGTTCGTACAACCTGACGAATGGAAGCGCAAAGGCTTCCTTCCGCTCGGGAAAGCCCAGTGTTTGCGGCGGCGACCGCATGCTCGGCGAGCGTGATCATGGGATGAGTTCTTCTCAGTTGGTGCGGCGCGGCAGTGCGTTTGCTCATAGGACTGCATGTGTCGTGCCAACCAGGAAAATTGTTTCAGAACAATGCGATCATTATGATGGCGCTGTGTCTCATGTCCGACATCGTCGAAGATCCGACAACGAGTGCAACCGTGACCGCCTGGCCGGTCCCTGTGCGAGCTCTGTGGGCGCCGCGGAAAACTCAAGCAGTGAAGCTCACCGCGAACTGGTCGAGCGTCGGATCGACATCGGCGACGGGGGCGATCGCCTGCTTCTGAGGCAAATCGCCAAACCGCTGGTCGAGCTTTTTCAAAGAGTGTCTCGGCATTGATGTCGCCGACCGTGGCAACATGGAGCCCATCGCGAGCAGCATTCTCAGATTTGAGGGCGCCGAATCGTTCGCGGCGAAATGACGGACATTGAAGAGGCTGCGACATGCTCATCCGGCGGCGATGGAAAACGCAATTCACATCGACAATGCCGAGCGCATCAAGACGCACATGATGCGTCGAAGCCGCCAATGACCCGGTCACCTTCCAGGCCGATCAAATGCTGCGCTTCCTTTGGCGCGACGATCCTCCCGGATCGTTATCTCAATGCAGAAGGTGTGGAGGTGAGCATTTCGAATGGATGAAGAACCTGACCCACATTGACCTGATGAGGTGGACGGCCTCCGCTCCCGGCATCGCAATGTGCCAAAGTGTGGCTGTCGAAAGTCACATGAGGGAGAGCCGTCCATGGAGAAGGTTAGCACCATTGGTCTAGATGTCGCCAAGCACGTGTTTCAGGTGCACGGCGTTGACGCGCAGGGCGCAGTGGTTGTCCGCCGGAAGTTGCGTCGCGAGGATGTAGTCGCATTCTTTACATCCTTGCCGGCGTGCTTGATCGGCATCGAAGCCTGCGCAACGAGCCATCACTGGGCTCGTGTCCTCACGGCTCTGGGGCATGAGGTTCGCCTGATGCCTGCGTCATACGTCAAGCCATACGTGAAGCGGCAGAAGAATGATGCTTCGGATGCCGAGGCAATCTGCGAGGCGGTCACGCGACCGACGATGCGCTTTGTTCCGACAAAGAGCGAGGAGCAGCAGAGCGTGTTGATGCTGCGTCGCGTCCGCGAGCTTTTGATCCGGCAGCGGACAATGCTGGTGAACGCCTTGCGCGGCCACTTGGCGGAGTTGGGCATCATCACTCGTCAGGGTGCTACAGGGCTGAGCATGCTCGTCGCGTTGGTTGAGGACGAGGGGCAGGACCTCATTCCCCCGCTTGCCCGATCGGCCCTCTTTCTTTTGGTACAGCAATTGCGTGAGATGCACGAGAAGGTCTGTGAGCTGGACCGACAGATTCACATCTGGCATCGTTCGCACGAGTTGAGCCGTCGCCTCGAAACGATCCCCGGCATCGGTCCGATCACCGCCAGCGCAATCGTTGCGACCGTGACAGATGCTTCCCTGTTCAAATCCGGCCGGCAACTCGCGGCTTGGCTTGGCCTGGTGCCGCGACAGAACTCATCCGGAGGAAAGGATCGGCTCGGGCGGATCAGCAAGCAAGGCGATCCCTACATCCGTCGCCTTCTTGTTGTGGGAGCCCATGCCGTGCTTCGCTTCTGTCGTAAGGGCAAAGCGGCACCCACTCGCTGGGCTGCCGAGCTTCTGGCGAAAAAGCCGTACAACGTCGTTGCGGTGGCCTTGGCAAACAAGATGGCCCGGATCGTCTGGGCGCTGATGACTACGGGCAAGCGCTTCGCGGATTCACCGGCGTAGTGACGTAGTCGCAGAGGAAGCACAGAGGTTGGTGAGGTGCTGATGGTGTGATGACGGACGGTCGAACCGGGATCGGAAAAACCCGCTCAGTGGGTGCCGCTCAAAAAGCGCGTTGACCTGTCTGGGATCCCATCCGCGGACTTCATCAAGGCCAGCGGCATGAACAGG
>NZ_JAMYSN010000037.1:0-37768 GCF_040321955.1 Mesorhizobium sp. M0217 | reverse complement strand
CCGAGGAAGCACGGCGACGACTGCCTGCAGGAATTGCGCTGGCTCTACGACCGGCGCGATCTCGCAGAGGCCAGGGCTGATCTTGCCGCATGGCTGTCCAAATGGTCCGCCCGCTACCCGCGGCTGACCACCTGGGCGGAAGAAGCCATAGAACAGACGCTGACTTTCTTCCGGCTGCCGCGTCAGCATCACAAGCACCTCAAGTCCACCAACATGCTTGAACGGCTCAACGAGGAAATCCGCCGGCGCACCTATGTCGTGCGCATCTTCCCGAACGCCGAAAGCTGCCTGCGCCTGCGCCTGGTCAGCTGGCCGTCGAAACCAATGAAAACTGGATGGAGGCCAACCGCTATATCAACATGGATGATCTGCGCGAGCACAAGAAGCTCGCTCTACGCCAAGCCGCATGACCAGTTTCATGATCGCCCATTTTGCAGAACTTGACGCACACAACCGTAGGGAAGGGCGGATTTAACCCCCAAAACACCCGCGACAGAGATGCTCAAGTCACGCTCTTCAAAGCCATTCTGATTAGACGTGACGCTGCGTTCGCAAAGGGTATCGAGCGGGTTAGTTATGTATGAAAACTGTGACGCCCCGATCGAGCACGGATTCGCACGCATATTTCTCTAACCCACGCCTCTCGGGCGAATGAACCGCCTCTCTGCTTACTCTGGCCGTGCCGTCTTCTTCTCCCGCGGCAGTTCGCGTCTTTGTTTGCAGACGACCACGATCGATTTGTCCCAGCGATCCACTCGCCGCTGGGATAGATGATTGCTTTGCTGATCTTGAGGAACGATGGCCTGATCCGCATGCAACGCGCCCGTTCGAAGAGTCCCGTCGCTTACCTGGCCGTGACAGCGAGCGATGACTTATTCAGGGGTGAGCAAGTTGAGGGTCAGGCATTGGCGGGACAGATAGCAGAGTTGTGCAACAGATTGTTGCACCCGCGACCACGTCGGTAGAGACCCGAGGAGAAATGTCGGCGGCATCACCGCGGACGCTCGTGGTGACCCGAAGCTCTCAATAGAGCTCAATGACCGCTTTGCGTCTAATATGACAGGTCGAGCGCGCTACCCTCTTGCCTGAAAACCGGAACGGCCGGTTGCCGAATGGCTAGTTCCAGAACCAATCTGACTTTCTGGGCGAGAGCTTGGAGGGTAGCGGGTTTCTGCAGGAGTTGAACGTTTGGATCGATGATCCCATTGCGAACTATGGCATCACGTGCGTAACCGGACGTAAAGAGCACCCTCAAGTCAGGCCGCAATTCAACGGCAGCATCCGCAAATTCCCGACCGTTCATTCCGGGCATGACAACATCCGTCAGCAGCAAGGAAACGTCTCCTCGATCCTCAAGAATGCGCAGGCCTTCAACCCCATTCTCAGCAGAAATCACCGAATAGTCGAGATCCTCGAGCATTTGCATTGTCAGTTGTCTTACACTCGCCTCGTCCTCGACGACGAGGATCAATTCCTCTGGCTTGCCATTGGCAACGTCTTGGCTGTTCGCCCGCCGTGCTCCATCGGCGGGACCATTGTGCCTTGGCAACCAGATGCTGATGGTAGTCCCCACCCCCAGTTTTGAATCGATTTTGACATAGCCACCGGACTGCTTGACGAAGCCAAACACCTGACTCAGCCCAAGGCCGGTTCCCTTGCCGACACCTTTGGTGGTAAAAAACGGCTCGAAGGCTCTTTCCAGAACCTCCGCGCTCATACCCGAGCCCGTGTCCCTCACCGCAATAAGGACGTAGGGGCCGGGGGAAATGCCATGATCTGCAGCAACCGACTGGTCGACCAGGAGTGCAGAGGTTTCGATTGTCAGGGTTCCGCCCTCCGGCATGGCATCGCGAGCGTTGACCGCCAGATTTACGAGGACATTTTCGAGTTGGCTGGGATCAGCGAGCACTGCACCGTCATCGGATTGCACGACCGTATTGAGTGTTACGTGCTCGCCCAGGGTCCGGCGCAAAAGCTCCGACATATCCTGCACCATCCGGCCGACGTCGAGGGATTCAGGGGAAAGCGGCTGCTGCCGGGAAAAAGCCAGTAGCCTTTGCGTCAGCATGGCAGCTTTGTGGGCACCCTCGGTCGCGGCTGCGATCAGTTGGTGCACGCCGGGCTCGCCGCGGTCGACGCGCCGCTGGATCAAGTTGAGTCCTGAGATGACAACTCCCAGCATGTTGTTGAAGTCGTGCGCGATACCGCCCGTGAGTTGCCCCACCGCCTCCATTTTCTGGCTTTGGCGCAGCTGATCCTCCAAATTCCTGCGGACGTTGAGGGGGAGCCGTCATCTGATGCTGGCCTCCGATCCAGCCAGCATCTTGAATCACAAAACCACTCTCACGGGAATCCCGCAGATTCAGTCAAAATCTGAACTGCTCTAAGCGTCCATTCAAGCGGCTCGTGATCTGGTTGCTCGTGCCACATCACTTGACGGAAGTCGCGGCGGTCAACCTGCTGGCCGCATATCGGGCCAAAGGTCGAAACGGTCTTGTCCGTCTGCCGGCGAATGTGGTTTGCCGGGGATGCGTGGGCCAAGGGCTGCTATTCTGGTCATGCTCGAACGAACACGATTCCGCGGCAAAAGTTCCGTCAGTTTGGTCTTCTCAGTTGGTGAAAGACATCGCACCAAAAGCGGAAGTCATTTGGTCGGCCGTCGAAATGTGCCTCCAAAGCGCAGTGCGCCACGGCGGTCGGCGCTTCAAGCCCATAGAGTTCGATCGCAGATTGAGCGGCCTGACCTTGGTCGACGAGATCGGCAATCTTCAAAGCCGTAAATCAGCGCTCCGCATTGCGAGCCTTCCGGTATGAGTTCCGAGCCTAAGACGCTCCTGAGTAGGCTTTTCGCCCTTATTATTTTCTCTGCCGCCGGCGCCACTGTCTATTGTCGGTGGCGAGGCCGCTGCCACCTTCTGAGCGGGCGAGCGATGGAGTGCCTTCGACGGTGAAGACGATTCCGGCGTCTTCAAACGCTTTGCGGATCGCCGCGATGTTGTGGGGACGCGATTTCCTGAATCCGTTCTCAAGATCGCTGATGGCCATTTCGCTAAGATCTGCCTTTGCGGCAAGTCGCACACGCGACCAGTTCAGTAGGGCTCGTGCTGCTCTGGATTGATCTGCTGAGAGTACGGTTCGGCTGTCCATAAACAGTCGAACATTCAATATCGCTTAAATGTTCCTCTTGACCTTCTGCGATTTCTAACGGCGTGATGCCGGCCTCTCGGGTAACGCGGCGGGGTTTTCCAATAACTTTGCGGAACGCTGATCGTCACGCCGCAACGTCTTCTTTTTCGGCTTGGTCTTCTCAACCAGATCTGGCCTTTTCGCTATCAGGTAGTCAGCCTTGTTCGTTCGATAGTCTTCTTTGTGGATGGACATTTCTACAATCTCCATTGTGGAGATCAACGCGGCTGGAAGCCGACAAGGTCGATCCGAACGGCGCACCGTCCTAATACGAGTCTTGTCGACCATACCAGTCGTCGACGTCTCGCCGCACGCGATCCTTCTCAATGCCGTAGCGTTCCTGGATCGTACCTTCGAGCTGATCGCGGTTGCCGGCTATGCGGTCGAGATCATCATCAGTGAGCTTGCCCCACTGCTCCTTGACCTTACCTTTGAATTGCTTCCAATTTCCTTCGACGCGATTCCAGTCCATGATGGCGATCTCCTTTCGTTGTCCTTTCGAATAACGGTCGTATGGCTGTCAGGTTCCGCTGCAGGTAAGCGCGCTTGCTTGTGATCTAGCAATGGAACCTAATGCCCGTCGACCGCATGTGTGCGCCGGCCTTTTCCGGTTTGGGAACACAGCCGGCCTTTTGCCGTTGGTCTGGAACAGCTTCGCAAGGAAATGCACGTGCTCGCCGATCCGGGCATCTGGGTCGCGTTGGCGGCTGTGTTCATCCCTTATGGAGTCGGTGTCGCACTGCTTCTGAGGGTAGCCGGTTGATGGACCTGCCAGCGCTGCTCTGGCGTCAGATGAGCGGATTTCCATAGAAGCCGCCTCAACTTGGCGGCGGGGGGTCTTCGCGTTCGGCCATCTGTTCCAAGAGCTTCCTTGACGCAGCCAGGACGCGGCGTACGTGGGGAGTTGAGTTCGCCGACCATATCGATGGCGAAGGCGCCGGACAGGGCGCCACACGTCTTGGCGGGGCGCTCTGAGGGCGTTGGCGATGTCATCGAAGATCGCTTCCATCGGTCGAGTCTCGAACGCCGAACCTGTGAATCCCCTGTTTGTTCCGTCAAAGTCTAACGATCAGGGAAGCGCCATTGAAAGCACGTGCAGTAACGGTTGATTCAACCATTGCTGGTAAATAGTGAAATGTGGGTGGCGGCTCCGACAGTTCGGGGTGGAACTCAATGCCGAAGCCGCCTGCGCAGCCAAGGTTGGGGTTTGACCGCGCCGTCCTATAATGGGACAGCGCGGTCAACGATTCGTTAAAACGTTCTGGAACTAATTAAGCACGCGCTAATTGACTCGCGGTCTCGGGAGTCAGTGCATGCGTGAAGTTCATTCCTCCGATGGTGCCGATTTTGGCGGGACAGGCCTCCCGAGGGCATTGCACAGCGTCACGTACCGGCCGCCGCCTTCGTCTTCCCTCTTCTTAGAGATCCGCCATTCGTTGGGCGAGTGGGTTGTTCGCATCATAGGGAGGAACGGTGAAACGTATTCCCGAGCATTCGAATATGAAGCAGATGCCGTCGCTTTCGCTGGCGATCAGTCTTCTCGTCTAGGATTGGAAGCTCCCCCGAAGCGAGCAACTTGACGAAATCAGCGAGAGACGCGCTGAAGCAGAGCGACTATCTGTTTCGCGGTCTCGTCGGTCCCGATCACTGGCGACTGTCGTGCGTCATCTTTCTGTATGATCGATGACGCCTGTTCGGGGGTGGTATCATCCTCCAGGTCGAACTCACGGACTCCGATGGGGGTTCTTGCCTTACATCTCACACATGGATTTTTGGTGCGAAGCCAATTCATAGTGATTGGGCCGACGTGCGGCCTGATTGAAGGTCAAAAGCTACTTCGGCGGCTGCGAACAGCCTAGTCTATGACCTCGCCACCGAACAGCCGGAACCTAAGCGCTTAATGGAGCTTAAGGCTCCATGAGTACACGCGGTATCAATTTCCTCGATCGCTGGGATCGGCAACAATCTCCCCGAAACGGCGAAGGCCGACACGGTTTCGATAAGTGAGTACACACACAAATTGTACGCCGACGCTAAGGCGCTCGGGATCAGGCGCGAAGAGATCGACGAAGAAGTTGACAGCCTATATCGGACGCTGGTCGATGCGCCTTCGGAACTTACCCCCCCTATAAATTAGCAGGGGAGGCACGGCATTCTTCAAGCCGTCGCTCTTATCCTTTCCCGATAGCTTCACCGGACATCGCGCTGGCCGACACCTTCTTGCGCAATGCCGCAGTGTGCCTCGATGGCGCTGACCGGGCGGCGGATCTGGGCAGGCGCAATGCGGCCCTTCACGCCATCGCCATCGCCATTGAATTGCTCCTGAAGTCGCATCTTCTCAGAACAGCGACCGACGATCGCTGGAATCGCCGCCATATCGGGCACGATCTCGGCAAGGCCGCTCGTTACGCCGAGAGAGCTGGATTGGGCCTGCCACCGCAACTGCACAGCGTCATCGCCCAGCTTCATCCTCATTTTCAGCGTGGCGGCTTCCAACGGGACCCAGCGCGTTCATGGCCGTCCGGTTTATCGCTCGACGCCCGCCACATCGCGCGGCGGCTTGCTCAGACTCTCATGGAACATAAGCGTCGCGCTAACGACGCCGCTGCTCCTGACTTGAAGATGACCCCACCCCCGCGATCCATTGCGCTGATCCTTGGTCCAGCCGACGGCCTGACGCCATCAACCCGCAAGGGGTCGGACTACGCGAAGCGTGCCGCCGCTCCGGCTTCGCCTTCGCGGTGATTGCGGCCATCCGCCGAACACATCGGGCGCCTGTCAGCGGGGGAGGGTCCTCCGCTTCAAACAGGAGCCGGATCGATGTCCCTCGCCGACGCGCATGCCTTCGCCTTCAGCCTCGCCGCCACCCTCATGGTCGCCATCGTCATCTTTCGTGCGGCGACGGCACTCTCTCGGTCGTGCCGGCGAACGAGTATGACGGCGACGACACCGCCATCATCGGCGAAATCGACCGTTCGCCCCAGGACGGGGCTAACATTGCCGCTGGCGAAACAGAGCTTTGGCATCTCGCCGGTGCTTTTCGTTGCTATGCTCTGCGCGGCGTTGCGGTGGTGGTGGAAGGCGCAATCGCCAGAGCTATTCTCGGAGACACCACCATGATCATCCTCGGCATGTTCGTTTGTATCGCGGCCATCGGCATCCTGTGCTGGTTGCTCTTCACGCTTGCTATCTTCGCCCTTCCGTTGTTCGCAGGGGTCAGCGCAGGTACGTGGGCATTCAACACCGGCGCCGGCTGGCTTGGCGCGATCCTCGTCGGCATCCTGGCAGCCGGGTTGACGCTCGGCGTCGGCCAAATCCTCCTCGGCGTTATCAGCTCCATGTGGGCGAAGCTGGCGATCACGCTTGTCTTCGTCGCGCCTGCGATGGTTGCCGGCTACCATGCCACCCATGGCATCGCGAAGCACATGATGCCTTCGGAAACCTGGCAGGTCGTCTTCTCCGCCATTGGCGCGACCGCCGTCGGCGTCACGGCATATCTGCGGGTCGCGGGCATGACGTCAGCCGACCAATCCGGCAGGGACGTGGTTCGAGCCTAGACCCCCGCGGGCGGCGCAGGTGGACCAGACCGACGAAGGCCTAGCCTCCTCATTATCGGTGGTTGGAGCAATCGGGTTCCATGCCAGGATCGAGCAACGGCCACGTGCCGGCGCGGCCCCGTCTGGGACTTGACTTTCTTTGGTCGATGCCCATGGCAGACCGACAAGTCGGTAGCAGGACGGCAGCGCGCGCGGTGGCGGCGGCGTTGCAGGTGCGCGGAATCTGTGCCTGGAATGCGTGGGCGATGCCGGTGAAGCCTGTAGCGATCTGCCGGAGGCGCGTTGCACGCCAACGTCTCCGTTCCCAATCTGTCCCAAGAGCGCTCCAAACGGCCTCTTCAATGGGCTGATCTGGCCGAACGACGGCTGAAGCCTCGACCGCCTAGGCCGCAACGGCGCATCTCGACTTTCTTCCCCTGCCGGCTCCCACCCCATGCCGCAAGCGCATGGGGACCCCGAGCGCCGCCATTCCTCGCGAGACAAGAAAGTCGTTCCTGCGCCGTCCTCCGCGTTGCTCCGGTCGCAAGCGATGCGTCGTCGGTCGCCTTCGGCCACCCGATCGCCATCGAGGCCGCATGGTGCGGGCTCGGGAACAGAAAACGGAGACTTACAATGGCTACCATCGGCACCTTCAAGAAGACCGCCTCGAACGAATTCACCGGGGACATCGTCACCCTCAGCGTCCAAGCCAAGAACGTGCGCATCGTCCCAGACACACGCGCCACCGGCGAGAACGCTCCCAGCCACCGGGTGCTGGTCGGCCGCGCCGAGATCGGCGCCGCCTGGTCGAAGACCTCCAACGAAGGCCGCGATTACCTGGGTCTCAAGCTCGACGATCCGAGCTTCAACGCCCCGATCTACGCCAACCTCTTCGACGACGAGGAAGGGGAGGGTTTCTCGCTCATCTGGTCCCGCCCGAACGCGCGGCGGGGTGACTAAGGACCCGCGCAGGCCCCGGCCGGAAGGCCGGGGCCTTCTTCCGCGGACGTCCGGTTCGATTCACTCAAGCCGAGAGCGATGCCGAAACCGCATCGCCTGATGCTTATCAACCGTCCTCCATCGGCGCTGTTGTTTCTATAAAATGCAGGCTTTCACTGTGAAGACGAGGCAAGCGATGATCGAGCCGTTTGACGAAACCGCGCCGACCAGTGACGAACTCACCGAATACGATCGGGAACACGTCAAGCTCTATGTGCGCCTGCTTGACGCCGCCGACGACGGCGCGGACTGGCGCGAGGTGGTCGAAATCCTCTTCGGCATTGATCTGACGAAGGAGCCACAACGCGCCCGGCGCATCCACGACAGCCATCTGGCGCGAGCGCGCTGGATGGCGCGTGCAGGCTACCGTCATCTCTTGCGTCGACCCGGCAACTAGCACCACAGCGCCTGTGGTTCGCGGGTGATGCCGAAGTGGCATCACCCGATGCCCGGCAAGGGTCTTCCGCCAATCGCTACAACCCGGAATCGTTTGGAGGCGGGGTCTACGCGTTGTTTGCGAGGAGCTCTTGGATGAGGCCGGATACGTCGCATTGGCGAGACAATGCCAGCTATGATTATTTTGATACATTACCTATCGAAGGGCTCGCCTGGGAGTGTCTGCGGCGTCACCAACCCTATCAACGGCACTACCAAGCGCTCCTTACCACAAGATCCGAAAAAGCACCCTTCCACCCTGAGGCACAGCGGCAGTGGGGGTTGCGATTTCCCGGCCACGCCGGATTTGTCCGCCTTGGCGCAAGACGTTCTGTGGTCGCCTGACGTCGATCCAGCTGTGGTTTCTCTCGTGCCGGCGCCGGAATTCCTGTCGTCCTTGCGATCGGCGCCGTTGACCGGCCTGGGCGTGGTCCACGACAGCCCGGAAGGACGCCACACTGTCCATAGTGCAGGTGTCGTCACCCAACTTCTCCTTCTGCCCGGCAGTGACCCGCACGGTCACCTGGCGGCGCTGATCCCCTTGGACGCAGAAACATTGGGACGGATCGAAGCACTCACCCGTTTCTGGCGTTCGTTGCAGGGGCGCCCCAAACCTTCGGACACGCGGATGACCCCGCAGCAGCGCCGCCGCTTTCGTCTGATGATGCAGGCCGCTGACGGCCATTCGAATGGCGCGAGCTACCGCGACATTGCCGTCGCCCTTTACGGGTCTAAGCGCGTCGCTGCCGATCCCTGGAAAACTTCCGCACTGCGCGACGCGGTGATCGGCCTGGTCGAAGGTGCCACCGCCATGATCGGCGGTGGCTATTTGCAAATCCTGCGTCATCGCCGCCGATCCTAGCGGGTCTGGCCGCGCAAAAGGGGTGGAGTTTTAGCCCCCCTCAACTTCCCCATCCCTGACGAAGCTTACTCTCCGCCACCGTGGTCTCCGCCCACCGCTGAACGCCAGCGGCTGCCCAAGACCCCACGGAGGTTCGACCCATGCGACCCGATATCGCCGTTTTGCCGCCGCGCTTCCTGCGCACCAAGGAGGCCGCGGATTTCCTCAGCCTGTCCGCCCGCACGCTCGAAAAGCACCGGACCTATGGCACTGGTCCTTCCTACCGCAAGCTCGGCGGCCGTGTCGTCTATGCCGTCGACGATCTTCAGGCGTGGGCCGAACGCGGCGCTGTCACGTCTACATCCGATCCGCGGGGGTCGGTCCTGCCGGCCAAGCGTCACACGCCGACGCCGCCGACGCACGGCGGACGATACGCACGCTGACCGCGCGCGGATTTCCAATGGTGGCTCGAAACCAATCCCTTTCGGAGCGCGGGCAGCTCGACCTGTTCCGGGCGCTGCCTGGCGACTTCGCCCCACGAGACGCGCAGGATCTCATGGCCTATCCGTTCTTCTCCCTTTCCAAGACGCATCGCATCACCCCGATCGATTTTGCGGCCGGCAACGTCACGATCCGGGTCGAAGCCGTGCCCGATCATGGCATGGCGACCATCTGGGACGCCGACATCCTGATCTGGGCCGCAAGCCAGATCGTCGAGGCGCGCGACGCGGGCCTTCGCACCTCGCGCCTGATGGCCGCCACACCCTATGAGATTCTCACCTTCGTCGGCCGCGGCAAGAGCCTGCGCGACTATCAGCGCCTGAAGGCGGGGCTTGACCGGCTGCAGTCGACCACCGTCTCGACGACGATTCGTCAGCCCGCCGAAGGCCGGCGTCACCGCTTCTCATGGATCAATGAGTGGCAGGAGCGCATCGATCGCCATGGCAAACCCGCGGGGATCGAGTTGATCGTCCCCGACTGGTTCTACCAGGCAGTCCTCGATGACGCGCTCGTGCTGACGATCGACCGCGCTTATTTCGACCTGACTGGCGGGCTGGAGCGCTGGCTCTATCGGCTGGTGCGCAAGCATGGCGGACGCCAGCCCGACGGCTGGCGCTTCGACTTCCGTCACCTTCACCAGAAATCCGGCAGCCTGTCGCCCCACAAGCGCTTTGCCTTCGAGCTGCGCGACATCATCCGCCGCCAGCCGCTGCCCGGCTACACCCTTGCGCTGGAAGTGGAGATTGGCGGCCGGGTTCTGCTTGCCTTCGAGCGGATCGGCTCCTGTGGAAGGCCTGTGGACGGCCTCGTGCTATCGGGAACCGGACCTATCGTGCCATCGGGAACCGCAGGCTCGTGCTATCAGGAACCGAAACGGCGCCTAACCCTGGGAAAGCAAAGCCGAAATCGCGCCCTTAACTTAGACTCTAACCCAGATTCTAACTTTGAAGCGCGCGCGCAAGATGGGCAGAGGCTCGTACGGCGAGCCAGCCACGCACTCAGCGTAACCACCAACAACACCCCCAACACGTCGACGGTTTCTGGCGGTCGCATCACGGCAACCAGCGCTTCCGAAGGTCCGACTCCGCCGCTTGATCCGCGCTCGGGAGCCGCCCGATGAGCGCCGCACCCCTAAATCGAAAGAGCCGTGTCGGGAAGGCAACTTTGACGCTGCATCTCGCCGGTGAATTGGCCTGCAAGGGAAATCAGTTCGCGACCTTCGTCGTGCGCCCCACCACCGACATGACGACTCAGGAGCGCGCACGCATCGCCGCTTTCGAGAACGACGTCATCGTCGCCGAAACGCTGCGCGCGAGGCTCGCGCGCGAAATTCCCACCACATCAGGAGAACCGAAATGACTGGCATTGCGGCTCCCCGCACGCGCGGCGCATTCCCGGCCACGCACCACGCTGCCGATAATCTCGTCCATGTCGAACTGACCTGGGTCGAGAAGAGGATCGAGAACTGGATACGGTTCGGCACGCCCGCCCAGGAACAGATCGTCGATCGTCGCCGGCGGATCCTGTCCTATCGTCCCGGCGTGGTCTTCGCCTTCGTGCGATGGGCGGCGAACGACTTCGGAACGATCATCTCACGCATCGACATCGTGCGTGCGGTCGCGTCTGGCGAAGCCTATCAGACACTGCCCTTCGTGCGACCCGGCGGCGACATCCTGCTGAAGGTCGAGAGCTGGCCCAAGGTCGAACGCGTGCTGCAGGCGATCGACGCCATCCAGCGCCTCGGCATCGAGCCTGAGTTGGTGTCGCCTGATCATTGGCGGCACATCCACAACCGGATAACCGCCGGCAATGCGCCGCGCAGCTACACACTCGACCAACATCGTGCCTTCCTGCTGCGCAAGAGGACTGAGCCGTGACGCGCGCCGGGATCATCTTAGCCAGCGTTATCGCAACCATGGGCGTCGGTTATCCCGGCCTCACTTCGATGCCCGCGAAGCTCATCTGGAATGCGTCAGCCAGCGCACCGATCGGCTTCTACACGATCGACTTCGACGGACCCTTCGAGGTCGCCGATCTTGTGGCCGTCGACGCGCCCGAGCCGCTCGCGGCGTTCCTCGCCGATCGCGGCTATCTGCCGAGGGGCGTGCCACTCCTGAAGCGCATCCTTGGCGTATCGGGGCAACGGGTCTGTCGCTCGAACCTCACCATCACGGTCGATGGTATCGAGGCGGGGATGGCGTTGACGCGTGACCGGGCCGGTCGTGACCTGCCGGTCTGGCAGGGCTGCCGCCGCATCGCGAGCGGCGAAGTCTTCCTGATGAACCGGCATGTCCGCGACAGCTTCGACGGCCGCTACTTCGGCCTCCTCTCCACCAGACGGATCATCGGCCGCGCCGTTCCGCTGTGGACAGACGAGGACGGCAACGGCCGCTTCGAATGGCGCGCGCCAACGCGGTGAGCGCGCGACCAGCGGCGCGCGTCGTGGCGCCAGTCTTCATCACCGCACGACTCGAAAACAGGAGCCTGACATGCAACAGATCGGAGAATTCACGCGCCAGAAGACTGGCTATAGCGGGCGCATCCACACGCTCAGCCTCAACCTGGATATTGCCATTGTGGCGGCAGAGGCGAGCGAAACGGAGAATGCGCCTGACTACCGCATTCACGCCGCAAGCGAGGACGGCCCCGAGATCGGCGCCGGCTGGAAACGCTCCAGCGAAAAGGCCGGAGACTATGTCTCGATCCAGCTCGACGACCCGACCTTCGCGCAGCCGATACGCGCCAACCTCTTTCGCAATGGCGACGACAAGACGTCCTGGTCGCTGCACTGGGCGCGCCCGCGCGACCGTAGCGAGAAGGATTGAACGATGCGCGCTCGCCGTCCGTCGACGAGCCATCGCGGTGCGCCCGGGCCGCTTCGCGCTGCCTGGCGCATGGCTCTGCTCCTCCTTTGCGGCCTGTCCGTCGCGACCGTCATGCCGGCGGCAGTGGCGCAGGAAACACCTCTCACACGATCGTCGCAACGCGATCCGTTCGGCGCGCATATCGCAGAAGCCTCGCACCGCTTCGGCGTCCCGACCGCGTTGATACGCGCCATCATGCGCAAGGAGAGTGCGGGCGATATGCGTGCCGTCTCCAGCG
Organism: Mesorhizobium sp. M0217; assembly: GCF_040321955.1. Taxonomy (NCBI): domain Bacteria; kingdom Pseudomonadati; phylum Pseudomonadota; class Alphaproteobacteria; order Hyphomicrobiales; family Phyllobacteriaceae; genus Mesorhizobium; species Mesorhizobium sp. M0217. The sequence continues at coordinate 25,168 of NZ_JAMYSN010000037.1, read as the reverse complement.
CAGGCGCCCGCGGCTTGATGCAGATCATGCCCGGAACATGGGACTATCTGCGCGCCCGCTGGTCGCTTGGCCGCGATCCATTCGATCCCCGGGACAACATCCTGGCTGGAACGGCGTACCTGCGCGAACTGCACGATCGCTTCGGCTCTCCGGGATTTCTGGCCGCCTACAATGCGGGACCTGCACGCTACCAGGCCTACCTCACTGGGCGTCCGTTACCGGCCGAGACCCGCGCCTATGTCGCCGCATTTCCGCCCCTGATCGGTGAAAGCGAGGGTATGCGCCCTTTCGCCGTTACGTCTGTCGAGGCCATTCCCTGGAAGCGCGGCTCGCTGTTCGTCGGTCAGCCGGATCGCAAACAAGCTGTCGCTCGGGTGCCAACCGAGCGACCACCAAATGACGCGAGCTCTGCGCCCACCGTGCGCGATGTGTCCGCCATCGTGCCGCTGTCCGAAGGCCTCTTCGTGGCGCGAGCGGGCGACAGGATCCAGCCATGAGCGCGCATGGGCGTTTTCGCGCAACCGCATGCTCCCGCGCACCGTGGCGTGGATGGAGGCGGAAGGTGGGCAGAACAACCCGAAGATGGCGAGATAAAAGGCCGCGAGGTGCGGCGTCGGTCGGTTGTGTTGTTTCAATAGGTTATGCAGCATTTCCGCGAGGTGCGAAGGTTTCGCGCACCTCGGCGGAACACCGATTTACCTGTGATTTCCGTGTTTTGACACGATGTGCGGATCTTCGTCATGAACGGTGAGGATGGATTCCGAATCCGGCCCGGCCGCATCCGCTCATCGGGCACCCAGCGCGCCAGGCCCTTCATCGCGCAGGCGCTTGCCGCCGCCCAGAAGGCGGGCGCCCGTATCTCTCGCTCCGGCCGGATCCGTCCGGGTAATCGCTCGACCTTCGGGCGTGGCCGCTCGGCGAGCGTGCGCGCCAATCGTCTCCTCACCGGCCGCTCGCGCGCCGTGATCATCAAGACACGGCTGGTGCGACATCACGCGCGCGCCGCGCCGCTTGCCGCCCATCTCAGCTATCTGCGCCGCGAGGGCGTCACCCGTGACGGGGAGAAGGCAAGGCTGTTCGGGCCGAAAGTCGGGGAGGTGGATGACGGTGCTTTTGCCGAGCGGTGCAGCGATGGTCGGCACCACTTCCGCTTCATCGTCTCGCCGGAAGATGCCGTCGACATGGCGGATCTCAAATCCTTCGCCCGCGATCTGATGGGGCAGATGGAAAAGGACCTCGGCACAAAACTGGATTGGGCTGGCGTCGATCACTGGAACACGGACAATCCGCACCTTCACATCATCCTGCGCGGCCAGACTGATGACGGGCAGGATCTCGTGATCTCGCGCGATTACATCAAGGAGGGGATGCGCGCCCGCGCGGCCGATCTTGTTACCCAGGAGCTCGGCCCGCGCACCGATCTCGACATCCATCGCAATCTGCAGCGTCAGGTCGAGGCCGAACGTTGGACCCAGCTTGACCGGCAGCTTGTTCGCGATTGCCGCGACACAGGCGTTGTCGATCTTGCGTCCCCGGCGAGCGCTCAGCCCGATGAGTATCACGTGCTGAAGGTCGGGCGGGCGCGCAAGCTCGAAACGCTTGGCCTTGCCGAACAGGTCGGCCCAGGCCAATGGAGGATCGACGAAAAGGCCGAGGCGACGCTGCGCGAGCTTGGCGAACGCGGTGACATCATCAAGCGGATGCACCGCGCCCTGACAGAACAGGGCATCGAGCGCGGGTCGGCGAGTTATGTGCTCGCGGCGGAGCGCCTCGACACGCCAATCGTCGGTCGGCTGGTCGACCGCGGTCTCGATGACGAGTTGAAGGGCAGTGCCTACGCCGTGATCGATGGCACCGACGGCCGCACCCATCACATCAAGCTGTCCGATCTCGATGCCGCCGGCGACAGCGCTCCGGGTTCCATCGTTGAGCTGCGCAAGTTCCATGACGCGCAGGGACATGGGCGCGCAGCACTCGCTGTCCGTTCCGATCTCGATATTGAGCGGCAGGTTACCGCCGCCGGCGCCACCTGGCTCGATCGCCAGAACATCGCCCGCGAACCGACTGCGTTGTCGGAAGGCGGCTTCGGCGCCGAGGTGCGGCAGGCGATGCAGCTCCGTGCCGACCACCTCGTCCAACGGGGCCTCGGCGAGCGGCATGGCCAACGCACAACCTTCACCCGCAACCTGATAGACACGCTGCGTCGCTGCGAGTTGGAGGCGCTCGGCGAAAAGCTCTCGGCCGAAACCGGCCAGCCGTTCAACCGCGTTCGCAGTGGTGAGTTTGTGGCCGGTTCCTACCGGCAACGTTTCACGCTCGCCTCCGGCCGCTTCGCCATGATCGATGACGGCCTCGGTTTCCAACTGGTGCCTTGGACGCCGTCCCTGGAAAAACATCTTGGCAGCCACGTCTCTGGCGTCGCTCGCAATGACGACGGCATCGACTGGAGTTTTGGCCGCAAGCGAGGCCTCGGCATCTAGTCTCAATTTGAAGAAAGGACTGCAGCATGTCCGCCACCAAAATTCTCTGGGGCCAGATCCTCGCCGTCTTGATGATCGTACTGTTCACGACCTGGGGCGCGACGGAGTGGGTGGCCTGGCGCCTGGCATTCCAGCCCGAGCTGGGCAGGCCATGGTTCCGTGTCCTGGGCTTTCCGTTCTACCTTCCGCCGTCATTCTTCTGGTGGTGGTATGGCTTCGATGCCTACGCGCCGTCGATCTTCGTAGAGGGAGCCTTTATCGCGGCTTTCGGCGGTTTCGCCTGCGTCGCCGTCGCCATCGGCATGTCGGTCTGGCGGGCTCGAGAGGCCAAGAAGGTCGAGACCTACGGCTCCGCCCGCTGGGCCGACAAGCAGGAGGTCAAGGCAACGGGCCTTCTCGGCTCCGATGGGGTGGTGCTTGGGCGCTTTGACGGCGCCTATCTGCGCCACGATGGACCGGAGCATGTGCTGTGCTTTGCGCCCACACGTTCGGGCAAGGGTGTCGGCCTGGTCGTCCCGTCGCTGCTGACCTGGCCGAGCTCCGCCGTCGTTCACGATATCAAGGGCGAAAACTGGCAACTCACCGCGGGCTTCCGCGCCATGCATGGGCGGGTCCTGCTGTTCGATCCCACCAATCCCAAATCCTCATCCTACAACCCGCTGCTCGAGGTGCGTCGCGGCGAATGGGAAGTCCGCGACGTTCAAAACATCGCCGACATCCTGGTCGATCCCGAAGGCTCGCTCGAGAGGCGAAACCATTGGGAGAAGACCAGCCATGCCCTGCTGGTCGGCGCGATCCTGCACGTCCTCTACGCCGAGCCGGTCAAGACGCTTGCCGGCGTCGCCGGATTCCTCTCCGATCCAAAGCGTCCGATCGAATCGACGTTGTCCGCGATGATGAAAACCGCGCATCTGGGGCAGGCTGGTCCGCACCCGGTCATCGCCAGCGCCGCGCGAGAGCTCTTGAACAAATCAGACAACGAACGCTCCGGCGTGCTGTCCACCGCCATGTCATTTCTTGGCCTCTATCGCGATCCTGTCGTGGCAGAGGTCACGCGCCGCTGCGACTGGCGCATCAGCGACCTTATCGACGACGAGCATCCGACGACACTCTACCTCGTCGTGCCGCCGTCCGACATCAATCGGACCAAGCCGCTCATTCGCCTGATCCTCAATCAGATCGGCCGCCGCTTGACTGAAGATCTGCAGGTCAGGGCGAAAGGGCACCGGCTGCTCCTGATGCTCGACGAGTTCCCGGCGCTTGGCCGCCTCGATTTTTTCGAATCGGCGCTCGCCTTCATGGCCGGCTACGGGCTGAAAAGCTTCCTGATCGCTCAATCCCTCAACCAGATCGAGAGGGCGTACGGCGCCAACAATTCGATCCTCGACAACTGTCATGTCCGGGTAAGCTTTGCCACCAATGACGAGCGCACCGCCAAGCGCGTGTCCGACGCGCTGGGAACAGCGACCGAGATGAGGGCCATGAGGAACTATGCCGGCCACCGGCTGTCTCCGTGGCTCGGTCATCTCATGGTCTCCCGCTCGGAGACGGCTCGCCCGCTGCTCACGCCGGGTGAAGTCATGCAGCTGCCGGCGACCGACGAGATCGTCATGGTCGCGGGTGCGCCGCCGATCCGCGCCAAAAAGGCGCGCTATCATGAGGATGCTCGCTTCCGGGAACGTATCCTGCCGCCGCCGCGGTTGGGGGGGGCGGCGGAGGAGGGGAGGCCGGACGACTGGACGAACCTGCCTCTGCCTTCTCGTCCGCAGATTGCTGAAGCCATGTCGGCGCCGTTGGCCACGGATGACGACACAACTGATTCCGAGCGTCGTCGGCAACCCGAGCTCAGTCGCGTCGAGCAGGTCGTGAAGCCTTCGACCGAGAACGAATTCGAGATCGATCACCTGGATGACGTGGAGGACGAGGTTGCCCGCAACCGTCGACTGACGCGCCTGATGCAGGGCGTTGCGCGGCAGGCGTCGCTCGACCCCGGCGACGGCGTGGATATGTGAGGCTCCCATGGTAAAGCCACCTCGCAAGCAACGCCTGTCCGTCTATCTCGATCCGAAGGTCATGAGCAGGCTGGCCGAACATGCGGCGCGCCGTGATTTTTCACGGTCGCTCGTCGCCGAGGCGGCCATCGAGTCGTTCCTCTCACCCGATGCCGCCGAGCGACAGGAGGCGGCGATCACCAAGCGGCTCGACCAGCTCGATCGCCGCATGGCACGCCAGGAGCGCGATGTTGGAATAGCGGTGGAGACGCTCGCCGTTTTCGTCCGCTTCTGGCTGGCGACAACACCAGCGTTGCCCGAGCCCGCGGGGCAGGCTGCCCATGCCAAGGCGGGCGAGCGCTATGATGCCTTTGTCACCGCGCTCGGCCGGCGCCTGGCAAAAGGTCCAAAGCTTCGCCAGGAGATCTCCGAGGATATCGATGGCGGCCTGGACACAAACCAGCCCGGCGGGCCCGTGGGCTAAATGGACGGGAGGACTGAGATTTTGCAAGCCTCGATCAGGATTCTTGGTTGAAAAATATAGTCTGTATGCTATAAGGCAGGAGAATGAAAAACCAAAAGCCCACGGTGTGGATGGGATCCTCGAAGGGCGACCTGCGCGAGTTTCCGGTCGATGTTCGCCGGTTGATGGGTGTCGCAATCAACGACGCCCAGAATGGTGAGGAGCACCCGGCTGTCAAAGCCCTGAAAGGGTTTGGGGGCCGCAGCATCCTCGAGGTGATCGACGACTTCGACGGAGATACCTACCGGGCCGTCTATGCGGTGCGCTTTGCCGGGGTGATCTACGTGCTTCATTGCTTCCAGAAGAAGTCGAAGAAGGGCAGGGAGACACCCAAGCACGAAATCGATCTCGTGACAGTGCGATTGAAGGCGGCCGAGGCGCACTACCGCGAAAACTATGGGAAAGGAACAAAGTCATGACAGAAGACATCACCGCCGAAGTGAGCAGCGGCAACGTGTTTGCGGACCTCGGCTTTGAGAATCCCGAAGAGGAATTGCTCAAGGCTAAGCTGGCCCGCGAGATCCGCGCCATTATCAAGCGCCGGCGCCTGACCCAGGCGAAGTCGGCTGAACTGCTTGGAATGAAACAGCCCGACGTCTCCGCGATCGTCACCGGGCGCACGGGTAAGTTTTCAATAGACAGGCTGGTTCGCTGTCTGGACCGGCTCGACTACAAGGTCGACGTGGTGGTTCGCCACAAGCCTAGACGGTCAACTCGTGCTGAAGCCGCTTGATCGGACGGCTTTGCCGACGAGCGGACAATTGATCGTCCAGGTTTGGATGGGCGCCACCGCACCAGGACGGTAGGATTGAAAAGCACGGGAACACGAAGGTGGACACCCTTCTTCAGACCTACGGCGACAATTTCCCAGCTGGGCTTCGCTTTCGACGGTGTTGCAGCGCGCGCCGTCGGCTCTCTTAGCCCCGTACCGAAGTCGCGCGTTTAGATCTCGATCAAAGCGTAGGCACCAAAGATCCCGAGCGTCAGAGCAATAAACCAAGCCCATCCCTTCAACGAGGCGCGCACGTCTTCTGGCTTTGCGCCTTTTTCATTGTGGTAGTCGTCCATAATCAGGCTCCATGTTTTCGATCTTGGCTGGGTACAAAATCAAGAGACGCTGGGCAACCCTCGCAGCTGTCGCAGCGGATTCGCCTTTGTACGGCGTGATATGCGCAGTCTAACACGTGGATTACGGGTACCGGCCTGTCGAGGACCATATAGATAATCGCCGTACCTAAAGCAGAACTAATAATCGCCGCCTTGCGCCGTTTACGTCGGCACCGCCAATCTCCTGTATTTGCACGCTACGCCACTACGCCTCGACATTAGGTGTTGAAACCACTCGAGATACGGCTCTCTTAATCATCCCCGTCCAGGGGCCGTCCATGTTCCCCCGGATCGAAACGGGGACAGGATGGCAGCTTCGCATCACAATTCTGAAGGTCTGGCGCGCGGCGCACGCATGCTGCGCACGGCCCTCGGACCCGCGATCGCGCGCTATCTCGACGATGCGGGCATCGTCGAGGTGATGCTCAACCCCGATGGGCGCTTGTGGATCGATCGCCTGTCCGAGGGATTGTCCGACACTGGAGAGCGTCTGTCGGCGGCGGACGGCGAACGCATCGTTCGCCTCGTCGCTCATCATGTCGGTGCCGAAGTCCATGCCGGCGCCCCACGTGTCTCGGCCGAACTGCCCGATACGGGCGAGCGGTTCGAGGGGCTTGTTCCTCCCGTCGTCGCGGCGCCCGCCTTCGCGATCCGCAAGCCCGCCGTCGCTATCTTCACGCTCGAAGATTATGTCGTGACCGGGATCATGTCGGCGCAGCAGGCGGACGCGCTGCGCCAGGGCGTTGCCAACCGCGCGAACATTCTGGTCGCTGGCGGCACATCCACGGGCAAGACCACGCTGATCAACGCGCTGTTGGCCGAAGTGGCCAAAACCGCCGATCGTGTCGTCATCATCGAGGATACGCGCGAGCTGCAATGCGCCGCGCCCAATCTCGTTGCGATGCGAACGAAAGATGGTGTCGCGTCGCTCTCCGATCTCGTTCGTTCATCACTACGCCTGCGCCCGGACCGCATTCCGGTCGGCGAAGTGCGCGGAGCCGAGGCGCTCGAACTGTTGAAGGCCTGGGGCACCGGCCACCCCGGCGGCCTCGGGACGATCCACGCGGGCAGCGCCATTGGCGCGCTCCGCCGCTTCGAGCAACTTATCCAGGAAGCCGTCGTCACGGTTCCACGCGCGCTGATAGCCGAGACGATCGACCTGGTTGCCGTCCTTTCCGGCCGCGGCTCCGCGCGCCGTCTGTCCGAACTCGCCCGTGTCGATGGCCTTCGGCCGGACGGAGATTACCGGGTCGCGCCAGCCGTCCTCGTGCACGACAGCCCAACCTTGCTCATCCAAAACTCCGAGGGAGAAAATCCGTGATCCAACGCCTGCGCCTCGCGCGCCATCGTCTCGCCATGACCGTTTCCGGTGCCACGCTAATCCTGGTAATGGCCGCTCCCGCTTGTGCCTCCGGTTCATCGATGCCGTGGGAACAGCCGCTGCAACAGATCCTCCAGTCGATCGAAGGCCCGGTCGCCAAGATCATGGCGGTGATCATCATCATCGTCACCGGCCTGACGCTGGCCTTCGGCGACACGTCGGGCGGATTCCGCCGGCTCATCCAGATCGTGTTCGGACTGTCCATCGCTTTCGCGGCGTCGAGCTTCTTCCTGTCGTTCTTCTCGTTCGGCGGCGGAGCGCTGGTCTGATGGCGGGCGCTGTCGAACAGGGCGGCCCAAGGCCGGATTATACAGTGCCGGGCTATACGGTCCTCGTGCACCGCGCGCTGACCGAGCCGATCCTGCTCGGTGGCGCCCCGCGCGCCATTGCCATCATGAACGGGACGCTCGCCGGCGCCGTAGGGCTGGGACTGCGTCTCTGGCTCGTCGGCCTTGCAATCTGGGCGATCGGCCATGTAGCCGCGGTCTGGGCCGCCAAGCGCGATCCGCTTTTCGCCGACGTCGTTCGCCGGCACCTGCGCATCCCCGCGCATCTCACGGTCTGAGAGGTCGCACCTATGATGAACCTTGCCGAATATCGCAACCGCAGCAGCCGGCTCGCTGACTTCCTGCCCTGGGCGGCATTGGTCGGCGCCGGAGTCGTCCTCAACAAGGACGGCAGCTTCCAGCGCACCGCGCGCTTTCGCGGTCCCGATCTCGACAGCGCCGTGCCGGCCGAACTGGTCGCCGTCGCCGGCCGGCTCAACAATGCCTTCCGCCGCCTCGGCTCCGGCTGGGCGATCTTCGTCGAGGCACAGCGCCATGCCTCGACGCTCTATCCCGACAGCAGCTTTCCGGATGCGGCCTCCACGCTGGTCGATGCGGAGCGCAAGGCGGGCTTCGAGGAGGCCGGCGCGCATTTCGAGTCCAGCTACTTCCTGACGCTCACCTATCTTGCGCCCGCCGAAGACACAGCGCGTCCGGAAAGCTGGCTCTACGAAGGCCGTGAAAAGAGGGGCCGCGACCCCAATGAGGTGCTAACCGGGTTCACTGACCGCAGCGACCGCGTCCTGCGCCTGGTCGAAGCCTTCATGCCGGAGTGCCGCTGGCTCGATGACGCCGAGACGCTGACCTATCTGCATGGCTGCATCTCGACCAATCGCCACCGTGTCCGCGTTCCCGAAACGCCGATGTATCTCGATGCCATGCTGGCCGACCAGCCGCTGACCGGCGGGCTCGAGCCGCGGCTTGGCGCGTCGCATCTGCGCATTCTCGCGGTCACGGGTTTCCCGACCGCGACCACACCGGGCCTGCTCGACGAACTGAACCGGCTGGCCTTCCCGTATCGTTGGTCGACACGCGCGATCCTGCTCGACAAGACCGATGCGACCAGGCTGCTGACAAAGATCCGGCGTCAATGGTTCGCCAAGCGCAAATCTGTCGCCGCGATCCTCAAGGAGGTGATCACCAACGAGCCGTCCGTCCTCGTGGACACTGACGCCGCAAACAAGGCCGCCGATGCCGACATGGCGCTGCAGGAACTCGGCGCCGACTATGCCGGTATGGCCTATGTCACCGCGACGGTGACGGTGTGGGATGATGATCCCGGTACCGCCGACGAAAAACTGCGCCGGGTCGAAAAGGTCATCCAGGGCCGCGATTTCACGGCAATCATCGAAACCATCAACGCCGTCGACGCCTGGCTCGGCAGCCTGCCGGGTCATGTCTACGCCAACGTCCGTCAACCTCCCATCTCCACCCTCAATCTCGCCCACATCATCCCGCTTTCCGCGGTGTGGGCGGGCGAGGTGCGGGACGAGCATTTTGCAGCGCCCCCTCTGCTGTTCGGCAAGACCGAAGGCTCGACCCCGTTCCGGCTTTCGCTTCACGTCGGCGACGTCGGCCACACGCTGATCGTCGGCCCGACCGGCGCCGGCAAGTCCGTGCTTTTGGCGCTGATGGCGCTGCAGTTCCGCCGCTATGCAGGCTCGCAGGTTTTCGCCTTTGATTTCGGCGGCTCGATCCGCGCGGCGGCACTTGCCATGGGCGGCGACTGGCATGATCTCGGCGGCGATCTCAGCGATGGGGCAATCGACAGCGTCAGCCTTCAACCGCTCGCGCGTGTTCATCATGTCCCCGAGCGCGCCTGGGCCGCTGACTGGATCGTGGCGATCCTGACACGCGAAGGTGTGACGATCACACCTGAGATCAAGGAGCATATCTGGACGGCGTTGACCTCGCTGGCGTCCGCGCCGGTCGGGGAGCGCACCATCACCGGTCTCGTGGTGCTGCTGCAATCAAACGATCTCAAGCAGGCATTGCGCCCCTATTGCGTCGGGGGTCCTTACGGCCGGTTGCTCGATGCCGAGCGCGAGCATCTCGGATCGGCGTCTGTCCAGGCTTACGAGACCGAAGGGCTGATCGGAACGGGTGCTGCGCCCGCGGTGCTGTCCTATCTCTTCCATCGCATCGAGGACCGGCTCGATGGCTCGCCAACCCTTCTCATCATCGACGAAGGCTGGCTTGTGCTGGACGATGAGGGCTTTGCCGGCCAGCTCCGCGAATGGCTGAAGACGCTGCGCAAGAAGAACTCCAGCGTCATCTTCGCCACGCAGTCGCTCAGCGACATTGACGGCTCGGCAATCGCGCCCGCGATCATCGAGAGCTGCCAGACCCGTCTTCTGCTGCCGAACGAGCGCGCCATCGAGCCGCAGATCACGGCGATCTATCGTCGCTTCGGCCTCAACGATCGGCAGATCGAGATCATCGCGCGGGCGATGCCGAAGCGCGACTATTACTGCCAGTCCCGACGCGGCAACCGGCTGTTCGAGCTCGGTCTGTCGGATGTGGCGCTCGCGCTCTGCGCTGTGTCCTCGAAGACCGACCAGGCCGCGATCGCACGCATCTTCGCCGAGCACGGCCGCGACGGATTCCTCGCAGCCTGGCTTAGCCATCGTGGCGTCGGCTGGGCCGCTGAACTTGTTCCCGCCCTAACCAGCCCCGCCCTCACCAACAAGGAGAAGTCCCCATGAAACTGCGCCGTTCCCTTGGCATGCGGTTCGCCGCCGCACTGCTTGTCGCACCCGCCGCATTCTCGCCCTTCCTGGCGACGCCGGCACACGCCATCATCGTTTTCGATCCGTCGAACTATTCGCAAAACGTCCTGACGGCAGCGCGCTCGCTCGAACAGATCACCAACCAGATCACCTCGCTCCAGAACCAGGCGCAGATGCTCATCAACCAGGCGCGCAATCTCGCAAGCCTGCCGTTCTCCTCGCTGGAACAGCTTCAGCAGTCCGTGCAGCGTACGCAGCAACTGCTCAGTCAGGCGCAGAACGTTGCCTATGACGTGCGGCAGATCGATCAGGCCTTCCAGCAGAAATACGGCAACGTCTCGCTATCGGCTTCGGATCAGCAACTCGTCGCCGACGCGCGCTCGCGCTGGGGCAACACGGTTGGTGGCCTTCAGGATGCCATGCGTGTGCAGGCGGGCGTCGTCGGCAACATTGACACCAATCGCAGTGAGATGTCGGCACTGGTCGGCCAAAGCCAGGGTGCGACGGGCGCGCTTCAGGCAACACAGGCCGGCAACCAGCTCCTCGGGCTTCAGGCGCAGCAGCTTGCCGATCTCACCGCTGTCGTCGCCGCGAATGGTCGGGCGCAAGCGTTGCAATCGGCCGAGCAGGCCACCGCCGCCGACCAGGGCCGGGAGCAGCGCCGCCGCTTCCTGACGCAGGGCTCGGGCTACCAACCCGGCAGTGCGCAGATGTTCTATGGCAAGAACTAAGGCCGGAGCGATGGATGGCAAGATCCTCGCTCGTGTCAGTGCGGTCGTCTTCATCGCGGTCGCTTTGACAGTGACCGCGATCGAGATGAGCAGCAAGGACGATGAGCCTGACGCCCTTGGGACACGGGACCGTTCCACCGCGTCACAAGACCTGCTCGCGTTCGAATTGCGCCGCTGTTCCGGGATCGGCGAGGCCGGTCCTCGCGATCCCGGTTGTCTGAAAGCCTGGGCAGAGAGCCGGCGCCGGTTTCTCCGTCAACGTGACTCGGCAACCGCGCCTGCGCCGGTAGCGCCGACAACGCTGTTTCCGAATGTGCCCGCGTCAGGCGACCGGCAAGAAGGGGAGGGGACGGATGTGACCGCTCCCGCGATGCAGGTCGAGCCGCCTCGGCCGGAGGCGCGCTGACATGGGCGGCATGGGCGTCATCGACCATTTCCTCGAAGTCTTCACACGCTACATCGACAGCGGCTTCGGCCTGCTCGGCGGCGAGGTGGGCTTCATCGCCACAACTCTGATCGTCATCGACGTGACGCTGGCGGCGCTCTTCTGGTCCTGGGGTGCCGACGACGACATCATGGCGCGCCTCGTCAAGAAGACGCTCTTCGTCGGCGTCTTCGCCTACCTCATTTCCAACTGGAACAATCTCGCCCGCATCGTCTTCGAAAGCTTCGCCGGGCTTGGCCTGAAGGCCTCGGGTACGGGTTTTACCGTCAACGATCTCATGCGCCCGGGCAAGGTGGCGCAGACCGGGCTCGATGCCGGCCGGCCGTTGCTGGACTCGATCTCGAACATGATGGGCTATTGGTCCTTCTTCGAGAACTTCATCCAGATCGCCTGCATGTTCTTCGCCTGGGCGCTGGTGCTGCTGGCCTTCGTCATCCTGGCGATCCAGCTCTTCGTCACCCTGATCGAGTTCAAGCTGACGACGCTCGCCGGTTTCGTGCTGATACCCTTCGGTCTGTTCGGCAAATCCGCGTTCATGGCCGAGCGGGTGCTTGGCAACGTCATCTCGTCCGGCATCAAGGTGCTCGTGCTCGCCGTCACCATCGGCATCGGCTCAACCCTTTTCTCCGAGTTCACTTCCGGATTCGGCGGGACCACGCCGTCGATCGACGACGCCATGGCGATCGTGCTGGCCGCGCTGTCGCTGCTCGGCCTTGGCATATTTGGACCTGGTATCGCCAACGGTCTCGTCTCCGGCGGCCCGCAGCTCGGCGCGGGTGCGGCGGTCGGCACCGGGCTCGCCGCCGGCGGCATGGCAGCAGTGGGCACAGCGGCCGGCGGCGCCATCGTGTCCGGAGGCGTGGCTGTCAGCAGCGGTGCTGCAACGGCGGCCCGTGGCGGTGCCGCCACCGCGGGCAGGGCATCCACAGCCTACGGCCTCGGCGCGGCGGGACAGTCAGGCTTCTCCGGCGTCGCATCCGGGCTCGGCGGTGTCATCAGCGCCGGCGCGCAGGGCGCCATCTCACCGCTGAAGCGAACGGCAAATAATGCGGCAGGCAGCATGAAGCAGAGCTTCCAGTCCGGCGCTCGCGCTGCCTTCCAGACGACAGGCGGATCCTCCACGGCTGGCACAATCGGCGCGAACGCGCCCGAAGCCAGCTCCGCTCCCGTTGCGTCCTCCGCCACTGAAAGTCAGCCTGCCTGGGCGAAGCGCATGAAGCGCTCGCAACAGAAGTCCCATGGCGTCCAGGCCGCCGCCCACGCTGTTCGCAGTGGCGACAGCCATGGCGGCGGCTCCTCGATCAACCTCTCTGAAAGAGACTAAGCATGTTCAAACGACCGTCCACGCACTACGGCAGATCCCCACAACCCGAGACGCCCTACCAGCGTGCTGCGCAGGTCTGGGACGAGCGCATCGGTTCCGCTCGCGTGCAGGCGCGCAACTGGCGGTATATGGCTTTCGGTTGCCTGGCGCTCGCCGCGGGCTTCTCCGCAGCGCTCATCTGGCAATCCGCGAAAGGCTCGATCGTGCCTTGGGTGGTGCAGGTCGATCGTCTCGGCCAGGCGCAGGCCGTGGGACCCGCGATCGGCGACTATCAGCCGAGCGATCCGCAGATTGCCTTCTACCTGGCACACTTCCTCGAACAGGTGAGGTCGATCCCCGCCGATCCGGTCATCGTGCGGCAGAACTGGCTGCGCGCCTATGACTTCGCGACGAAGGGCGGGGCGCTGGCCCTCAACGACTATGCGCGCGCCAATGACCCGTTCACCAAGGTCGGCAAACAGCAGGTCGCCGTCGACGTGTCGTCGGTCATCCGCGCATCGCCGGCGAGCTTCCGCATCGCCTGGATCGAACGCCGCTATCAGGATGGATCACTCGCTTCCACGGAGCGCTGGTCGGCCATTCTCACCATTGTCATGCAGCCCCCGCGCGACGCCGACACGCTGAGGAAGAATCCGCTCGGCATCTACATCAACGCCATCAACTGGTCGAAGGAGCTTGGACAATGATGCCCGCACTCTGCAACACCGCCCCCCGGGGGTGTCCGGCTTTCCTCGTTCGCGCAATGCCGGCCTTACGCAAAATGGCCTTTCCAGCACTTCTGCTTTTGACCTCGGCGCTTGCGGGCTGTGCCACCAGGCAGAAGCCGCCGGAGATTTCCTATGACGATCCGGTCCCGGCCGTGCAGGCGGTCGATCCGCCCCCGCCCGTCAAGGTGGTGGAGCTGTCCAAGCCGCTGCCGCTTCCAGGCCAGTTGAAGCCGGTCGGCAAGGCCGCAAAGCCCGACCCGGAACCGACCGATCCGGCCGCGCGCGTGAACCTGGCCAATGCGGCCGCGCGCGTCCAGCCTGTCCGCAACGGCTTCATCAACTCGATGCAGGTCTATCCGTTCGTCGATGGCGCGCTCTATCAGGTTTATGCCTCGCCGGGGCAGATCACCGACATCGCGCTGCAGCCCGGCGAGCAGCTCGTCGGCTCCGGTCCCGTCGCCGCCGGCGACACCGTGCGCTGGATCATCGGCGATACCGAGAGCGGTACGGGCGGCGCCAAGCAGGTCCACATCCTCGTCAAGCCGACGCGCGCCGACCTTCTCACCAATCTCGTCATCAACACCGATCGGCGGACCTATCACATGGAACTGCGCTCGACGCCGTCGACCTATATGGCATCGGTTTCCTGGCAATATCCGCAGGACCAACTCATCGCTTTGCGGCGTCAGAACCAAGAGGCTGAAGCTGTGCAGCCGGTCTCGACGGGCATCGATCTTTCTCGCGTCAATTTCCGCTACGAGGTGACGGGCGATCGCGCACCGTGGCGGCCGCTGCGCGCCTTCGACGATGGCAAGCAGGTGTTCATCGAGTTCCCGCGGGGCATCGGCCAGGGTGAGATGCCGCCACTGTTCGTGGTAGGGCCGGAAGGCGACACGTCCGAGCTGGTCAACTATCGCGTGCGCGGCAACTACATGATCGTCGACCGGATGTTTGCCGCCGCCGAGTTGCGCCTCGGCGCCGGCAAGAACCAGAGGCGCGTCCGCGTCTCCCGCACCGATGGGGTAAGGAGCAGTCGATTTTCATGGATGCATGGCCCTGGTGAGACCCCGCCAGCGACGAACCTCCGAACAGGCAGGGGAGGGTCGTCATCATGAGCGACAAAATGGATCCCGGGAAGAAAGAAGGCCGGGGGCCGGCGAATGACGCCCGGCCGGAGGCACCGGTCGAGGATGACGCCCGGCCGTTGACAGGTGAGCCGGCCGCGGCCATGCGGCTGCGCGCCGAGCCGTCGCGCGTGACGCGTCTGTCCCGCAAGGCGTTGGCCGGATTGGGGCTCGCCGCTAGCCTCGCTGTCGGCGGTGCGCTGATTTACGCGCTTCAGAACCGTCAGCAAGGCCAGGGTCAGGAGCTCTATTCAACCGATAATCGTTCGACGCCCGATGGGCTCGCCGGTCTGCCAAAGGACTATACGGGCGTTCCAAAGCTTGGCCCACCGCTTCCCGGCGATCTCGGCCGCCCGATCCTCAACGCGCAGAATGGCGGCCCGGCGAACGGAGCGCCGTCGTCGGGCTCGGTCGGACCGGATCCAGAGGAACAGCGCCGGGAGCAGGAACTGGAGGCGGCGAGGACCGCGCGTCTGTTCGCGTCCACGCAAACGCGGCCCGCTAGTGACGCGACTGTCGCTCGAGCCACGACAGACACCATGCCACAAACCGATCTCGCCAACCTTGGCCTCGCGCCGCAGTCAGCGACGCCCTCGGCGCAAGACCGCCAACTTGCGTTCCTCGACCAGCCGCCTGACAAGCGCACCGTCTCGTCGGATCGTGTTGCGGCACCGGCGTCGAAAAACGTCCTGCAGGCGGGCGCCGTCATCGCAGCTGCCCTCATCACTGGCATTCGCTCAGACCTGCCCGGTCAGATTACCGCGCAGGTGACGGAGAATGTCTATGACAGCCCCACCGGACATATCCGTCTCATTCCGCAGGGGACGCGCCTCATCGGCCAGTATGACAATGGGGTCGGCTTCGGCCAGCGTCGCGTGTTGCTGGTCTGGACCAGGCTGATTTTTCCTGACGGCCGCTCCATCGTTCTGGAACGTGAGCCTGGCGCGGACGCTGAGGGCTATGCCGGTCTCGAGGACGGCGTCGACTATCACTGGGGCGAGTTGTTCAAGGCTGCAGCACTTTCCACGGTTCTGAGCATCGGCGCGCAAGCAGGCTCATCGGGCCAGGAGAGCGACATCATGCGCGCTCTTCGCCAGGGTGCTTCCGACAGCATCAGCCAGACAGGCCAGCAGATCGTCCAGCGGCAGCTCAACATAGCGCCGACGCTCACCATCCGACCGGGATTCCCGGTGCGGGTGATCGTCACACGCGATCTCGTGCTCGAACCTTATGGGGGGCTGAAATGGCCAAGCTGAAACTGGGGCCAATCGCTGACGACAAGCCTGTCAAGGTCATGGTGGAACTCCCTGCGGCACTGCACCGTGATCTGACGGCTTATGCCGAGATCCTCGGCCGCGAAGCGGGGCACCGGCCCGCCGATGCGCCGCGCCTCATCGTTGCGATGCTGGAGCGGTTCATTGCGACGGATCGAGGCTTTGCCAGGGCAAAGCGTTCGGAGGGTGGTTAGAGGCTGGACGACTGAAGTCAAACCGGGTCAGTCGCACCTCCCAGTCATGGCGTGACTTCAGAAATCGCGCCGCGGCGTCCCGAACTTCCTCCATTGACAGGGGTAGGCCCGGGTCGCGTTGCGGCCACCAGGTTTCTTGCGGTCCCAACCAGGCGCAGAAGCGCACGCTTTGGGTTCGATTCCAGCCACACCGCCTTAATCGAACTGATGCTGTGCTGACCGTCGATGGGTTTCCATACTGTAGCGTCGATGGCGACTGTCCTGGCAAAACCTTCGCCCGCCAGAGTAACGCCTTGACCGAGTTGCACCTTGAGGATGACCGTCGCTTCGCTCGCGCGACATATTTGAATAGCGGGGCCACCACCTGCGGCAATCTTTTCCAACAAAACCGGATCCAGCGGCGATCCGACCGAAACCAGCAGGCAGGTATCTGCAAGATCTGCCCATGTGACCGCAGACCTTTCAGCAAGCGGATGGTAACAGGGCAGGAGAATGAACAAGCGCTCGTGTCCAAATAGCTCGCTGCGGCATAAGGCGCCGTTCTCGAGCCCGTGCGTGAACACGATGTCAAGGCGCCGGCGACGTATTGCCGCCAGACACTGATCATGGGGAACGTCCTCGATGGCGATGCTCACGTCCGGATGCAAGCCGCGAAATCGATCGACAAGCCGCGCCACGAACGCCCGTCCTATCTGACCGCACAACCCTATCTTGACTGTTTTGGCATCCTGGTCGCCAGGACCACCTCCGGCCATGGCATCTTGCAACCCTTCATAATGAGCCCGGACGAGGTTAGTCCAGGCCCGGCCTGCTTCGGTCAGCCGAACGCCATGGACGTCGCGGTCAAACAACTGCATGTCCAGCAATTGTTCGAGAGCAACGATGTTGCGGCTGACACAGGATTCCCTCACCCTGAGAACTCTTGCGGCCTGCCTGAGGCTGCCATGGTCGACAGCCGCGAAGACATGGTCCAAACGACGCAACGTGTTGTTGACCTGTCTCAAGGCACAGGAGCCTATTCCTGCGCGGCGGCGACGCTAACCGGCAGGGTCGGATACAAGCTGGTTTCGTAGACGTACTCGTGCGGAATGGCCGGAGCGGCCATCTGGGAAAGGTATCGGTTCAGGTTTTCCTCGCTATTGCTCGCCGCCAGGCTACAGAAATTTCCGCTGTTCCACGTCAGTGAGCAGTAGCTGAAATGCTGGCGTATGGCGTCGGCCATCTGTGCCAAAGTCACCTCATTGCCGAACATCGTATCCAGAACGAGGGTTTGCTTCTTCTCGATTTCATCTGGGGGAAAATAGCGCGCCTTGAACCCAAAATCCTTCTGGTATTCGCGACGCCTGTAGTCCGGCTCCTCGGTTGCCCGGAACTTTTCGACGAAGACGAAGATTCCGTCCTGCTTGAGGTGCTGGGTCACGAATTCGATCTGGCTTGCTCTGTTGGGCGAGTACATCTGAAAGGTCGTATCTTCGAGAATGATGTCGAACCCGTGGGCAAAATTTGCCAGTCGCGGATCTGAACGCAGGACGTCCTTTGTCAAATGATGAAAGGGGCCGACGAAGAAGTCAGCGTGCGGCGGTTCGCCATAAGCCATGAAGCAATTGTAATTCTCCGCGTTCGGGCTGCACGACAGTGTGCGTATCTGTCCCTCCGACAGTTCGGACAGTGTCCTCGCCATCGTGCCTTCCGCTGTTCCAAGGCTGTATAGCGAATGCGGACCACCACGATCCCGTGCGTATTTCAGCATTGCGTAGGCCGTCCGGCACTCCTCCTCCAATCTGTAGGGAATGCTGCCGTGATAATGCTGGTCAAAAAAGCCTTGTCGTGCCGCATGAAGGCTGACCAGGCCGCGCAGCAGTTCATCGCTCGGCAGAAGCCGGGCGTCGGCGACGGGCTTGCGGATTGGCATCCCGCTCTTGCCAGCGGCGGTCGCCGCGAAAAAGCCTGCCAGTCCGTTGATCCGTGGGCCGTGGTCGCACTCAGCCAGAAAGTCGTCGAGTCCACGCATCGCAGTATGCCTCCAGCACCGTTCCATTGGTGAGATGCCGATACGTCGATGGGGGAAATTCCACCAAGATAAGTGGGGTCTAATATTTCACCGGGCTCAAGTATTGGCTGAGCCAACTGGTAGGCCTGCCGGATACAGGCGGCTTTCACTCGTTTGCCATTTTTTCGCTAAAGTCACATCTTCTACCAATCCAGAGTTATTTGCGTGTTGTTCAGCAACCCATGGTTCGCCACATCATGCGACGACTGGCCGCTCGCCAGTAAGGAGGCTGCGGATACGTGAATACTCTTGCGCTCGACCCGACCCAGAATCGCCGTTCCCGGCACCAGTCGCTTACACACAAATATGAGAATTGGGGGAGCGTGCGGGCGGACGTGGTCAAAAGAACCGGGCTTGAGCGCCAGGAAACAAGAATCCTGCAGCCAAACCATTTGTTCCTGATGAACCTGAAGGGCACGGCGTGCCGCGGAGAAGACATCGTGGATGGGCGCCGGATTGCCTTTTTGCCGCGCCGGGCCGGTTCGATAATCTTCATGCCCGCCGGCAGTGATTGGAATGGGTGGGACGAGGGGGACGCGACCGCTTCCTACCTCCTAGTCTCGATTGCAAAAGAGTTCGCCGACGATGTGTTTGCGGGAACGGCTCGCCATCGCCCGGCAGTGCTGCCGCCGTCGATCGGGTTTCGGGACGGCACTGTAGAGTTGGCGTTGCAGAGGATTGCCTTGGAGCTCAAGCAGCCTGACCCCATCAGCGCAACGATGGTGGAGTGCCACGCCACGCAATTGCTCGGCCAAATGTTGAGGTTGAACGGCTTCCATCAGGAGCCGGCAAAAGGCGGTTTGTCATCGTTCGATCTCAAGCGGGCGGTGGACATGATCGAGACGTTGTCGGACGGCAGACCTACGCTCGCCGATCTGGCGAAAGAAATTGGGGTTAGCCGGTTCCATTTCTGGAGGGCCTTCAAGCAGTCGACAGGCATGACGCCGCACGCATTCATTGCGCAGCGACGGCTGGAGCAGGCCGCGGACATGCTGCGATCGACCAGTCTGTCGGCGACGGAAATCGCGATGGAATGTGGTTTCGGCAGCTCGAGCCATTTCACGACCGCCTTTAAGCGGGCATTCGGCGCGGTCCCGACGGAGTTTCGTCGTAACTGCAGAATCTAGCCCGCCGCTTGTCGGTTCTCAGCAAGTATCGGAAAACCCCAACATCACAGTAAAGCAGGCTTGGCGGAAGACGGTATCCATCGGCGGTCAGCCGGATACGCCGCTCATGTCAAACCTGGTTCGAGTTCATCATGGCAAAGGACGGGCCGGCCGGTCCAGTCCCTGCCTCGGATTCCTGGCCAGCACGCTATCGGCGGCCGTTGCCCGAAACGGCTACTACATCGCATCCGCCTGGATTCTCGTCGAGCGAGGGTACGGAACCGCCGGCGTGGCGACGTTCCTTGCGATCGTCAGCGTTGTCGAATTCATCGCGAGCCCTCTGGCCGGTGTAGCGGCGGATCGATTTGACAGGCGATGCTTGAACGTTGCGGCAGACCTCAGCCGCTTCGTCGTTATGCTGGCTACCGCTTGCGCGCTTCTCGACATGGACGTGTTTGTGATTATCTGTCTGTCAGCGGCCCTCTTTTCGTTTTGCGACCGTGTCGCGCTTACAAGCTCTCAATCGTTGATCCCCGTGATAGCTGACGGCCGCGATCTTGTAGCCTCGAATTCCGCCGTCTTCTTCGTCATGCAGGTCGGCAATCTCGGCGCAGCTTTGCTTGCAGGGCCTTTGCTGCATGATCGCTCCCCAGTCCTGCCATTCACCGTTATTGCTGCCTTCTTTTTGTTTTCATCGGGCTGCCTAGCCTTGATGCGGCTGCAACCGGTTTCGCGTGATGTCCGCTTCGCCAAAATCTCGGCAGCACAATTAGATCCAAGCCTGCGTCGTCTCATCGGCGTCTACGCGCTTCTCTACACAAGCGCGGTGCTTGTCAGCGTCATGGGATCTAGCTTCGTCTTCCAGGAGCAGAAGGGTACTGCCGCGGATTTCGGCTACCTTGAGGCTGCATGGTCGGCGGGCTCACTGATCGGTGCGGTCTCTCTATTCCGGATTGAAAGAGCGATGAGTACCCACGTGCGGCATCTCATGCTTTTGGGCTTAACGGCGCTGGTACTCATGGCGCTGGCATCTCTGCCCACGCCCTGGACAGTGATCCTTTTTGTCGCGCTCGGATTTCTATACAATCTTGGACGCGTCAGCGTTGAAGTCACATTGCAGTCGCATGTATCCATTTATCTTTTGGGCCGGGCCAAAGGCATTATGCATAGTGTGGCCGTGGTACTCGGGTTACTCATCTTCGGCATCGCCGCCGCTGTCGGAGATCGAGCATTTCCTTCGACGATTTTCTTGAGCTTTGGCGTGGCGCTCCTCGTCAGTATTTTGTGTTTGAGCGTGGGTGTAATTCAGACACGAGAAAAAGGTGAAACGTGAGGTGGAAGAGCTAACAGCAGGCGTAGATGCGAAACAGGCAGTCCTGGGGTCGCTGACGGCACTCTACCCCTGGATGAGCCCATACCATTCCCGGCCGATCCGTGATTATGCGTTTCGCCTGTTTACGGCGCCGGCTTCGGTTCCCATGCCAGAAATCCGGCTCCGAGCCTTCACCAAACTACTCGACATCATCAGGAAGGCAGCGACACGAAACGGGTTGTCTGCCGATACCGCCTTGGAAATCTGCAGGGATTTCCAAAGGCGCCGCGTGTTGCAGACAGGCCCTCATTTGTTTCTCCTCCTGGAGCCGGAAGCCTATTATACGCATATCTTCAGCCTCCTTGGTCTCTCGGCGCATGGCTGTTCGACCTACGTTTCCTACGCCGTTTCGACGGTGAATCTCGTCGAAAAGCCACGCAAGGGACCAGGCTGGATCACCGTTGACGGCAAGCCGGTCAACGTCTTTGGCCTGAGCCGAAGCCGGATGATCGGATACAGCCTGCTAGCCGGGCCGGGACCTTACAGGTTCGAGTTGTTACCGAGGGAGCCAAATACTGGGGGAGACGCGCTCACGCTGCTTCGTAGCCTTCTGCCGAAAACGCAATTCGACCGGCCGGCGCATGCCATCAAGGCAGCCAATCTCATCCTTTGGCCAAGAATGTTCGGAGACCGCTTTGCCTTCCTGCAGATCGACGACGAGGATATCGCCGACCTGGTGGCCGACCATCTGTCGGACGAAAATTCCTGGCTACGCATGAGACTGCTGGAAGACCCGAAGTTCGCCTCCAATATCCTTGCCGGCATCGATGGGCTCGCGTCCGGCCCCTGGAGTGGCTGGCTCGCGCGCGGTACCGACTTCTTCTGGCTCTACGAAAATGGCAAACGCCTTCCGCTGCGTCTGGTTGCCGGAGAGCTCATCGATCCCGCGACCGGTATGAAGGTGGCGTGCTTCACAGCCCCCGATATCCTTGCGCGGCTGGCAAATCGCAGCCTTGTCCCGAATCTCCTGCTGATGTTTCTGGTTTTGTCGATCCTGCCCGGCGTGCGCGCGCTTGGAGGCAGCTATCAGCCGATCTATTACCCCCTGATGCGCTATGTCGTCTCCCGGGCGCTTGAGGCCACAGGCGTGGATGAAGATCTTCAGCAGGCTCTCGCAAGCGACGACGTACCGGGTGCTTGGGGACATCGGGTAATTGAGTGTGATGATGATCCGCTCGAGCTATTCCTGAAGGGCAGGAACGGCGCGATGAGTGATCTCATCGGCCGTTTGGGCGACATTTCCTTCGCCGAGGCTTGTGGAAGCATGAAAGGCTTCGTGACAGACCCGTCGTGGAATGAACTTCACAGCCGACTGCGGCAGGGGTTGGTCACGCCGTCCGATGCGGAATGGGCCTTTTCCTGAAATGTCCTATGCACTTCCCATGTGTACGACGGTTACGAATGGCAGCTTTGCGCCCCATGTCGGTCATTGAGCAAGCCATAGTTGCATCCGAAAGCGGACACTTCCGCCAACGGCCACCTTTGCGCTTACCGGCTATCCCAACGGAGCAACAGGCGGTTACGCTCGACGCCGCTCGGCGCCTCGGTAATCGACGCTCTTCAAAATTCAGACTGGACCGGTGCCCTACTGACGAAGCCAGTAGCACTAACGCCTTCCCGCCCTGGGCCGCGTTCGCTATGTCTGGCCGCGCCGTCCGCCTTGGATCCACCTGATGTGCCCAGGACAGCTTGTATGACCACAAGCTAATATGATACCTTGCACAATGCGCGGATTGCTGGCACTTGGAATGCTGGTTTTGGCGGCTACAACAGCAGCCGCAGGTGAGCAGTTGTTCGACTCCATCGCCGCCGGCGACAAGGGTGCCGTGGAGCAAGCCCTGGCAGGCGGTGCCGACGTCGACAGCCGGGCGCGCGACCAGGCAACGCTGCTCATCGCTGCAGCGCTCGATAACCAGCCGGAAATCGCCGACTTCTTGCTGGCCAAGGGTGCCGACATCATGGCGCGTAACTCGGGCGGCTTTACCCCGCTTCATGCGGCGGCCTTCTCGGGCAGCCTGCCGATCGCCAAGCTGCTGTTGGAAAAAGGCGCGGTGCTCGACGATGCCGCCAACAAGGCGGGTGCTACGCCGTTGCTGGTGGCCGGCGAGGAAAACCACGTTGAACTGGCCGAGTTCCTCATTGCGAAAGGTGCCAATGTGAACCATGCCGAGGGGCATGGCTACATGCCGATAACGCGCGCATTCTGGAAGGGCAACACGGATATCATACGACTTTTCAAACGCCATGGTGCTACCTGCCAAGCCAAAATTCTTGGCGAGGCGAACGCGGCGAAGTGCGCCGAGATCCACGATTAACGGAGGATACAGATGAGCACGATGATCAAGCCACGACTGGTTCGGAGTTTGGGGACGGCTGCCCTGGTCGCGGTAGCTGTGGTCGCCGGCGCGGGATCGGCATGTGCCGACGATTCGGTAAACACCGGCTATTTTGGTGGTGTGGCGATCATGGGCTACGACACGGTCGCTTACTTCACTGACGGCAAGGCCGTGAAGGGCTCCGAAGAGTTCACTTATGAATGGCTGGGGACACCTTGGCATTTCGCCAGCAAGAAACACCAGGAAATGTTCATGAGCGAACCGGTCAAGTACGCTCCTCAATATGGCGGGTACTGCGCCGGCGAAGTCGTGGGCGGAGGGGTCACGGTCAATGTCGATCCTGAGGCATTCAAGATTATCGACGGCAAGCTCTACCTGATCTACGACGTCGACAATGCGGATGATTTCGCCGCGCATGCAGCTGAAAATATCCCGAAAGCCGATGCCAACTGGCCGAAGGTCGCGGCCAATTTGGAACTCGATCACTATCATTGAGACGCGCGTGTGCGTCTACCGAACCACGGTGAAGTGAAACACCTTGCTTGTATTGGCATAGGAGTAGCTTTTGCCGGCTGCGTCGTTGCGTCTGTAGACGGGACCACAGTCGGGGCGACCGAACAGGTTCTCGCTCTGCTCGCACAACAGATCGCCATCGACGTAGACGGTCTCGGTGACTAGCCGCGTCGTAGAGCGGAAGGCCGCCTTGCCGTCGCTTCCGATCTGAAGGAAGGCTGGTTGGAGACCGGGTTCGATCTGGCCTTGCAGTGTATGGCCAATGACGAGGGACGCGATCTCGGCACCCTTTAACTGGTCCTGTTCGGCCGGGGTAAAGCCGAAGCGCCATTGGGGTAGGCCCGCCTGGCGCAGTGCGGCGACGAGTATCGCCAGATCCTGCGGATTCCGAAAATGTGCATGAGTCATCTCCCACCCAGCCAAAGAGTCCACGTAGCTGGACCCTGCTACGAGGCGGAGCCCCTCGGCGATTGCGGCTTTCGCATCCGGTAGGCGGCCGCCGCGGACATACGCCGCAGCGAGCGTAAACCGAAAGTTGCCAACCGTGGACGCATCGTCGCGTGTGTGCTCGAGAGTCTCGATCGCTTTCTCGACATTGCCCTGGAGCAGAAAAACCAGCCCAGCAGTTTCCCGGTTGATCGCTGAGAGGTCGGGGTCGAGCCTGAGCGCCGTCTCGACCGCAGTGGCTGCCTCGGCATGATTGCCGGCGTATAACTGAACATATCCAAGGGCTGCTTGCGCCTCTGCATCGCCCGGACCGATTGAAACAGCCTTCTTGGCAGAGGCAATCGCATCTTCGTAGCGGCGATTGACGACCTGCATGATCCCAAGAATAGCATAGGGCGACGAAAGGTCAGGGTCGAGTTCCAAAGCTCGGCTCGCCTTCTCATAGGCTCTCTTTCGTGCTGGCGCGCTCTGGATGACGTCGTTGAAGGCCTCCCGCCAGATATAGACTGTGGTGCGCGCGTCGGCCGCGAAGGCTTCGGCAAAGGCGGGGTCAAGCTCCTCCGCCTTGTCGTAGAGCGCAAGCGCCTCCCGCAGCCCGGCCTGCAGGACGCTGCGTGACGCCGTCTCGGCTTGTAGATAGTAATCATAGGCCTCGAGATTGCTCGTCGGCGGCCGCGCCATGCGCTCGCTTTCCGCTGCCGAAGGTTGCATGCCAAGCGCCTTGGCGATCTCGCCGCTCATCTCGTGCTGGACGGCAAACACGCCGGCCATGCCACGGTCGAACCGGTTGGCCCACAGATTGTCGCCCGTTGCCGTATCGATGAGCTGGGCATTGAGGCGGATCTGCTCGCCGGTGCGGCGGACGCTCCCCTCGACA
This sequence comes from Mesorhizobium sp. M0217, assembly GCF_040321955.1. Classification (NCBI taxonomy): domain Bacteria; kingdom Pseudomonadati; phylum Pseudomonadota; class Alphaproteobacteria; order Hyphomicrobiales; family Phyllobacteriaceae; genus Mesorhizobium; species Mesorhizobium sp. M0217. The sequence continues at coordinate 131 of NZ_JAMYSN010000037.1, read as the reverse complement.
ACGAAGCGGACGCCAAGGTCGCGCGCGACGTCCGCCAGCGCTGCAGGCTTGTTCTTGTAGGCGAACACCGAGTTGCGCGCGATGACGTCCAGACCGGACAGCTTGGTGAGGTCGGTGATCAGATCCTCGGT
>NZ_JAMYSN010000036.1:0-40460 GCF_040321955.1 Mesorhizobium sp. M0217 | reverse complement strand
CCCCAACCCCCCCCCTCGAGGGGGAGATGTCGCCTATGGCTAAAGTGGGGGTCGTTCCGCGTGACGCGCTAACGTCTTCCCGCGCTGCAAAAGGAGTCAGCGCTTCACGCGCGGCGACCCCCTCTGGCCTGCCGGCCATCTCCCCCTCATGTGGGGAGATCTGCAGCTCCAACGGCGTCTTTTTTCAGCCCAATGTTGTCATGTATCCTTGGAATCGAACGTAGAGCAGGGTTTATATCATGCGGTGGGTCTGGACGTTTCTGTTTGCACTGGTGAGCAGCGTGGCTTTCGCGGCCTCGCCGGAGGACGACTATGTGGCCGCGCGTGACAAGGCGATTGCTGATATCGCAGCGCTGAACAGTGCGAACGCGGCAATCGAGACCATCGACGCTGAGAACGAGAAGGCGCTGGCCGACCTCCAGCAGCGTCTTGCCGGCATTATCGGGCCGCTGGCGGTCAAGGACTTTCCGCCAACCGGCACAATCAATATCGAAAGCCTCAGCGACTCCGATATCGGCTATGGCATGCTCGATGGGCTGCGATACACCAAGGGCGACGACGGCCCCAGCCTGGTGGCAACGACGCGAGGGCTGCTGGAGCGCTGGCTCCAGTCCAGAACCGCCGAGACCGACGAAAGTTTCAAACTGCCCGCCGGCATCGATGAGGCGCTTAAGCTGGATGCCTTCTATACCCAGGCGATCAACAGCGACGCCGCCTTCGAGGGAACGCTCGACTTTCCATTGAAGAAACCCGAAGGCGCCGACATCGCCTTCGCACGGCTCGGCGGCTGGACGCAGGACGTCGGGCCGATCTATGAGCAGGAAGTCATCGTTACGATCGTCAAAGGCAACAGCGTGAGAATTATCGCAGCGCCGGCAGCCCCTGCCGTTCCGAAGATCGCCGCCTGCGACGCCGTGTGGGCTGCTGCGGACGCCGCCGCGCAGAAATTCCAGGAGGCCTACCAGGCATCGGACCTGAAGGACGAAAAAGCGTTCGAGTCCTCCAACGCCGCCTGGGACAAGGGCGACAGCGACTACCGGGCCTGCATGGCGCAGCGCCTGCCGGCTGACCCGGCTTTCCCGGCGCTGCTCGCCCAGGCGCAGGCGCTGGCCGATCAAATGGCTGGGAAGTAAGCCTCCCGCAAGGGCCCGCGCGGCAAGATCAGGCGGCTTGTTGCAATCTGAGGCGAATATGACTTCGCCGCTGGGTTGCAGAACGCTGCAACCTGGCGTCCTACTTTCGGACACTCATTCAGATTTCGGCTGGACCCTGGCAGCCAAAAGCTTACCGTTTGTTCTCGGATTCGTCTCGAAGCTCAAACTTAAGCTTTAGCTACTATGGTCGACCGAAGGACTACTGTCCTGGAAAGGTCTTCGGATCGAGTTGGCAGGTGCAATGCTCAATTCCGGCCGGTTGAAACGGGCCGTTTTTTCTTCCGCCAACTTGCCGGCGGCGATTGCCTTTGTCGTGCTTCTCGTCTGCGCCCTGGTTGCCGACCAGAGGAACAGAGAGGTCTCCGATCAGCTGGCGCGCGCCGACGTCCTGGCGAAGGTCAACATCATACGCGCCAAGCTCGAAGGCAACATAGGCGGCAATCTCCAGCTGGTTCAGGGTCTCGTTTCGACAATCGTTACCGAGCCTTATATGGGCCAGCAAAGATTTGCGGCACTCGCCCGTAATCTGTTCGAGCAAAAATCGCAGTTGCGCGATATTGCCGGCGCCCCCGACCTCGTCATCGCGCTGATGTATCCGCTGGAAGGCAATGAAAAAGCCATCGGGCTGGACTACCGCAAGAGCGATACGCAACGCATGGCCGCGCTTCGCGCCCGTGACCAGCGCGCGCTGGTGCTCGCCGGGCCGGTCAAACTGGCGCAAGGCGGACGTGGCTTCATCGGCCGTATCCCGGTCTTCGTGCCGACGGCGGGTGGCGGCGACCGTTTCTGGGGTATCGTCTCGGCCGTGATCGATGTCGATCGGCTCTACGCTGCCAGCGGACTGACCGACCCTGATCTGGATATCGATGTGGCGCTTATCGGCAAGGATGCGCTCGGCGGCGGCGGGGAACTGTTCTTCGGCGGCGATAATGTCGTGTCCGGCAATCCGGTGATGGCAGAGGTGCAATTGCCTTCAGGCTCCTGGCAAATTTCAGCCATACCGAAGGGCGGCTGGCCGACCGCTCCGAAAAATGAGTGGCTGTTGCGTCTGCTCATGGCGCTTGCCGGCGCGCTGGTGGTGCTGCCGATCCTCGTGGCAGGACGTCTTTTCGGTGAGCGGCAGAAAAGTGACGCCGAGTTGAGGCGCCTGTCCCGGCGGCTGGAGCTGGCGTTGGAAGCCTCTGCTATAGGCGTGTGGGAGCACGATACCGTCAGCAACGAACTCGTATGGGACGACCGCATCAACGAAATCTATGGCAAACCCGGCGGCGGCAAGACCCGTAGCTATGACGACTGGGCGCTGGCGATCCATCCCCAAGACTTCGAACGGGCTAAAGCAGATTTCGATTCGGCTGTTGCAACACAAGGCCCCTACTCTTCGCAGTATCGGCTCCTGCGGCCGGACGGCACCATTCGCCATGTGCGCACCCGCGCCAGTTTCTTCCGGGACATCGACGGCACGCCAAAAATGATCGGCGCCGAATGGGATGTGACAGGCGACGTGCTGCTCAACGAGAATCTCGTGCGTGAACGTCGCCTTTCAGAATCGAAAAATGCCGAACTGAACCTGGCCAAAGCCCGCATCGAGCATGTCGCGATGCATGATTCGCTGACCGGTCTGCCCAACCGTCGGTATCTGGACGAGATGCTTGCCGAAAACCGCGAAGCCGACGGCCGTGCGGCGTTGCTGCATCTCGACCTTGACCGGTTCAAGCAGATCAACGACACGCTCGGCCATGCAGCGGGCGATGCATTGCTGGTGCATGCTTCGAAAGTCATCAAGGCCAGCGTCGGCAGTGCCGATTTCGTTGCGCGCATCGGCGGCGACGAGTTTGTCGTGCTGAGCCATGGACGCGACGACAAGGAACTCGCCGCGCTGGCCGACCACATTATCGATGCGATGCGCCAGCCGGTCGACTATCTGGGTCACCAGTGCCGGTTCGGCGTCAGCATCGGCATTGCGGCCAATAGCGGCGTCGATGCAAGGCAGTTGCTTGTCAATGCCGATCTGGCGCTGTACCGGGCGAAAGGCCGCGGCCGCAACCGCTACGAGTTTTTCAACGAAGAGCTGCAGAGCGAGATCGTGCGGACCAAGCAGACCGCCGACGAGATTCTGGGCGGGCTCGAGCGGAACGAATTCATCGTCTACTATCAGCCGCAGTTCGACGCCAAGACGCTGGAGATCGTCGGCGTCGAGGCGCTGTCGCGTTGGGATCACCCGCAACGCGGCATGCTGACCCCCGACGCCTACATCAAGGTGGCTGAAGAACTCAATGTCGTGGCGCTTATCGACCGCACCGTCCTGGAGCAGGCGCTCGATAATTTCGAGCGTTGGTCGCGCAGCCACCTCAACATCCCGCGCGTCTCGGTCAACGTTTCCGCACGGCGCCTGGAAGACAGGGACCTGATCAAGGGTTTGCGCAAGCTTCCCATCAAGGAAGGGACCGTGTCGTTCGAACTGGTGGAGTCGATTTTCCTCGACGAAAACGACGAGCTGGTCAGCTGGAACATCGAACACATCAAGGGGCTCGGCATCGACGTCGAGATCGACGATTTCGGCACCGGGCATGCCTCGATCGTCTCGCTGTTGAAGTTGCGGCCCCGTCGCCTCAAGATCGACCGCCAACTGGTCACCCCCATCACCAGCTCAACCGCACAGCGGCAGCTTGTGTCGTCCATCATCGACATCGGCAAGTCGCTCGGGATCGAAGTGATCGCCGAGGGCGTCGAGACGATGGAGCACGCGCGCATCCTGAAAGAGCTTGGCTGCGACATCTTGCAAGGCTTCCTGTTCGGCTACCCGATGGACGCCAAAGCCTTCAAGGCCTTCGCGCAGTCGCGCAAATGGCTGGCGGCGAGCTGACAAATCCTGGCTTTGCTCGACGCAAATGCGGACGCAGGACCTGCGTCAGGTCCGCAGCCCCGGCGCCTCGTGCCCGGTCCTCTCCACATATTCGGTATAGCCGCCGCCATAGGTGTGGATGCCTTCGGGCGTCAGTTCCAGCACGCGGTTGGAGAGTGCGGCCAGGAAATGGCGGTCGTGCGAGACGAACAGCATGGTGCCTTCGTACTGCGACAGCGCCGTGATCAGCATCTCCTTCGTCGCGATGTCGAGGTGGTTGGTCGGCTCGTCGAGCACCAGAAGATTGGGCGGGTCGAACAGCATCAACGCCATCACCAGGCGCGCCTTTTCGCCGCCCGACAGCACCCGGCATTTCTTCTCGATCTCGTCGCCGGAAAAGCCGAAGCAGCCGGCGAGTGCCCTGAGCGGCGCCTGGCCGGCTTGCGGAAACGCGTCCTCCAGCGTCTGGAACACGGTGCGTTCGCCCTCCAGCACCTCCATGGCGTGCTGGGCGAAATAGCCCATTTTCACACTCGGCCCCCGAGCAACTGTGCCGGCATCCGGGTCAGACGCGCCGGCCACCAGCTTCAGCAGTGTCGACTTGCCGGCGCCGTTGACGCCCATGATGCACCAGCGCTCGCGGCGGCGGACCTGGAAGTCCAGCCCCTCATAGATCGAGCGGCTGCCATAGCCCTTGTGGACGTTCTTCAGCGTCACGACATCCTCGCCGCAGCGCGGCGCCGGCTGAAAATCGAAATTCACGATCTGACGGCGCTTGGGCGGCTCGACACGATCGATCTTGTCGAGCTTCTTCACCCGGCTCTGCACCTGGGCGGCGTGTGACGCCCGCGCCTTGAAGCGCTCGATGAAAGCGATCTCCTTGGCCAGCATGGCCTGCTGGCGCTCGAACTGCGCCTGCTGCTGCTTGTCGGCGATCGCCCGCTGCTGCTGGTAGAATTCGTAATTGCCGGAATAGGCGGTGAGCGAACCGGCGTCGATCTCGACCACCTTGTTGACGATGCGGTTCATGAACTCGCGGTCGTGCGAGGTCATCAGCAGCGCGCCCTCATAACCTTTCAGGAACTGCTCCAGCCAGATCAGGCTTTCGAGATCGAGATGGTTGGACGGTTCGTCGAGCAGCATGACATCGGGCCGCATCAACAGGATGCGGGCCAGCGCCACGCGCATCTTCCAGCCGCCGGACAGTTTGCCGACATCGCCGTCCATCATTTCCTGGCTGAAGCCCAGGCCGTCCAGCACTTCGCGGGCGCGGCCATCGAGCGCATAGCCGTCGAGTTCCTCGAAACGGTGCTGCGCCTCGCCATATTTCTCGATGATCTCATCCATCCGGTCGGCCTGCTCGGGATCGGCCATGGCCGCCTCGAGTTCGGCCATTTCGGCCGCCACGTCGCTGACCGGCCCGGCGCCGTTCATCACTTCGGCCACAGCACTGTGGCCGGCCATGTCGCCGACATCCTGGCTGAAATAGCCGATGGTGACGCCGCGATCGACCTGCACCTGGCCCTCGTCGGGCTGCTCCTGGCCGGTAATCATGCGAAACAAAGTCGTCTTGCCGGCGCCGTTCGGACCGACAAGGCCGATCTTCTCGCCCTTCTGTAGCGAGGCCGAGGCCTCGATGAAGACAAGCTGGCGGCCGTTCTGTTTGCTGATGCTTTCAAGACGGATCATGCGACTGGAAGAACCTTGGAGGATTTTCCCCGGCCCTTACGCGATCGGCCGCGCCAGAGGAAGCGCCCATTTGACGCCGCGCGCAAAAGCCGCTGCGGTCCGCACCTCCAGAATGCAAAACAGCCCGCCGCGCGATTTTGCGCAACGGGCTGTTTTTGAACCAGCTTCTGTACTCAGTTCGGTGCGGGCACTTCCGCTTCTATTGACGGCACCTGCTGGGCGGCGAGCGAGGCGAGCTTGCCCCGTCTGACGAGTGTCGGCTTCTCATAGGATCGTTTCATAAATGCCCCTCTCTTACACAAGCGGAGACTGTTCCGCCGAACTCGCCATGTCAATAAGCAGCGGTAGTGAGGTGCTTTGGCTGTGTCCGACGAATTGTCACTTCGCGTCGTGGAAAATGATCCCCACTGTATGCCGCCTGCCGGAGCGCAGGCGGCTGACGCCGTGCCTGAGGTTGACGCGGTAATGGCCTTTCGTGCCTTGCACCGGGCGGTTGTGGACAGCAAAGATCACCGCATCGCCCCGGGTCAGCGGCACCACTTCGGCACGGCTTTGCATGCGCGGGCGCTGTTCGGTCAGGACGAATTCGCCGCCGGTGAAATCCTCGCCGGGCTGCGACAACAGGATCGCCACCTGCAGGGGAAAAGCGAGATCGCCATAGAGGTCCTGATGGAGGCAGTTGAAGTCGCCGGGGCCATATTGCAGGAGAAGCGGCGTCGGCCGCGTTTGGCCGCTTTCGTGGCAAAGCTGGAGGAAGGCGGCGTGGTCATCGGGATAGCGCCGTGCCGCGCCCATGCGTTCGTTCCAGTCGTTGGCGACGCCGGCGAGCCTGGGATAGAGCGCGGTGCGCAGGCCACCGACCAGATCCGGCAGCGGATAGCGGAAATAGCGGTACTCGCCCTTGCCGAAGCCATGGCGGGCCATCACCACATGGCTGCGGAAATGGTCCTCATGCGGATAGAGACCGGCGATCTCGGTGCACTCCTCGGGTGAAAGCAGCGCCGGCATGACGGTGCTGCCGTGGCTGTTCAGTTCGCCGACCAGAGCACTCCAGTCCTGCGCTGCGACGCGCGCTTCGGCCGAATGGGCTGCGCGTTTGGTGCTTATCGAATGGATGGTCATGGATGCCTCCTTTGCTTGCGGTCAAAGTGGGGCGAACGAGGCGCCTGGGCCACCCGATTCCTGCGATGAACATTGTCATCTGCTGCCGGCAGCGATTAACTGTGTACATGCATCTTTCGATCGAACCGCTAAATGGCGTCAAAGGGCTTCCTCTCGGATCGTCTAAGGCGACTGTCAGATCCTTCTTTTCAGGAGAGCTCAAGGTCTTTCGGCGGAGCCCAACCAGCGTTCCGGCCGACTATTGGCCGGACCTTGGAGTATTCGCCTATTACAAGGCCGATGGCGCACTCGAAGCGCTAGAATTCACCTCGCCTGCGATCTTGGAACTGGGTGGCGCGTCGCTGTTTCCGATTTCCATGGAGGTTGCGCTGAGGTTCTTGAGACAAACCGACCCCAATGTGAAGGTCGAGATCGATAGCGCGATTTCGAATGCTCTCGGCATCAGCATCTGGACAGCCATAGGAAAAGAAGCGGACTCCCAGGTGGAAACACTTTTGCTGTTTGGAGCCGGCTACTACGGCTGATCCTTCCGGGCGATATCCACTGCAGATCGACTGCGTATCGATCGCATCAGACCGGATCGGCACCCTTGCGGCGATACGCCTCCAACTCAGGGTCCAGATCGACCCTCACCGCGTTTGTGAACAGGCAGGTCGCCACCATGATGCCGGCGAAGGCGACGAGGTTGACCAGCAGTGTGTCGTCGTAGCTAGCCTTGAGTGCCGCCCAGACATCGTCGGGAACGGCGTTGGTATCGGCAGCGACTGCCTTGCCGAATTCGATCAGCAAAGCTTCTTCAGCGCTGGGCTCGATCGCCTCGGGATCAAGACCGCTGTCGATCAGCGCGCGGCGGAAGAAGGTAAGCGGTATCTCGGCGCGGCATCTCTCGGAGATCGCCAGCGACAACAGCCAGACAGCGCGGTCGTCGAGTGCGGGCTTGAGCAGATCGCGCAGGGTGAACCATTCGGCATAGATGCGGTGGGCCGCCGGTGAATGCAGCAGGATGCGCTTCATGTTGGTCATGCGTCCGCGCAGGCCAAGCTCCCTGTCGTGCTCGGCGCGGATGTCTTGCGATGCCGAGGCGTAGTCGATCGGCGGGATCATGGCCATGGGACGGTCCTTGGTTGGTGGCAGCGAGGCATTCTGCGAAGCCCTCACCCAAGCGTCGTATGCAATTGCGGCGCGGCGCGCAGCGTGTTGGACACCGTGCAGATCGCTTCGGCGTCCTCGACGATCCGCTGCTTGGTCGCAGCGTCGAGATCGCCTGAGATGTCGAGCCTGATGTTGAGCCTTTCGACGCGCGACGGCTCGTCCTTGGCCTTCTCGCCGCTGACCTCGGCGCGCACCTCGCCAAGCGCGGCGGCAACCCCGAGGCGGGAGGCGGCGATGCGCGCACTCAGCACCATGCAGGCGGCGAGCGAGGCGTAGAGCAGGTCGAGCGGATTGAAGCCCGGCGCGCTGACGCCGGTGACGACATCGACTGCACCGCCGGTCGGAGTGGTGATGGAAGGCAAGCCGCCGGGCTGCAGCGTCGCCGTCGCGCCGGTGACGCGGGTTCTGACCTTCAACTCAGCCATCGCAAAAACCTTTCAGCCGGCAGTCCGGCAAAGGGGTAAGGATCGCCCGTGGCGTGTCCTGTCCCGCTATATGGTATGTCCTGGGCCGATACCGCAACCTCCGCAGAAGCGGCACCCTGTCAGCAATCTTCACCACGCCCGTTCCCTCTCCGCCCTGCCCTGCGGTAGGCTCGCGCGATCCGCAACAGGATCGCGAGAGCCATGATCGTCCAGGCCTGCATCAATGGCGCGCGCGCCGCCGATTTTCACCCCACACTGCCGCTCGACTCCGACGCTATGGCGCGCGACGGGGCGGCTTCGATTGCCGCGGGCGCAGCTGAGCTGCATGTCCATGCCCGCGGAGCGGACCGCCGCGAGAGCCTTGCGCCGGCAGCGATGGACCTGACGATCGCAGGGCTGCGCCGTGCCTGCCCTGGTACGCTGATCGGCGTCTCCACCGGCGCCTGGATCGAGAATGACGATACAAGCACGCTGGTCGCCATCGCCGGCTGGCGCGAATTGCCGGACTATGCCTCTGTCAATCTCAGCGAGGCGGAGGCACCCATCGTCATGGAGAGCCTGCGCCAGCGCGGCATCGGCATCGAGGCGGGTCTGGCCTCGGTCGCCGACGCCGAGCGCCTCGTCAGCCTCGACCATGGCGGGCGCGTGCTGCGCGTCCTGATCGAGATTTCCGAGCAGACGCTAGACGAGGCTTTTGCGGTCGCCGACGGCATCGAACAGGTCCTGGAGCGCGCCGGCATTCGCCGTGCCATCCTGCTGCATGGCGAGAACGCGACGGTGTGGCCGTTCGTGCGCCGTGCGGCGGATCGCAACTGGTCGACGCGCGTCGGGCTGGAGGATGGGAAGCATCTGCCGGATGGCACGGTTGCGGCCGGCAATGCCGCGCTGACGGCGGCAGCGGTGGCGATCTTCCAGGCCGGGCGATAGCGCATACAAGCAGCGCGCCAAGGCATCGCCGAGACGATGGCGATCGCAAGGCCCGGGCCGCGAAAGTCGGTGGAAGCTATTCAAATTTTATGTATTAATTAAACCGGCAGTTAATAGTCGCATCAACGGTCTCATCTATGTTAATATTCTCCCGCATCGGGGACTTTTTTAATGAACGTCATTCCGGATAATGATCACGCTGCGCCGCGTCGGATCCAACAATATACATCGATACAGACCCTGCGGGGGCTAGCAGCCCTAATGGTTGTTATCTATCATCTTCCGGCCGCACTAGGCGTGCTCGATTTGCCTATTCCCATTCTAAACAGCGGCGTCGACCTGTTTTTCGTCATCAGCGGTTTTGTCATGGTTCTCTCGACGGAGAACAGACATCGCGACCACCGTGCTTTTTTGATGCAGCGGTTCACGCGCGTCGTTCCGTTCTATTGGGTCATGACCTTCCTCATGGTCGCCGCACTTTGGCTGTTTGCCGGTCGTGGAGTGTCCTTTGAGCAGATTACCAATAGCCTGCTTTTCGTGCCCTATCTCGATACGGCCACAGGCTATGTCCAGCCAGTGCTTGGCGTGGGTTGGACGCTCAATCTGGAAATCCTGTTTTACATTCTGTTCGCGGCGACTATGGGTTTTGGTGCGCTGACGCAAATGGCCACGATTGGCGTTGTCTTTGCAATCGCCGTAGCCGCACGCATTATCTTCAAACCCGCCGCCGACACTGTGCTGTTTTTCTATACCACGCCAATCCTGTTTGAGTTCCTTGCCGGCATGGCTGTCGGCCATCTGGTCGGCAGACTGGTGCGTTTGCCGGCTTTCCTGGGCGCCTCGGCTGTCGGGTTCGCTATTGTGTCCACACTGGTGATGGTACTTGGCTTCAACTTGCCGCGAACCCTTGCTCAAGGTATCCCGGCGCTGATCCTTGTCGCGGGTTGCATCAGCCTGGAGAGCTACTTCCGACTTTTTGCTCCTCGCGTGCTGGCAAGGCTGGGAGATGCTTCCTACTCTCTCTATCTGACCCATCCTATCGTGCTGCTCGCGATCGCTCCTGTCGTTGCAACCGCCAATGTGTCACCATGGCTTGCAAGCATAGCTATTGTCACCGCCTGCATCGCCGTGTCCCTGGCGAGTTATAGTTTTATCGAAAGGCCGGCTTTTGGCCATGTCGCGAATGAGCCTCTCCGCCTATCAGGTGAAGGCGTGAGTTGCGGCTACGCCGCAGCTCGGTCGGCCTGCCATTCGGGTGCGTTGCTCACTACGACCTACCGTCGCGTTCAAGCGACCACGGCCGCGGCAAGATCGTCTTCGAACTCCCTCACCTAGTGCTGTCGCGCACATCCTCGACTGCCCCAAAATGTGCAGCGGTTTTGGGACGACATGCATCCTGTCTTGCCTGAACGCACACGGGAACTGACACAGAGGGATGACATAGCTCTTGCTGCTATTAAAAATTCCCCATAAGGTATTTTTCATATCCGACAGAAAATCCGATCGTTTCTTTCCCATTATGAAAGCCTTGCCTTTGCGTGAGCATCTCGATCAAACCGATCGACGGCTGGTAAAGCTGTTGTCGCAGGATGCCCAGCCCGGCATCAACCGGCTCGCCGAGACGATGGCGATCTCGGTGCCGACGGTGCGCTCAAGGTTGCGCAATCTGCTCGACCGCAACCTCTTGAAGATCGTCGGGCTGCTCAATCTGACCGAACGCCCCGAGTTGATCTCGGCCATTGTCGGCATCAACGCTCAGGGACGTGGCCGCGCCCGGGAACTGGCGCAGCGCATTGCCGAACTGCCTTTCGTCAACTCGGCCTCGGTGGTTACCGGGCGCTTCGACATCATCGTCGACGTGACCGTCGCCGGCGATGTCGCCGACCTCTACCGCATCACCAGCGAGCTGATTCCGGGCGCCGGCATTCCCGGGGAAGTCGTGCGCAGCGAAACCTTCGTCGTCATGGCTTCATGCAACAAATGGGTCAGCCTTCCCGAAGGCTGCTGGTCGGAAGAAACACCGTCACGCAAGGAGCCGGCATGAGAATAGCTGTTCTCGGCGGCCTCGGCCTGCAGGGACGGGCGGCCATCGCCGATCTCGTCGCCAGCGCCGGTGTCGAGGAAGTCGTCTGCGTCGATACGTCGGCTGACGGCCCTGCCCGGCTTGCCGGGCTGACCGACCTTTCCCGCGTGCGTTTCGTCATGCCCGAGGGCGCGATCGGTCCGGCGCTTGCCACCGTGCTGGCGGATGTCGACGCCGCCATCGATCTGTTGCCGCAGCCATTGATGCGCGAGGCGGTGCAGGCCGCGATCGCAACGCGCACGCCGCTGGTCACTACCAATTACGGCAAGGCGATTGCCGATCTGGCGCCGGAGGCTGAACAGGCCGGCGTTTCGATCATGACCGAATGTGGGCTCGATCCCGGCATCGACCTCGTGCTCTATGCGCGCGCCGCAAAGCAGTTCTCTACGATCTCCTCGATCGATTCCTATTGCGGCGGCATCCCCGAACCGAAGGCGATGGCGAAGCCGCTTTGCTACAAGGTAAGCTGGAATTTCGACATGGTTCTGGTCAGCCAGAACCGCGACAGCGTGATGATCGAGCATGGCAAGCGCGTCGAAGTGCCGGCCGGCCGACAGCACGACAATGCCTTCATCCACGAGATCGAGGTCGCGGGCCTCGGCCGGCTGGAAGCTTTCCCCAATGGCGACGCTCTGCACTATGTCGAGATGCTGGCAGCCGCCAAGGGATTGCAACGCTCGGGCCGCTATACGCTGCGCTGGCCGGGATGGTCGGCGTTCTGGGCGCCACTGAAGGAACTCGGCTTCCTCTCCGAAGACAAGGTGCCCGGCACCGGCGCCAGCCCACGCGAATTTCTCGGCCGTCTGCTCGGCCCGCAACTGCAATATGGCGCCGACGAGAAGGACCTTTGCGTGATGCGCAATGTCTTTTCCGGTCTCGAAGGCGGCCGCGCCAAAACGGTGACGTCGGACCTGATCATCGAACGCGACCTGGCATCAGGCCTGTTCGGCATGAGCCTTGGCGTCGGCTATCCCGCCAGCATCGTGGCGCAGATGCTGGCGCGGCGCGAGATCGCCACACCAGGGCTTTTGAACCCGCTGCTGCATGTGCCGGACGGGCCGTTCTTCGACGAGCTGGCCAGGCGTGGCATCAAGGTTGCCGAGACGGTGGCCTGGGACTGAGGATTTTCGAACGGTGGCTGCCGCCGGCAAACGGTGCCGCCGCTCAAAAAACACCCGAAAGGGTGGAATAACAAAGTGGAACAACAACGATAACAGGAGGAATGCCAAATGAAGATTGCCAAGCTTTTCATCGCCGGACTTGCGCTTGCGGGCCTGACCGCTGCTGCCAGTGCCGGAACGCTCGACGAGATCACCAAGCGCGGCGAACTGCGCGTCGCGGTACAGACGCAAGGACCTCCCTTCTCGCTGGTCGGCGCGGCCGGCGAGCGCACCGGCAGTTCGGTCGAACTCGCCGAACTGATGGCCAAGGAAATGGGCGTCAAGATCACCTTCCTCGACTATGATTGGGACGGGCTGATCCCGGCGCTGCTTTCGGGCAAGGCCGACCTGCTCGTCGCCGACATGACGCCGACGCTGGCGCGCGGCATGAAGGTCGCCTTCACCACACCTTACATGTATACGGGCAGCACCGTCTTCACCAAGGCCGACAGCAAGTTCAAGACAACCGAGGACTGCAAGGCCAAGGGCACCAAGATCGCCGTGCTGTTAGGCGCCACCGGCGAAAAGGAAGCCAAGAACGCCTTCCCGGATGCCGACATCAAGAGCTACAAGGGCGGCGGCCCGCTGCTGCTCGACGCGGTCAACAACGGCCAAGCCGATTGCGGCGTCAACGACGTCTCGGCGGTCAAGGGTCAGTCGACAGCCTATCCCGCCGGCACCTTCACCATCATGCCGGACCTGTTGTCGAAGGAGCCGCTTGCCTTCGCCACCCGCTACGACGAGCCGGACCTGTTGATCTGGATGAACCTGTTCCTCAACCAGGTCAGCATCGACGGCCGCTTGCAGAAGAACCTCGACTACTGGGTCAATTCCGACGCCTGGAAGAAGGATCACTAAGCAGAGGTAAGCAGGGAGTAGTGAGTAGGAAGTAGTGAATGGTGAATGGTGAATGGTGAACGGCCATTCCGGACGCCCTTCACTGCTCACCACTCACTACTCACTACTGCCCATTCACCATTCACAATTCACCGCCATGCTCGAAAATTTCAGCTTCCGCACCATCGTCGAATATCTGCCGCTGTTCGGGCAGGGTCTGATCACGACCGTGTGGCTGTCGGCGCTGTCTTTTGCGGGCGCGCTGGCCGTCGGCATCGTGCTCGCCGCCATGAACCTGCAGCGCGGCCAGCTGTTTCGCGTGCTGGCCAAGGGCTATATCGATGCCGTGCGCGCCACGCCGTTGCTGGCGCAGCTCTACTTCCTCTATTTCGGCCTGCCGCGTCTCGGCTTCGTCCTGCCCGAGCTCGTCGTCGGCATCATCGCTTTGTCGCTGAACAGCGGCGCCTATGTCGCGGAAATCATCCGCGCCGGCATCCTGTCGATCCCGCGCGGCCAGGTCGAGGCCGGGGTTGCCTCGGGAATGACCTATGTCCAGCGCATGCGCCTGGTCATCCTGCCGCAAGCCTTCAAGGTGACGATCCCGCCGCTGCTCGGCCAGGCGATCGTGCTGGTCAAGGATTCCGCGCTTTTGTCGCTGATCTCGGTTTCCGAACTGACGCGCGCCGGCCAGTTGCTGGCGTCCGACCGCTTCATGCCGGCGGAAGGCTTTCTCACCATCGCCGCTTTCTATCTGCTGCTCTATTACTGCCTCAAAGGACTGGCGGGGCTGTCCAGTCGGTGGCTCGGTCTGCAGCCGGCAAGGAGCAGCACATGATCTGGCAACAGCTGCAAAGCCTGGCCGGCAGCTACCCCCTCGCCTTGCGCGGCCTTGGCATGACCGTGATGCTGTCGGCGATCAGCCTGGTGCTGGGCACGCTGCTTGGCTTCGGCCTCGGCATATTGCGCACCGGCGGCAACCGGCTGATCTCGAGCGTGATCGGCGCCTGGGTCGACCTGATCCGCGGCACGCCGTTCCTGGTGCAGATCTTCCTGATCTTCTTCATCCTGCCGGAATTCGGCATCGAGCTCGATGCCTTCACGGCCGGCATCATCGCGCTCACCAACCTCGCCGCGTGCTTCATCTGCGAGATCGTCGCCGCCGGCATCCGCTCGGTGCCGACCGGCCAGGTTGAGGCAGCTCTGGCGTCCGGCCTGTCGCGCTGGCAACGCATGCGCCAGGTGGTGCTGCCGCAGGCAATGCGCATCGTGCTGCCGCCGCTGGTCGGGCAATATGTACTCTTGATCAAGGATTCCTCCGTCGTCTCGGCGATCGGGCTGACCGACCTCACCCGCGTCGGCTGGCTGGTGGTGCAGCGTGTGCCCAACGGCCTGCTGGTCTTCTTCCTGGTCGGCGTCGGCTATTTCGTCGTCTGCTATCCGCTGATCATGCTCGCCCGCCGGCTGGAGCGCCGCATGGGCGCGGCGCATGGCGAGGTGCAGCTGTGACATCGAACCCAAAGGGCTGACCGCCATGACCAATCCAAGCCCGATCAAGACAAACCTGACCAAAACGGGCATGATCGACTTTCGCGGCGTCAACAAATGGTTCGGCTCGCTCAATGTGCTGAAGGACATCACGCTCAGCGTCGAGCCGCGCGAAGTGGTCGTCGTCTGCGGCCCAAGTGGTTCGGGCAAGTCGACGCTGATCCGCTGCATCAACGGCCTGGAAGCGATCAAGGATGGCGACCTCGTCGTCGACGGCCAGCGCCTCGGCGACCCCGCCACCAACATGACGCAGCTGCGCACCGAGATCGGCTTCGTCTTCCAGTCGTTCAACCTCTACCCGCACAAGACGGCGCTGGAAAACGTCACGCTGGCGCCGATCCATGTGCGCAAGATCCCCCGCGCCGAGGCCGAGCAGGCCGGGCGCGACTTGCTGGCCAAGGTCGGCCTCGCTGACAAGGTCAACGCCTACCCGTCACAGCTGTCCGGCGGCCAGCAGCAGCGTGTGGCCATCGCGCGCTGCCTCGGCATGCGGCCCAAGATCATGCTGTTCGACGAGCCGACCTCCGCGCTCGATCCCGAGATGATCTCCGAAGTGCTCGACGTCATGGTCGCGGTGGCCGAGGAAGGCATGACCATGATGGTGGTGACGCACGAAATGGGCTTTGCCCGCAAGGTGGCGCAGCGCG
This sequence comes from Mesorhizobium sp. M0217, assembly GCF_040321955.1. Lineage (NCBI taxonomy): Bacteria > Pseudomonadati > Pseudomonadota > Alphaproteobacteria > Hyphomicrobiales > Phyllobacteriaceae > Mesorhizobium > Mesorhizobium sp. M0217. The sequence goes on along the minus strand of NZ_JAMYSN010000036.1, from coordinate 24,877 downwards.
TGGTGTTCATGGACGCCGGCGCCATCGTCGAAAGCGGCACGCCGGAGGCGTTTTTCTCCGACCCGAAGACCGACCGCAGCCGGGCTTTTCTAAGCAAGATTCTAAGGCATTAGAGTTTAGCCAAAGCCGGTCGTCCGAAAGGCCGCGGGGCAGGAACTGTCGACGCACAGCGCCAAACAACGAGCCGCGGTAGAGTGGATCGGCTACGTTTAGGTCTCCGGCTACGCCTCTGGGAACTTCCACGTGCCGTCCATAACCTCAGCGCGTGGTCGATAGAGCCGTACCATCCAGTTCCAGCCGGGCCACCATCGGCTGTACGGTCAAGCCACCGGCGCCGCGCCGCGCCGCTCGAGCGCGGTCCTGCGGATGATTTCCGCGATTTCCGGGCTACTGCTGCACAGCATCTGGAAATCCGCCGCGTGCAGCGACAGGAGTGAGACAGAAGTCGCGGCAGTGACGGTCGCCATACGCGGTTCGCCGCTGATCAGCGCCATCTCGCCGAAGAAGGCGCCAGGGCCAAGCTCCACCGGGTTGGGCGTCGCGACGCTGACGCGGCCCTCCACGACGAAGAACATCCGATCACCGGTCTCGCCACTGCGGCAGATCACGGCGCCCGCCGGCACCGTGCGAGGCCTTAACGCGCGCACGATCTCGACCAGCGTGGCCGGGCCAAGCTTCTGAAACAACGGAACGCCGGCAATCAATTGCCAATTGCGGACGAAATCCTCGCGACGGACTTCTTGATAAAAGCCGGAGGCAAGAATGCCGGCCCAGAGCCCGAAGATGCCGATGCCACACATCATGACAGCCCCGGCAAGGACGCGGCCGGCGAAGCTTTGCGGAATGTCGTCGCCATAGCCGGTAGTGGACAGCGTGACCACCGCCCACCACATTGTCTCGGGGATGCTGCCGAACTTTTCCGGTTGGACGTCGCGCTCGATGACATAGGCCGCGAGTGCGACACCGAACAGAACCAGGCCGAAGACCGTGGTGACGCCGACCAGGTTGCGCGCTTCGTTGGCCAGAACCCTGCCAAGCAGCGGGAAGAAGGTCGAGTCGCGCAGCGGCTTCAGCAGCCAGACAGCACAGTAGAGGCTCCGGTCGGGCGTGCCGTCGAGCAGAAATGCGGCGACTGGAACCAAAACCGCGAGCACATCGATCGCGATTGCCGGCGTCCTGTCCCTGAGGTCTCCCGCCCAGCGCTTGAGCAGGGTCTCGGCCATCTGCAGAAGATAGGCGGCCCAAATGACAGCAAGCACGGCAGCCAGAGCCAGTCTGCTTCGTCCGGACATGTTCGGCATCGTGAGCGCAGCCACCGCCAGAAGCCCAGGCGCAGCCAGCACCGCGTTTAGCGGCGCGTAGATTCTCAGGAAAGGCAGTACCGACATTCTATCCCACCAGCGGCCACTGTGCTCCAGAATAGAGGCCTTCCGGGCAAGCGCAAAGGGTGCTTTCCGATCGCAAGATCAGGTCACGCCAACGCCTGTCGGGCGCCGCTATCGGCGCTCCAGGGTCGCACCGCAGGCGACGGATCAGCTCGGGAGCCGCCACATTCGCACACGACCCGCACCACGCAATTCCGTTTCCTCGAGTGGGTCGCAAGCAAATTTCGGTCCAAGCAGTTGGCAAGTTGCATCGGAAATACGAATTTCATCGGGCTCCGCGGACGTTTGAATACGTGAGGCGAGATTAACGGTCTCACCCCACAGGTCATAGGCGAACCGCCTCTTGCCTATGACGCCGGCGACGATCGGTCCTGAGTGAATTCCAATTCTCAGCCTTATCGGTTCTCCTGCGAAGCGTTCCCGCTTGACCGCTTTGCGCAGCTCAATCGCATAGCGCGTGAGGGCCCTTGCATGATCGGATCGCGCCGTGGGCAGGCCGGCGACCACCATCACACAATCGCCAATTGTTTTGATCTTTTCGCAGCCGTATCGCTCCGAGAGCCGATCCGCCGCCTTGAAGAAGTAGTTTAAAATAGCGAGCGTCGTCACCGCTCCGACGCTGCGCGCTCGTTCCGTAAAACCGACGATGTCGGCAAAAAGCACACTCACCTCTGCGTGGTTGTCGGCAATTTTCTTTTGCGCTTTCAATCGCTCCGCGATCGAGGCCGGGAGAATGTTGAGGAGCAGGTTTTCGGCGCGCTGATATTCACGCGCCAATCCCTCCTGGCTCTTCCTCAACGCCTCGTTCGTCGATTGCAATTTTTCGTTGAGTTGACGCTCCCTCTCTTGCAGGAGCGTCATTTCATAGGCCTTCTGTTGAAGCCGCTGCCTGTTGTCTCGTTCGGCAGTGGCGTCCAGAAAAAGCAGCCACACGAACGCATTGTCAGCAAAAAAATGGAGGTCGGCGACACGCCCGCCGGGCAGTTCAACCATGTCCATGCGAAACGGAAGCTCCGGGCAAGGCAGCAAACCCTCCATGAATTCAAGCTGCTCGGCAACAGGCTTGCCGATGCGAAGCGATGACAGCCCGTAATGTTCAACATTACCGCCCTTGGCAGCTATGCAAAGCTCAGGGTCGATTTTCAGATAAGCGACAGCGTGCCCGTCGAAGAAGAAATTGAAAAACCAATTTCTGACTTCTTTTGGCAATTCGTGCATGGTCTATTTGGTGACCATCAAGGCAAGTTGACGAAAGGCGTCATCGACCTGCTCGCCCGAAAGCGCACTTGTTAGATAGATTTGCCATCCACGTTGCCTCAACTCGTTGATCTCACCATCCGATATCGCCCACCGATCGGCCAGATCGGACTTGTTGAACAGCAATACGAACGGCATGGCGCCGAATTCGGCCTCGACCCGTTCGCGCAGCGTGAGTGCCACGGCAAGAGTAGCGGCGCGGGTTCCATCGACGACAAGCACGAGCCCGGTTGCACCGCGAACATAGCTGACGCGGAATGAGCCGATATCGTCCTCGCCGGCCAAATCCCACAAAATCAGATCCACGGTTTTGTCCGGGAGCGCGACGCTCTTCTTGTCGATTTTCACTCCGACGGTGGTCAAGTAGGTTTCTGAGAAGATGCTCTGCACAAACCTGCGGACCAGACTCGTCTTTCCGACAGCGAAACCGCCCAGCATGCAGATCTTTTTTTGCAACATGTTGGGCTCCGCTAGTCCAGGTTTACGGTAATCGAAACCCGGCGATTGGTGGAGCTACCGGTTAGACTGTTTTCAGGTACAGCCGGCTCAAAAGTGCCCGCGCCCCGAACCAGCAGCAATTCGGGAGCGACGCCCCGCTTGTTGAGAAGCGCACGAACTGTCTCGGCGCGGGCGGCGCTGATCGACGCGTTGGCCGTCTCACGGCCCGTGGTGTCCGAATGCCCGGTCAACATGAACCGCGCCGTTACGCCGGAATTGCGGGCACTCTGGGCGAATTCCTTTATTTGATCCGCCAACCTGTCGAGAACCGGCGTCTGCTCCGGTCCCGGCACAACCTTGCCGGAAGAGAAGAAAATATCGGTCGTCTGGATGGCCTGCCTCAAATGATTAAGTTCTGCAAGGTTCAGTTCACGCAGCTGCGAGACATCCAGAACCACTCCGTCCGCCGAAAGTTGTTCAGCGGCGGCCCGCGCGCGGTTGATCCAGCCGGCAGGAGCCTCACCCACGGCCACGATGCGACCCTGGATGATCGAGAGCTGAACGGTTTTCGGCGGGGACAGCGCCGCCGTCAGCCGCTTCACCACAAACTTCGGATCAAGGCTCTGATAGAATTGCCACTGTGCATGAACGCGGGCAGGATCAACGTCCGTTCCGGAGAGCAGGGCTTGCGGGTCGGCGGCAAGTGGGTCTCTCAAGCCGGAAATGTAGAAATGTCCGCCCCTCGCGCTTTGTTGGGCGACGATGATTCCCGGTTGGGCCTCAAGTCGCGACACATAATACTGCCAGTGCTCCGCCGCGCGTGCTTCGGGGCTCACGTCACGAACCTTGGAGATGTCGAATTCGGGTCCGCCTGCCGAAAGCTGCCGGGCCGCCGCGCGCGCGCGATCGATCCAGGTGTCGGGAGCCTCACCCTCGGCAACGATGCGATCATCGACGATCGAAAGTCGTACTGTATCCGGCGGATACAGTGACGCCGTCAGCCGCTTCAGCACGAACTCCGGCTCAAGGCTCTGATAGAACTGCCACTGCGCATGAACCCGGGCGCGATCGACCTCTGTTCCCGACAACAGCGACTGCGGATCGGCGCCAAGCGGGTCTCGCAGGCCGGCAATATAGAATTGGCCGTCGCTTATCTTTTGGTCTGCAACGATGATGCCCGGCTGGGTCTCCAGTCGCGACACATAGGCGTGCCAGCGCTCCGCCTCGCGCACTTGGGGACTTACGTCACGAACCCCCGAGATATCGAAGACCGGCCCGCCTGCCGAAAGCTGCTGGGCCGCCGCGCGCGCCCGGCTGATCCAGGTGTCGGGAGCCTCACCCTCGGCGACGATGCGGCCATCGACAATCGAAAGTCGCACTGAATCCGGCGGAGCCAGCGACGCCGTCAGCCGCTTCAGCACGAACTCCGGCTCAAGGCTCTGATAAAATTGCCATTGCGAATGAACCCCGGCCGGATCGACTCCCGTGCCTGACAACAGCGACTGCGGGTCGACGGCAAGCGGGTCCCTCAGGCCGGCAATATAGAACTGGCCATCGCGTACCCGCTGTTCGGCAACGATGATGCCCGGCTGGGCCTCCACTCGCGACACGTAAGCCTGCCAGCGCGACACGTAAGCCTGCCAGCGCTGCGCTGACTGCCAGGAAAGAAAGTACCAACCGCCTGCCAGACTCAAAAGCAGCAGGGCAACGGCCGCCACCAGCCACGGAAATCCGTCGTTTGATTCCTCTTGCTTGAGCTCGACGCAGGTCTGCAACTGCGCCTCTACGGAGGCCAGTTGCGAACCGTCGCCGTCGAACTGCTCTAAAGCCTCTGAGGATTGCTCATGGATGCGAAGCAACACATCGCGAACGATTTCATGCAATTCCTCCGGCGGATTTCCCCGGATCACCGAAACCAGGGTCGCAAACGGTCCAACTTCCGACCAGAGACGAAGCTCGCCGAAACGGATTGTGTCCAGGCCGCTCTGCTCTTTCTCGTTAAATGAGTCTTTTACAAAATCCTGAATCGCACTGAGCATCGAAGAAATGAGCTGAGGATCTTCGCTCGTCGCATTGTCGGCAGTTACATGCGCTATCAAAAGGCCGGAATTCCGATGAATGAGAAAGGCATGTTCCACACGGTAGACAAGGGAATGCTTCAGAACAACTGCCGAGAAGCTTGCCCCTGTTCTCCAGGCTTCAAGTCTCCACTTGAGCCCGTGCCAGGTGAATATGTGCCTTAGAGTTTCATTCAGCGACTGAAAGGTCTGGTCGATCTTTTCCCCGATCGACTTGCGAATTGCCGGCAAAAACACCGGGTACAATATGTCCGTCAGCGTGCGCGGGCTCTTCTGGATCGACCGTTGCACAGCCCGTTCGACAGCTGGCGCAAGCGCCTCGCCGAGTTGCGCGTAAGGCGCTCGTCCGGCAGCACTGGGAAGAACGTCGCCCACGGCCGCCGCAAGCTGCTCGGGTTCGTCGAGCAGATGCGTGACGCGTGAAAGCTCGGAGATTTCGCGGCTGACCAGCAACTGCCGCAGCGTTTCCATGCGCGGATCGGCGGTTGGAACCGCCTCGAACTGCGCACGGTAGTCCGGATCAACGTTCCGGGCAATTTCGATCAAAAGACGAGCCAGAGCCTCGCGATCAATCTCTGTATCGTTCGAGGCTGTTCTTTGCGGAAGGTTGAATGGGTCGACGGTGGACGTCAAGGTCCCATCAACTCACTTTCCAGCTGCGGTCCGAGTTGCTTTTGCTCCCGACGGGATCCTGATTGAGACACTTTGCAACCTCGACAAACAGGCCAGCCAAAAGATTTCGGTCGGTCTTGACGTTGCTGAGGTCGGCAAACATCTTCTCGATCAGCATCTGAACGCCTTCATTCTTCTGCTTGATTTCCTCACGCAGCAAATGATCGTTTCGATTTATCCGGTCCGAAACGTCGCGCTCGAGCGCGCTCAACTGATCCGACAACGTGCGCACCTGCTTTTCAAGAGCCTGGTTTTGCTCGCGAAGATTCCGGTCGATCTCCTTGTCGGCATCGGCTCGTGAATCTTTTTCGCTCCGCAATTGCCCTGCAAGCGAATCGATCTGCTTCTTTGCATTCGACTCGTACATTTCGAGATTGCGCTTGGCCTCGGACTCGACATCCTTGAAGCGCTGCAACACCCGTTCTTCAAGCTTGGAAAAACGGCGGTCATAGTCCTGCATCTGGTTGCCGAACAGCAGGTCACGGATCTTGTCGACACCGACGGCGTCGCCGGCGGTTCCGTTTTCGCGGGCCTGAACTCCCATGAAGTTCAGCCCGTTTCCTTCTGTGTTACCTATCAGATTTACGTCCGCCTTCTTTTCTGAAGAAGCGGAATTCGAAGATTCCTTAGCCATCCATATACCCCCATTGAACACATGCCGTCAGGTAAGCATGTCAGCAATCGGGCCGCAAGCCGGATTCGTCTTGACTTATGCCTATTCATGGGGCAGCCGAGCGCGGTGGCTAACGGCTCGGCAATGGCAATCAGGGGGCGATGCCCTCTCAAAGGCGCGGAGCGTGCGGACGGTTCCGGGTATTCAAAAAGCGGCCTTCAGTCGAACGTCGCCAGCGGCTCGGCGTTGATCTCGACCCACTCACAGCGACGGCTTTCGTGGTAAAAAGACTGGAAGGGCGGCGGGAACGACGGGTCGGCGAAGGCGCCGACGGGAATGGCGATCACACCGGGCTGCGTGTCGATGCGATAGTGGACGGCGGCGCCGCACTCCGGACAGAAATTGTAGATGACGCGGCCGCCCTCGTCGCCGGCGCGCGTGAACTGCTTCGCCCGCCCCTCGATCGATACATCAGCTTGCGCAAACCGGACATTGTAGCTGAAGGCGCTGCCGGTGCGGCGCTTGCAGTCGAGGCAGTGGCAGACCGAGATGCGCACCGGCTCGCCCGAACAGACGGCTGAAAGCTGGCCGCAGAGACATTGCGCGCGGCGCGAGACCATAGTTTCTTCCTCCCCTTCACATCACTGCGTATCGGCGCTGGCCCTCAGTTCCGTCCGCTTCTGTTCCGAAACCATGGCCAGATCCAGCACCTTCTGCAGTTCGGCGGCATGGTGGAATGAAGGCTCGGCCTGCACGCCGCTGCGAACCGCATCGACGAAGCGCTGGTAATTGGTGGGCACCGTGCCGGCGTCGAGCACCTGCCATTTGCCGTTCTCGATATCCTCGCCGACACACGCCTTCAGTTCCGAACCCTCGAGATTGTGCACGACTTCGATGCCGCCCTTGTCGCCATAGATGCGCAGGCGCAATTCGTTGATGTGGCCGGTCGCCCAGCGGCTGGCGTGAACGACGCCAAAGGCGCCGTTGGAGAAATCCAGCGTCATGGCGAAGCTGTCATTGGCGTCGAGGTCGTATTCGCCGATGCGGTTGCCTGGCGCCTTGTCGAAGGTGCGCAGCCGGCAAAACACGTGGTCGACGTCGAGTGCGGCGCCATAGCTGGCGAAATCGAGGATGTGGATGCCGACATCGCCGAGCACGCCGTTGGAGCCGTGGTCGCGCGACAGCCGCCACAGCCATTTCGGGTCGGTGCGCCAGTCGCCCCAGAATTTCGACACCAGCCAGCTCTGCAGATAGGAGGACTCGACGTGGCGGACGGTGCCGATCTCGCCGGCCAGCACCATCTGTCGCGCCTTCTGCAAGGCAGCGACATTGCGATAGGTGAGGTTGACCATGTTGACGATGCCGGCTGCCTCAGCCGCGTTGGCCATCTCGCTTGCCTTGCCGAAGTCTTCGGCCAGCGGCTTTTCGCACAGCACCGGCTTGCCGGCCGCGATCAACGCCATGGTGGTCGGGTGGTGAATGCGGTCCGGCGTGACGTTGGCGACCGCATCGAATTCGCCCCACGCCAGCGCGTCTTCCAGCGATGTGAATCGCTTCGGTATCTTGAACCCGTCGGCGAATTCGCCCACGCGCTTTTCATCGACGTCGACAGCACCGACGATCTCGACGCCGTCGATGCCGCCGAAACGGCGGGCATGCTCCTGCGCCATCCAGCCTGTACCCAGTATCAAAAGCCGCATTCTCTGCACTCCGAGCGAATTGGTTCGATTCAATCATATGGCGCAGATACGGTCTAGGAAACCCATGCGGAAAGCCGCTACGCCTTTTTTCCTGGACTTTGCTTTAGCGGTAGCCGGCCTCGCCCGAAACGTGCAGCTTGCCGCCGCGCTCGACGATCGGCTCCAGCGCCTTTTCGACCGGCACGTTCGGCGCCTCAAGGATCGCCGACTTGGTGCCCTGCGGATTGTGCGCCCACTTAACCGCATTGCGCAGCACCTTGTGCACATTGGCGTCGTGATAGGTCGGATAGGTCTCGTGGCCCGGGCGGAAGTAGAAGACATTGCCGGCGCCGCGGCGATAGGTCAGCCCAGAACGGAACACCTCGCCGCCCTGGAACCAGGAGATGAAGACGGTCTCCAGCGGTTCGGGCACGGCGAACTGCTCGCCATACATTTCTTCATTCTCGAGCTCGAAATATTCGCCGACGCCTTCGGCGATCGGATGGCTGGGACTGGTCGCCCAGAGCCGCTCGCGCTCACCCGCCTCGCGCCATTTCGAGCGTGGCGGTCGAGGCGGAGATCGCCTCGTCGGCATTCAGCGCCTTGGCGATGGTCGTGTGCATGCCCTCGGGATAGAGGGCTGCGACCACCTCATTGGTCCGCTCATGGATGTTCTCGCCCCAAACGACAGCGCGTATTGTCATGATGTCCTCGTGGTGAAGCCGACCCGCAGGGGTCAGTCATAATCTGCCTGGGGGTCAAAAGGGAATAGGCAGTGGGGAATAGGCAATAGGGGCAGAAAAACAAGGAACAGGCGATGGACGCTCCTGGGCCCTACTGCCTACTGCCTACTGCCTACTGCCTACTGCCTACTGCCTACTGCCTACTGCCTACTGCCTACTGCCTACTGCCTTACGCTCCCCGGCCTTCCTGAGCGACCCGCGTCAGCGGCTTGGTCAGGCGCGGCACGACGACGAGGCGCTTGATCTTGCCTTTCTTGTAGGCGGCAAGGAAGCGGGCGTAGTCCTTGAAGACGACGCAGCCATTGGATTCCGCACGGCCGCCGCGCAGCATGTAGGTGTGGGCGAGCAGGCCGTCGCGGCCGTATTTGTTGCCGCCGCTGACGGGAGTGAGACGGAGCGCCTCGACGCCATGGAAGCGGGATTCGCGCAGCCGCAGATCATAGGTGTTGGGCGGCGTCGGGCCGACATTCTTCTTGTGCACGAAGCGCGGCTGGTCGACCATCGAACCCAGCCCCGAATGGGCCTCCAGCCGCGAGCCGTCCGGCATGTAGACGGTCTTGGCCGAGATATCGTAGACGGCGACGCCGCCGCCCATTCCGGGCGTGGCGAACAGATCCTTGAAGGCGCGACCGACACCGCCCGCCGGGACGTCCGGCTTGGCATAGGCCAGCATCTCGCCGGCCTGTGTCTTCGACCGTTTGCCAGGCTTGATCCGGCTTGATTGGATGCTCTGGCTGTCTGGCACGCCAGGCAGTGCGGCGACCTCCGAAGTACTGCGTGGCGAGCGCGGCGACGAATTGCCCGGCGACTGGGGTGCGGGGCTCTCGGCCGTCCTGTCGGTCTGTGGCTTGGCTGCCCTGGGCTTGCTGGCTTGCCGAGCCTCGGCAGGCTGAGCGGTTTCGGCGCGTGGACGCCAACCGGGCAACGCAATGTTGTCGGGCAGATCGTCCTGCGGCGGCAGCGAAGCGACCTGAACCTCGGCCTGCTCAGGATCCTGACCTCCGGCGATTGCTTCAACGGCCGGCGGCGGGGCCAGCATGTCAGCGTCTTCCGGCAAGCTGTTGGCCAGCGCCAGCGCCAGGCGCGACGAGCGTTCGATCTCAGCCACTTCCGGCCCAAAGCGTTCCGAGGCCGGGCCATGCTGATCGGGCAGCCGGACTTCGGCGAAACGGGCAGCGACCGGAAGGCTGGCAAGCATGAAGGGCGCATTCGAGGCCTTGGCGAAGGCGGCAGCCAGCTTTTGCGGCGACAGCTCTGCCTTGGCCACCACGCCGTCGAAGCGCATGCCGCGCGAAGTGGCGAGAGCGACGCTGGTGTTTGGCGCAATGTTTGAGGCGACACTGCTCGGGGCCACAGCGTGCGCGGCCGGCTTCAGCCGCGCCATCTTGCCGTCATGCGCGAAGTTCGCGGCGGCATGCGCGCAGCCGGCGTCGCATTGGCTGAGCAGCGAGGTCTGTAATTTTTGCGCCGAAAGCCGAGGCGCCCACGAATTGGCGAGGCTGCGGCGCGAATCGGCAAGTGCTGCGTTCGGCAGAAGCAGACTGCGCGGAAGGCTGTTGGAAGCTGCGGTGAGCGAGGTGCCGAGCGAATAGAGGCCGGCCATGGTTGCCACCGACCACAGCGCCAAGGCCGCGCCGACAACCGGCACCACCACCCAGCGCTGGCCGGATCTCTTCGAAGTCAAACCCCGTTCAGGAGTGTCGCCCCGGTCTTTCAAACGCAAAAACGCCATACAACCACTCTCAATCGGCATGCAGGCTTGCGACCCTCGCATCCGTGACATCCACAGTTCGCTGGTGCCCCCTGCACCTTTCGCGTCTGTTGCCGATTGAATCAAAAGATGGACAAAGTTGGTTAACCAATTCCTCCATCAGCCACCGATTATGCGGCGCCTGATACGAAAAAAAGAGCACTCCGTGGTCTGCGCCACGGTAGAAATGCTCTCCCTCACCCCCGCCTTGCTGCCCGTTTTTGCGATCCAAGTCAAGGAAACGCTGCGTCAGCCTGCTGCAAGCCTGTGCTGATTGCCCGCTGATCGGCCTTCTCAATCAGTTGACCTTCCGGTGACTGGAAGGTCTATCTGATTAGAGACGGAGACCTCCGGCGACGGAAATTTACCGATGAGAACCGGCATCACGACCGAAGAATCCGACTGCAGGTCGAACCCCTGCTGCGGCTGGCTGAGCACGGATGGATGGGGCAAGGACATGGCGCCGTGAGATGGACTGTGAAAGCGGCGCTGCTGTGGCTGGTCTGTGCCCTTACGATGGGCGCCTCCGTCGGCAGCGGACCGATCGTCACGGCCCGCCAGGCGTCGATGAAGGAGATGGCGGCGGCTGCGAAAACCATTGCCGGCATGTTCGACCGCAGGCAACCCTATGACGCCGCAGCCTTCAAGGCGGCAGCGGACACGCTGCGCGCGCGCACCCGCCCTGCCCTGATTGCCGAATTTCCGAGCGGCTCGCTTGGACCGCCTTCGCAGGCCAGGCTGGAGATCGATCAGTCACGGGCGGAATTCGAGGCCCTGGCAAATCATATCGGAACGCTCGCCGACGCTCTGGCCGCCAAGGCCGAAAGCGCGCCGGCCGTCATCACCGATGACATGCGCATGGGCACCGGCCTGGCGATGGGCGGCGGCAGCCTGCTCGGCAAGCGCTCGATTCCAGAGGAAGCCGATCCGACCAAACTGCCGGCGGAGCATATCCTGCATCTCATCCTGCAGGATTGCTCGACCTGTCATTCGAAATTCCGGCAAAAGGTACAGTGAAGCGACATTATCCGGCGGAGCATTTTCTTGCTGGCCTGCGCCACAGTCACTTTGCATACAAGTAAATTCGTTTGTGCTAATATATCGCCGGTCGTGCATATCCATGCATGACGAGCATCGGGAGGATGCAATGAAAACCATGAATCGCAGGTCTGCAATTGCCCTCGGTCTGACGACCGCCGCGGTATCGCCTTTGTTCACCTTGGCGGCATCGGCAAAAATCAAGAAATACGGCCCGAAAGAGGGCAAGGAGATTGCGCCCGGTGTCAGGGTGGTGGAGGTCGGCACCGGCAATGCAGACATTCCCGCCTACAAGAGCATCGCAATTATCGACGTTGTGTTTCAGCCCGGAGCACATGCTCCTCAAACCGTGATGGACAACGACATGGTGTGCACCATTACCTCAGGTGCATTCACGATCAAGAAAGCGGACAAGGAATTCAAGCTCAAGACGGGTGATATGTACACCTGCTCCAAGGGCAAGACCGATGAAGCGACGAATACAAGCAAGGAGGTCGGCGTGCATCGCATCGCCGTATTGATACCCGCATAGCAGATGGAATTCCGGCCGGACCACGCCGTCGCGAGTCCGGCCGGCCAGACGAGGCGATCTCGTTCCGTCGTCAGCGCGGCCATCTCACGCCAGCCACTCCCTGATCGCCGGGCGGGCGGGAACCGCGCGCATGTGGTCTTCGCGCTATGGCTTTGTTTGGGCATGATCTTTTGGGGAAGCTGGCTTGGTTTCAAAATCAACGGCTAGGTCGAATGGCTGATTAATCCGCGCATCCACGTGGCCAATACGGAGATCGAAAACCGCACGAGTTTTGCCGGCCACCAGGCGGTGTTCGAGGCGATCGAGCACCGCGACCCGGAAGCGGCCGGCCAGGCGATGCGGGCGCATCTGGAAAACGCCCGGCGCAAGTTCAATTCAGGTTTGGGCAGATTGGACTAGCCGGCAGACGCGGCAGCGCTCTGGCGCAAAGCAAAAAGCCCGCCGTTCAAAGCCGGCGGGCTCCCTTCAATCATACAGCGCGATCCGGTCGTCGATAACCAGGACGACCGAATTTCGGCCTCAGCGGCTGGTTGCGCTCAGGGGGCGGGCTTCGACGGGTTTGAAGCGACCAGCGATCCGAGTTTGCCGGCTTTGGCCAGACTCGGCTTTTCGTAAGTTTTCTTCACAGAATCCCTCCTCTAACGGCATCAATTTCCTCTGCCAGGCCTGTTTTGTCAAATCTGGCAGCAGTCCGTCACAGGTCCCGGCGGCGATTCGTGCCGTTACGCCGGCTCGCGCTTCAGCGCCTGCGCCATGCAGTGAATGCCGCCGCCGGTCTTGGAAATCTCGCTCATGTCGACGGCAGCAACCTCGAAGCCGCGCGCTTTGAGTTGGCCGATCAGCGACTGGCTCGACGTCGGCGCGATCACCCTGTCCTTGCCGAGCGACATGAAGTTGCAGCCGAGCGCCATCGTGTCCTGGAAGGGCACGTCGATGATCTCGTGGCCCTTGCCCTTCAGCCAGTCGACGATGCCGGGCTCGGTGCAGGCGAGGCACACCGCGGTGAGCTTCTCGGCGATCGGCACCACCATCAGGTCGATATGGACGTAATATTCGTCGATGAAGGCGAGGCGCGTTTCCCAGCCTTCCTTTTCGAACCAGTCCTGCACCTGGCGGGCGCCCTCTTCCTGCGTGCGGGCGCCGCCGCAGCCGATCAGCACCACGCCCTCCTCGATGACGTTGAAGTCGCCGCCTTCGAAGGTGCCAGCCGTGACCATGTCGTAGATGGGGATGCCGAGCTTTTCATAGGTGCGGATGGCGGCATAGTTCTCGCCGCGCCGCCACCAATTGGCCATGGCGGTGATGAAGGCGCCGTAGGGCGTCATGACGCTGGAGTCTCTGGAATAGACCTGCATCGGCAGTTCCGGCGTCGGCTCGTGCCAGTGGATGTTGACGCCGAAATGCTCATAGGCGGCGACGAGGTCCTTGTGCTGCGCCTGGGCGATCTGAACGTTGCAGGGCGCTTCGCGCAAATGCTTGCGCGAGAGCGAGCTGGTCGAGAGGTGGCGCAGGAAGTTTGGCGAGCCGAGCAACACGTCTGTCAGCACGTCGGTCTCGTTGGCAAAGCCCCATGATGTCAGCGGCTTGGTGCCGCCGGCGGGATTGCGGCGCTGCAGCGAGAACGGTTCGGCGATGATGCGATCATGGACGGTCATAAGGTTCTCCTCGATTTGACTATGCAGCTTGATTGGATTGGCTGCTCGGAATCCACCAATCGCGTCCGCGCGCGGTGGTGACATATTCCGGCCAGCGGAAATTGATCGGCGGGTCATAGTCGCAAAGCGGCGCGATCCAGTTGGAGCCACCAATGCCGCCGCAGGTGCGGGTGACGAATTCGTCCATGGCCGCATCGCGCGCGGCCTTGTCCTCGAGCAGGCGGAGGGCTGCAAGCGCAACCGTCTTGGCGGCGCAGATGACCATCGGGTCGATGGTGGCCGAGATACCGCCCAGCGCGTTCATCGCCCAGGATGGATAGGCATGGCCATTCGCGGAGCGCAGCGCCGGGCGGGCGACATAGAAGCGTGCGGTCGGCGTGTGCCACGACATGTCGGTGTAGTCGTCGGAGGTCGAGTTAATCTGCGACGGAGGCAAATCGCGGCGCAGGATTGCCTCGGCCTCTTGCGGCGAAATCAGCCGCTCCATCTCGTCGATGAAAGGGTTTTCGGTCGCGGTGCCGCCGGCATTGACCTGGACCTCGCGACCGATCGCTTTCGCCGCCTCGTCCCAGCTCGGCGCGCCAACGGTGGACAGCGCCTCATAGGCAATCCCCGCCATGACGTGATTGGCGAGGCCCGGCCGCGACTTCGTCACCCAATGGCGCTCATAGCGACAACCGCTGATCGCCGCGGCCGCGGCCGCATTACGGTCGAGCACCGCGGTGACTTGCTCTGCCATGGCAATGGTCGGCACGCGGATCATGTACTGGATCTCGGCCAGCCCCGCCGGCAGATTGTCGGCGGTCGCCTGCCCGGCGGTGAGGATCGCCTCGCTGATCGACCAGCCGCCCTGGTGGGGTAGCATGGAATCGCGCAGCGCCTTGGAGGCCATGTACATCGTCATCAGTGCGTCGTTGGCGCCGGGCGCCCGCACCGCCGAATGCGCCTGCGGGATCGGCGCGCCATCGCTTGCGCGAACCCAGTTTTCGGGTTCGTCGCAGACAAAACGGTAGATCATCGCATAGGCGGCGCCGCAATGCGTGTCCCAGCGCGCCGTGTTGCAGAGCGGCAGCATATAGAAGGGGTGGAAGGAGATCATGCCGGCAAGGCCGTCATAGTAGCCCTTGGCCGCATGGATCGGCTTCGAGCCCCTGACCTTCTCGGCCGGCTCGCCGGTGAAGCGCAACGTCCCCTCGATGCCGTGGCGTTGCATTGCCGCCTTGGTGGCGAGAAGTCCGCCGAGGCCGGCAATGCCAAGCCCGGAATGCGGATCGGTGTGGCCGCCGGCCTCGCTGCCGAGGCCCGGCCGCGATCGCTTCACCGTTGCCGCGTCCTGGCAGTTGCCAGGCACGGCGTCGTATTCGCCGTACATGCCGATGGTCGGCCCCGGGCCATTCGTCCAGTGGGCGCAAAAGGCGGTCGGCATGCCGGCCGACCCTTCCTCGACCGAAAAGCCCTCATGCTTCAGCCGCGCGACATACCAGGCCGCCGACTGGTATTCGCGCCAGGCTGTTTCGCCGAAATCGAAAATGGTGCGCGTCCACGCCGACAGCGACGGCTGGATGCTATCGAGACAGGCAAGCGCGGTGGCTTGCGCCGAGGTCGTCACCGGTTTCTCCATGCGGCCCAAGAAAGCAGTGAAGCGGCATTGCAAAAAGTGATATGTTTTTCCGGTTCATGCAAATTCGGTTCACCTGAGGCCTCTTGCGAATACCTTCCACACAGGCGCTGCGCGCCCTCGACAGTTTTGCCCGTCACGGCAGTGTCTGGCGCGCAGCCGATGAACTGCATTTGACCCGCAGCGCCGTCAGCCATCAGTTGCGGCTGCTCGAACGCGACCTCGGCTTCGACCTGCTGGAGCGCATCGGCAAGGGCGTGGCGCTGACACCGCGCGGCCAGCGCTATGCCGCCGATGTGAGAAAGGCGCTGACGGTGCTCGGCGATGCGGTGACGCGCCAGGCCGGCACGGGCGTCGGCGGTTCGTTCGCCGTTTCCTGCACGCCGGGCTTCGCCTCTCTGTTCCTGTGCACGCACATCGGCGAGTTCCGGCAGATGTATCCGGACGTGGCGCTGTCGATCCTGACGCCGCGGCGGCTGGACGATGTCAGCAATCCGGACGCCGATGCCTTCATTGCCTTCGGCGTCGGCAACTGGCCGAACCGCTCGGTGGAGTTGCTGTGCGAAATCTCGTTCACGCCACTTTGCAGCCCGACACTGCTCAACAAGGTCGGTGGCTTTTCAAAACCGGCCGACGTGCTGCGCGCCAATCTCCTGCATCTCGGCGACACCGAGGACTGGGCGCGCTGGCTGGCGCTGTCCAAGGTGGAAAACCCCGACACCGAAAGCGGTATCTTCTTCTCGGACATGAACCTCGTCTTCTCCGCGGCGATCGCCGGACAAGGCATCGCAATGGGCGACGAACTGACCAGCCGCCGCGCGCTCAGCGAAGGCCGTCTGGTGCGCCCCTTCGACATCGCGATCCCCTCGCCGCGCTCGTATTTCCTGGTGTCGGAACATGCCAAGGCCAGCCACCCGGTGCTGGAAGCATTCAATGGGTGGTTGAGGTCGAAGCTGTCGGAGAACCGGATCAGCCCGTACTAGCCTCCCATCCGTGAATCAAATTTGCCGATCAGGCGAAAACTATTCGGTTGCGGTGAGCCGGCGCACTGCCCTACGCTCAAGCCACGATCAAGGAAGAGGCAGGATGCAGCAACCCGGCCGGGCCGCAGAGATCAAGGCAATCGGGATCGGCAAGAGCTTCGGCTCGTTCCGGGCGCTGGACGACCTGACGCTCAATATCGGCCGCGGCGAGTTTTTGACGCTGCTCGGCCCCTCGGGTTCCGGCAAGACCACCTTCCTGATGATCCTGGCAGGCTTCGTGCAACCGACCGCCGGCAAGCTTTTCAGCGACGGTTTCGACATCACCGATCGGCCGGCAGAGCAGCGCGCCGCCGGCATGGTGTTCCAAGGCTATGCGCTGTTTCCGCATATGTCGGTCGAGGCCAACATCGCCTTCCCGCTCAAGGTGCGCAAGAAATCGGCTTCCGAGATCAAGCGCCGCGTTGCCGAGATGATCGAGCGCGTCGGCCTCAAGGGCCATGAGACGAAACTGCCGGCGCAGCTTTCCGGCGGCCAGCAGCAGCGCGTGGCGTTGGCCCGCGCTTTGGTGTTCGAACCCGGCGTGCTGCTCCTCGACGAGCCGTTCTCAGCGCTCGACAAGAGCCTGCGCGGCCAGATGCAGGCCGAGATGAAGCGGCTGCATCAGGAGACCGGCACCACCTTCGTCTTCGTTACCCACGACCAGAGCGAGGCGCTGGCGCTGTCGTCGCGCGTCGCCATCTTCAACCATGGCAAATTGCTGCAGGTCGGTGCACCGGACGAGGTGTATGACCGGCCGGCCAATCGTTTCGTCGCTGAGTTCCTGGGCGAGATCAACATGCTGCCGTTGAAGGGGGTCAAGCCCGCCGACAATGGCTCGACGGGCCTCTGCGAGGACCGCGCGGTCAACATGCTCTGCAAGGCCGAGAAAGTCCGTGGCGATGCCATATTGGCGATCCGGCCCGAACATATGTCGATCACGCGCGAAGCCGCCGCCGGCGAGAACGGCATTGCCGCCACCGCCATCGGCTCGACCTATCTGGGTGCGGCGACCAAACTCGATCTGACGACACGCCAGGGCGCCAAGGTGACCGTCTCGGTGCCGAACGAGGTCGCGGCGGCTGCACTCAGCAAAGGCAATTCCGTCTGGCTGACATGGCCGGCGGAAAAGGGTTTCCTCCTTCCGGACGGAGGATGACGACGAGAAAGGCGAAGTCTTCCAGCAAAGAATCTGGAGCGCGCCATAACCACCGGAACCAAAACGAAAAAGGGGAACTAAAATGACAAACCAAAGCAAAAAACAAGCCATGGACGGGCTGACCGCCCGGGCTGTGCGCGGCGAGATTTCGCGCCGGCAATTCACCCAGCTTGCAGCCCTCGTGCTGGCCGGCACACCGATGCTGCTGCGCTCGACCGGTGCCTTTGCGCAGGCCAAGGAGCTGGTGCTGGTCAACTGGGGTGGCGATGCCCTTACCGCTTATGACGCCGCCTACGGCCAGGCCTTCACCAAGGAAACCGGCATCACCGTCAAGATGGACGGTTCGGGCCCGACCGAAGGCGCGATTGCCGCACAGTTCAAGAGCGGCGCGCCGACCTGGGACCTTGTCGACGTCGACCCGTTCTCGGCCATCACGCTCGGCGCGCAGGGTGCGCTCGAGCCGATCGACTACGCCATCGTCGACAAGAAGAAGATGCGCGAGGGGTTCGGCTGGGAATACGCGGCGTCGACCTATTTCTTCTCCTATGTCATCGCCTATGATTCCGAGAAATACGGCAAGGACGCGCCGACCGGCATGGCCGACTTCTTCGACGTGAAGAAGTTTCCGGGCAAGCGCTCGCTCTACAAATGGGGCGTGTCGAGTTGGGAAGCAGCGCTGCTTGCAGACGGCATCGCGCCGGCCTCGCTCTACCCGCTCGACCTGAAGCGAGCGCATGACAAGATCGCCGCTTTCAAGGAAAACGTCGTGGCTTACTGGGGCGGCGGCGCCGAGAGCCAGAGCGTGCTGCTCAACGGCGAAGCCTCGATGGCGATCGTGTGGTCGACCCGCGCCTCGCTGATCGAGCAGGACTCGGGCGGCAAGATCAAGTTCATCTGGGATCAGGGCCTGATTTCGCCCGGCGCGCTGGCCGTGCTCAAGGGCAACCCCGGCGGCAAGGACGCAGCGATGAAGTTCATCGCCAGCGCCCAGGATCCGCAAAAGCAGCTGGTGATGTTCGACAAGCTCGGACAGGGTCCGGCCAATCCGGCCGCCGATGCGCTGATCCCCGCCGACAAGAAGCGCATCAACCCGGTCGATCCCGAAAACATGAAGAAGCAGATCGCGCTCGACATGGACTGGTACGCCAAGAATTACGGGGCAGCACTCGACGAATACACCAAGATCATCTCGGCCTGACCAGGCCGGGCACGAGCTTCGATGAGAGGCACCCTCTCCGACAGGATGGGCGCGGCGGTGCTGATGGCGCCGCTGCTCCTGTTCCTTGTGCTGGCCTACGCCTGGCCGTTCCTCGGCGTCGTCAAGTGGAGCGTCACCTTGCCGACACCGGGGCTCGGCCAGTATGGCGCGCTCGCCACCGATGCCCTGGTGCAGTCTGTGTTCATCCGCACGCTGCGCATCGCGCTGATCGTCACCGTGGTTTCCGTGGCGGCGGCATACGCCATCACCATGGTGTGGGTGCGCGGCAGCCCGGCACAGCGCATAATCGCTGAATTCTGCATTCTCGTCCCCTTCTGGATCTCGGTGCTGACCCGCGCCTTCGGCTGGGTGGCGCTTTTATCCAACCGCGGCCTGATCAACACCTGGCTGCAATCGATCGACTTCATCTCCGAGCCGCTGGCGCTGGTGCGCAACGAGTTCGGCGTCATCGTCGGCATGACGCATTTCCTCATTCCCTTCGCGGTGTTCCCGCTGGCCTCCGCCATGCGCAGCCTCGACGAGCGCGTGCTGCTCGCGGCGCGCGGGCTCGGCTCCAGCCGTATGCGCACCTTCTGGACCGTGTTCGTGCCGATGACGCGCTCCGGCATCATCGGTTCGGCGATGATCGTGTTCGTCTTCTCGCTCGGCTTCTTCGTCACGCCGGCGATCCTCGGCGGCGGCCGCAGCGTGATGATCGCCGAGCTGATCTATCTGCGCATCTTCCAGAGTCCCGATTGGGGACTGGGCGCGGCGATCAGCGTCGTGCTGGTGCTGTTCGTCGGCGCGCTCATGGCGCTGCTGTTCCGCTATGTCAGACCGAAGCAACTGATCTGATGCCGACCTATCGCCCCGGTCCCGTCTCGCTGATCCTCGCCGTGCTGGTGGCACTGTTCCTGCTGCTGCCGCTGCTGGCGGTCATCCCGGTGTCGCTGACGCCAAGCCGCATGCTGGCTATGCCGACGGGCGAACTGTCGCTGCGCCACTACCGCGCGCTGATCGAGGATCCGCGCTGGCTCCACGCCATCCTGCTGTCGATCCGCATCGGCATCGTCAGCAGCGTCATCTCCACCGTGCTGGCGCTGTGCTTCAGCCTTGGCGTCTGGATGTTCCAGCCGCGCTTCACGGCCACCCTTGTCGGCTTCGTGCTGTTGCCGATGGTGGTGCCGCCGGTGGTCTCGGCGATCACGCTCTACTTCCTGCTGACGTCGATCTCGGGCATGAGCTCGTTCTTTGGCTATGACACATGGCTCGGCGTCGCCATGGCGCATTCGGTGATGACGGTGCCTTTCGCCACGGTGCTGATCCTGGTCTCGCTCAGCCAGCTCGACCGCCGCATCGACCTTGCCGCGCGCGGCCTTGGCGCCGGCGTGTGGGAACGCGCGACGCGCATCATCATGCCCAACATCAAGTTCGGCATCGTCACCGCTGCACTTCTCTCCTTCGTGCTGTCCTGGGAAGAGATCGGCGTGACCCTGTTCATCACCTCGGTCAACGCCATCACGCTGCCGCGGCTGATGTGGATGGGCCTGCGCGACAACATCGACCCGGCGATCGCAGCCCTTTCGGTGATCCTGATCATCATCACCGTGCTGGTCCTGGCGGTGAGGACTGTGGTGGTGAAGATGCGCGGCGGGCACTGAGCCAAGGTGGCCAACAACAATCGGCGATAGCCAAGCCGCTGTGTGAAGGGCGTTACGGACGGTGAGCGCCGGGTGCATTACGCGGCGTCATGGGAAACCTGCCGCTGGTGACATTTGCCTTTGTGTCGGTTCTCGGAATGGCCGTTCCGGGACCGGACGTCGTGCTCGCCATCACCAACGGCTCCCGCTACGGTTTTCGACGCGCGTTTCTCGGCATGGCCGGCGTCGTACTGTCTGATTTCGTTCTTATCAGCATCGTCGCGCTGGGCTTCGGCGCTCTTCTGCTGGCTTCGGAATTCTATCTCTCGGCTCTCAGGATGTTCGGCGCCGGCTATCTGCTTTTCGTCGCCATCGGTACCCTGCGCACCGCATCCCGACCTTCGTTCAACCCTAACCTTCCCGAAACACGCCATTCAGCCAAGGCACTCATTGGGCGCTGCTTCCTGGTGGCGGTCACAAATCCGGCGGCCTGGCTGCTTTTCCCCGCGATCCTGCCGCATTTTGTCCGCGTGGATGAGCCGATCGCGATCCAGTATGGCATCCTGGCCATTATCGCCGCGCTTGCCGATGTGTTTGTGCTGACGTTTTACGCAGCCCTTGGCGCGCGGGCTGCAAGGCTTCTGGCTGGGCCAAACGCCGTGTGGATCGTCCGGTTGTACGGTATCGCCCTGCTTGGTCATTCGAGCACTTTGATCCTGCAATCCCTCGGGCATCTGAGATAGCCGACACAGGACTACACAGGGCCGGATTTAGCAATCGGTCCGCCGTCAGCTTGCGAAGAATCTCGACAGCCTTGCAGCCGTGTCTTCGGGGTGCTCTTCCGGGAAGAAATGCCCACCCTTGACCGAGCCGCCTCCGACGTTATCAGCCCATTGCCGCCAGATCGCCAACGGGCCACCTTCCTCCGCATACCAGTTTTCCAACCCGCCCTCGCCGCTCCAGAGCGCAAGCAGCGGGCATCTGATGCGACAGCCATCAGCCTGGTCCTGCGCGTCGTGCTCGCGGTCGATGCCTGCGGCGGCGCGATATTCCTCGCAGATGGCGTGGGCATGGGCGGGATCACGCAGCGCCTCGATATAGGCGGCCCTGACCTCAGCGGGAAAAGCATCTGGAGCCGAGCCCCAGCCGGCGATCGCATTGTCGACAACTGCGTCGGGTGCTGCGGACAACAGGCGCTCAGGCAGCGGTTCCGGCTGGGCGAGCAGGCTCCACGGCCAGAAGGCCAGCGCCAGCCTGGCATCGGCCCGATCCCAGGCGGAGGCCGTGGGGATGACGTCGAGAACGGCGACCTTCGACGCGGTTTCGGGATGGTCGAGCGCCAGCCGGTAGGCGACGCGACCGCCACGGTCATGGCCGGCAACCGTGAAGCGGTCGAAGCCGAGAACGTCCATAACCTGCACCATGTCGCGCGCCATCGCTCGTTTGGAATAGGCGGCATGATCGGCTCCGGAAGCCGGACAACCACTTTGGCCGTAGCCTCTCAGATCGGCGGCAACCACGCTGAAGTGCGGCGCCAATGCCACGGCGATGTCCCGCCACATAACATGCGTTTCGGGAAAGCCATGCAGGAGCAGCAGCGGCGGCCCTGAGCCACCGGCCCTGACGAAGATCGATGTCTCCTCCATTTGAACGGTCCTGGCGTCAAAGCCCGCAAACATCAGCTGCCGCCAACCAGTCCGTGGCTGGAACGGATTCGCAGCACCTGGACACCCTTCGGCAATTCGATCAGGAACTCCTTGTCGCGGTCGAGATGGTGGATGCTTTGCGGATCGCCGCCGGTAAAGGCGGCCATCGCCTCGACGCTCTCCCAATAGGAGATGGTGATGAATTCCGAATGCGTCGGCGTGTCCTCGCGAAAAGTCTGCACGCCAAGCGCTTTCTCGATCAGCGGCTTGATACCAGCCTCGTAATTGTAGCGCTCATAGGCGTCGGCCCTGTCGGGCGAGGTCCTGCCGCGCCAGATGCGCGCAATGGTCGGGGTTTTCGGTGCCATCAGCCGTAACGCTTGAACACGAGCGGCGTTCCGACCTCGACAGGATTCGAACCTTGTAACCACCGGCCTGAAAAGGCCGTATGCCTGAGGCCTTTTCCGTTAGTAAATTCACAAATTTACCAAGTCCTAGCTAAATGGAGTAATGTCCTTCTCCAATTTCGAAGCCTCCTTTTTTACTCGCTTCGCAAATGTCCGATCTATACGCTCTTTTGACCACCTGAGAACTTCCTCTACCTCTCTCCCCTCCATATCAGCTATCAGTGCCGCTTTCTGCTCTTGTGTATATTCATCAAACTTCGGTATATATTTCGTCTTATTAAGCCGGTATCGTATTTCGTGGTATGACTTGACGAATGTCTTGGGTCTTCCGAATTTTTCCATTCCGGCTTTCGCCCATGCCTGGGAGACAAATTCGTCCAATCTTCGCAACTGCCTGAGGTCGGTGGTCATGGAAAAGAAAAACATCCACCCAAGTCGTTTTTCCTCAAAAACGCATCCAGTAATCTTTATATTAAGGCGCCTTAATATTTTTATGCTGTTGGTAGTGTGTTTCGCAGCCGTCAAAACAGCCATGATATTTTCCATCATGCGCCGATAAGATGAATTCCGAACAGAAACTGCTTTGGGGCGGATATAGTACCCGAGATAATCGACGCCGACGCTTAAAGGTACGATCTTACTCTTGCTATTCTTGGCCGGCTCATGGCAAAGGAGGCCAATCCTTTCCAAGTGCTTAGCAACAAACGAAAACGTCTTCTTTGCCTGATCTGTTTTACAGACGACAATGATGTCATCTACGTATCGAAAATACGAGTGGCGAGAGTGCATCATGTCATCGAAGCGGGTCATATAGATCGCTGACAGGATGTTAGAGATGCTAAGGCCCTGCGGAACACCCGCTAACGTGACCTGCGAGGAATTGGCCGATCCCGTCGGCGTGCGGATAGCCCCTTCGATCAATTCCAAGAGATCTACGGTCCTTATTCGCGACCGAAGCCTGGCCATTAGTTTTTCGTGTAAAATACTTGGATAGAAGTCCCGCACGTCTACTTGAACAAACGAAAATTCGTCACCAAGAGGTCCAATAAGTTGAGATATTTCATGTATGAAGTGGTGCGGAGCAGCTTGCCGTTTATCTGAAAAGCATTCAATCAGGATATTATTGATCGCGCGAAGCACAATTCGATCGCGAACGGTAGCAATAGAAATTTCGCGAGGAGCTTTTCCTGCGCCTTTCAGGACGAGCTTTTGTCTATACGTCGTGAATCGGTACGAACGACTTCCAACCTTCGCTAATATGCGACTGATCTCACTGTCAATAATTTGCCCGAACGCGGCTGGAGAAACTCCGTCCTTGCCAGTAGTACCAGTGTGGACAATGCGATCCTCAAAAATCGCCTTGAGGCTGGTCGGTGTAAATTGCTTCTTAAAGTGCTCGCGCGGCGTCATGCAACCTTTGCCATCGGTGCAATTAGGGGGGCTAGAACGAAGGCCAAAGGTACGGCAACCAAGCAAAGCATTAGAACACAAAAAACCATTTGACGAAAATAGTACGATCTTACCATGTTGGGTGTAAATTTCACTTCTTCACCCGCGCTCCAGACCCTTTTTCCGTTCAGATAGGTATGGCTAACCATAAAGTCGTAGTAGTCCCCATTGGAGTGATTCGGGCACATTTGTAGAATGTCGGAATATCTCTGCCGCTTCGCATTTGTATCAACGTCGCTGTCCGTAAGTTTTTGCAAGGCAAGGTAGCAATCACGAAACAGCGACGCCGTTCGTTCGAAGCGAAACCCACCAACCACCAGGGACGCCACCAGAACGGCCACCGAAGCAGCTACGGATATGCCATCAAAATAAACAAAATACGCCTCGAAATATTTTGGGAATACCGCAAGAACGACGGTGAAAACCGAATAATATGCTAGCAAAAATAGCGACCAGTTGTTGTTGCGCAGCATCCGCGCTTCTGAGATCATCTCACGCGAGATGTGATCCAGATCTTGTCCTCTATATTTTCGGTCTTGGGGCTTACTTCCGACATCAGAGCTCCAAGAGGTACGGACGCAATTTCTCAAAGGATAACTAAGCACTCGGTTGCCCGAATGCAGCTGATTGCTAAGGCCGAAGCCTCACTTAGTAACAGTGACCCTCGCGAGCCAGCAAGCTTTCACCTGCTCCGTCCGTACCCCACTGAAAATAGATTACAAAAGCTCTCACAAAGCAAGATCAGGGCGCAAATTCCTTGTGAGTGAGGGTCACGCCTGACGGCGAGACCCTTGTAGCATAAAATGTGCCCTTCCCGAGAGATGGGTGACAGTTCATTCCGGAGACATGGGTTACACTTTCGGCCCTTTGCAAGGAGAGCAAGGTGCCTTGGAAGGAGTGT
>NZ_JAMYSN010000035.1:0-40895 GCF_040321955.1 Mesorhizobium sp. M0217 | reverse complement strand
GGCTTGGGAATGAAATCGGTTGCGCCGAGCTCCAGTGCAACCACTTTTTCCGCCTCATCAAGCCGGTCGCCGCTGATCACTATGATAGGAACATCTGATTTTGTCGCCAGATTGCGGACGATCGCAAGTCCATCCTCCCGGCCTAGGTTAAGGTCAACAACCACGAGATCGACTGGCTCACGTGAAAGAACATAGTCAAACTGCTTGCTATCGTGGACTGCGGTTACCTTCAGGGCATGCATCGTGAGATACTCGGCGATGAGGCGCCGCATTGCGGCATCATCGTCAATGACAAGAACATGTTTCAACGGCACACCTTCAATCTTGAATCCCCTTGTCTAAACCTGTTGCCGAGCAACCCTGGGGCACCGACCCAGAACAGCTGCTCCTTGATACCACTCGCCGTTGCGTGCGGCCAATGTGAGGCCGTGCTCGTCCTGTTCTTTTCATCCCCAGCGAATTGACCGCACCAAGGCAGCCCGTGGCCACCAGACAGGTCCCAGCGCCGACATGACCCTGCCGTGTGGTCCTTCGCTTTTTCGCTTCGAGCTCCCCCGTTGGTGCAGGCCTGCCAATATCACTCAAGTTCGACCTCATGGATGCCAAGTTTCCTGCTATGCCCTTGCATCCTGGTCATCCTGGAGTTTGCGGACCTGGATCATCTCGATATCATCCGGCTCGTGGATCCAGCTCGGACATGGTTGAGCAGCGCGGCGTTTGGCTTGATCGGAGAGGCGGTCGGCGGAAGAAGACCGTGATTCGCTGCAGCGGCCTTGTGCAAAATAGTGTGTCTCCTGCCAAGCCGGCTTCGTCCAAGGTGGCCGGCGGCCTCAAATGCTGTTCGGCGACCGGCAGGTCGCCGGTTGCGGTGAACGTCCGGGCTAACATTTCTCAGTTACTGCAACTCCTCCATCTTGAGCGTGTCACTATGCTTGTCCATTGCGCCGTCGGACTGCGTCAATGACGTGCGGTTATCTGCCGATGGGACTGTGCATGATCCACCCTTTGGCGGCGGCGGCCGAACAGCTGAACGAGGCTCGCACCAGGATGGGCTGCGCCGCCACGTCTTCCCAGTTGACCCTCGCCGCCGCGGATTTGCGCCTTCGAGCCAGCTTCGCGGACGAGCTCGCGTCTCAAGCAATGATCTGAGTATGCAGGGCCGCGCATGGCTGCTCTTTAAGGACCGGCAGCATACCGGCAAAGTTGGGCCGCTTTATCGCCTTAGTCGATTCCCCACGGTGATCCCGAGCCTGAACAAGCCCGCCAAGCTCCCCATTTTGTCCTTGGCTTGGCGCTGACAGAAGTACCGTCCATGACGCCAAAGTCGCGGCCCACACTCCAGGAGCAACGGACGGCCGGGACGAGCAATCCTGTAAAGGAGTCATTGTACCAAGATGCTCCGGATGTCGCTGGCTGATCGGGCCCGCGCCACCCACGCATGCGCAAGATGCTCACCCACGCTGATACGAACACGGTCTTTGCTTCAATTGAAACCGAAAAGCTGAACTTGAACATCACACAGTAACAAACCTCCCCGATAAGCGCGTGCCGGACAGGGCCAGAACCCGTCCGGCGGCTTGGAAAGGTAGGTGATAGGGAATGTTTATTGCAGCTTGGCCGCTGGCCATCGTCCTGATGACATCCATGTCACTCCCAGCCGAGCCCGCGCCACTTTCTCCGCGTGAGTTCCGCAGCCTGTCGCGCAAATGCGCCCCCTGGGTTGCGCCGTCCACCCTGGCCGCGATTGCCAAGATTGAAAGTGGCTTTGAAACGCTGGTGGCTCATGACAACACCACAGGTGAGCAGCTTCGCTGGATAGACCACCTGGAAGCCACGCGGGGCATCAAGGAACGCCTCGAAGCACAACATTCTGTCGATGTTGGATTGATGCAGATAAACAGCAAGAACTTTGCCATGCTCAATCTCACGCCGGAAAGGGCTTTCGAGCCCTGCGCCTCGCTTTCGGCTGCCGCCCACCTGCTTGAAAGCCGGTATGCCGGCGGCACCACTGCTGTGGCACAGCAACTGGCGCTTCGCCGTGCCATCTCGGCCTATAACACGGGCGACGTCACGCATGGCTTCGCCAACGGTTATGTACGCAAGGTCGAGTCGGCCGCAAAGGACATCTCAAGTCTCCTTGAGAGAACGCTGGAGCCGACTGCTCGAGATGTGCCGCACCTTGAGGCACCCGGTCGGAAAGCCGTGCCGCCTCTGCTCCAGCAGAGCCAACAGGCCAATAGAAAGAAGCAGCCCAACCAAGATTCTTGGGACATCTGGGGCTCGTATCAGCCAGACCGCTCCGGGGCCGATCCCTCCGATCCGACAGGCAGCCAGGCTGCGAAAGCACGGGAACCCTCGAACCCGAACAAACTCGTATTCGATTGAAACATGGAGATGCAATGATGACGCCACTCAAGATACTTCGTGCGCTTAAAACGCGTGTTCCTTCGCCTTTTTCCATGCTGCGCATGGCGGCTGAATATGTACCGGCCGCTGCTGCAGGCGCGGCGTGGACGGTCTTCTACAGCGGGCCAGCCGCGGCTCAGGTGACCGGAGGGACGGATCCTGCCAAGATGGTCCAGAATATCTGCACGTTCATACTTGGCCCCTTTGGACAATCACTGGCCGTGCTCGGGCTCGTAGCCATCGGTATCTCTTGGATGTTCGGTCGTGCTTCACTTGGCCTGGTTGCGGGTGTCGTTGGAGGGATCGTCATCATGTTCGGGGCCAGCTTCCTGGGCAAGGCGCTCATAGGCGGCGGCTGATGAGCGACCGGTTGGAAGTGAGCACCCTCTATGTGGCGGCGACGCGCCCCGCACTGTTTCTGGGGGTGCCGCTGACGCTGGCCGGATTGCTCATGATGTTGGCTGGGCTTGTTATCATTATCCTTCAGAACCCGCTCTACGAAATCGTTCTCGTGCCACTCTGGTTCGGAGCACGGCTGGTTGTTGAGCGTGACTATAACGCGGCAAGCGTCGTGCTGCTCTATTTGCAGACGGCCGGCAGAAGCGTGGACGGGCCGGTCTGGGGAGGCGCAAGCGTCAGCGCCAATCCGATCAGAGTGCCGAAACGCGGAAGAGGAATGGTGTAATGTTCGGCGCCAGCGGCCGGACCGAGAGGTCTGGCGAGATCTACCTTCCGTATGTTGGTCACGTAAGCGATCAGGTTGTCCTTCTGGAAGACGGATCGATCATGGCCATGGCACATGTGAACGGTGTGCCCTTTGATTTGGAAGACGCTGAGATGCGCAACTCGCGCTGCCGCGCGTTCAACACTCTCTTGCGCAACATCGCCGATGACAATGTCTCGATATACGCTCATCTTGTGAGACACAACGATGTGCCGGCGCCGGCGCCGCGCCAGTTTCAAAGTGCATTCGCTGGCAGTCTGAGCGAGGCCTACGAGCGTCGTGTGCTGTCGGGAAAGCTCTTTCGCAACGATCACTTCCTCACTTTGATCGTGTCCCCCCGCACCGCAATCGGCAAGATCGGCTTGCGGATTGCCAAGTCCCGCAGACGGAATGAGCACGATCTAGCCACCCAAATGCGGAGCCTGGAAGACCTCTGGCACATCACTGCTGGCGCACTCGGCGGTTACGGTCTGCGCCGGTTGGGCATTCGTGAGAAAGGCAACGTGCTCTTCACGGAAATCGGCGAGGCGCTTCGGCTCATGATGACTTGCCGGTTTCTTCCGGTTCCGATGGTTACCGGCTCACTTGGCGCCTCGATCTACACTGACCAGGTCATCTGCGGGAAGCGGGCGCTTGAGATTCGAAGGCCCGGGGATAGCTCCGTCGGATCATTGTTTTCGTTCCGTGAATATCCGGCGACGACGCGGCCGGGCATGCTAAATTCCTTGCTGTCCGCCAACTTCCCGCTTGTCCTGAGCCAGAGCTTTTCCTTCCTCACTCGCCCACAAGCTCATGCCAAACTAAGCCTTAAGTCCAGCCAGATGACGAGTGCCGGCGACAAGGCTCTCACCCAGATCAATGAACTTGCCGAGGCAGAGGACGCACTGGCAAGCAACGAATTCGTGATGGGTTCGCATCATCTGAGCCTGTGCGTCTATGCCGACAGCCTCAATAGCCTTGCAGATCGCGCAGCAAGTGCCCGCGCACGGCTGGCCGACGCGGGCGCCGTTATCGTCCAAGAGGGCATCGGCATGGAGGCCGCATATTGGTCCCAACTTCCGGGGAACAACAGGTGGCGCACGCGCCCGGGGGCGATCACCTCACACAATTTTGCCGGGCTCGTCTCATTTGAGAACTTCCCAAGCGGTTCCAGTTCCGGCCACTGGGGCAATGCTGTTGCGCGCTTTCGCACAAACGGTGGAACTTCTTTCGACTACATCCCCCATGAGAATGACGTCGGCATGACGGCAATATTCGGGCCCGTTGGCAAAGGCAAGACGACGCTGATGACCTTTGTCCTCGCGATGCTTGAGCAAAGCTTGGTCGATCGCAATGGTGCGATCGTCTTCTTCGACAAGGATCGGGGTGGTGAACTGCTGGTGCGAGCCACGGGAGGGACATATCTTGCGTTGCGCAGAGGCGCTCCGAGCGGCTTGGCCCCTCTGCGTGGACTGGACAACACCTCCGCCTCCCGGGACTTTCTGCGCGAGTGGTTGATGGCCCTGATCGAGAGTGACGGCCGTGGTCCGATCTCGCCGGAGGAAAGCCGTCGGCTGGAACGCGGCATTGTTCGTCAGCTTTCGTTCGAACCCCCTATGCGCTCACTTGCGGGCCTGCGCGAGTTCCTATTGCACAGCCCCTCCGAGGGCGCAGGAGCACGGCTGCAGCGGTGGTGTAGAGGGGGGGCGCTTGGATGGGCCTTTGACGGCGACGTGGACGAAGTAAGGCTGGATGCCTCCATTACGGGCTTCGACATGACGCAGCTCCTGGAATATGAGGAGGTCTGTGCACCGGCCGCCGCATACCTTCTGCATCGAGTGGGCGCTATCGTCGATGGTCGTCGGTTCGTCATGAGCTGCGACGAATTTCGATTCTATCTACTCAACCCCCAATTCTCGGCCGTTATCGACAAGTTCTTGCTCACGGTCCGCAAAAACAACGGCATGTTGATACTCGCAACGCAGCAGCCTGAACACGTTCTGGAATCGCCTCTCGGAGCTAGTCTCGTTGCGCAATGTATGACGAAAATTTTCTACCCATCACCGACGGCGGACCGCTCTGCGTATGTCGATGGCTTGAAGTGCACTGCGCAGGAGTTCGAGGCAATCCGCCAGGGAATGGCAATCGGCAGCCGCAAGTTTTTGCTCAAGCGCGATAGCGGGAGTATTGTTTGCGAATTCGATCTTGGGCAGATGCGCGAGTACGTAGCCGTACTCTCGGGGCGGGCCAACACAGTGCGCTTTGCCGACCAGCTTCGTAACCAGCACGGAGACGCCCCAAGTGGGTGGCTCGACAAGTTCATGGCCCGGTACCACGAAGTTCAAGACTGACGGAGGAATATTCATGAAATTTGCCAAACTTGCAGTAACGACCCTTGCTGCTTCCCTTCTGCTTCACGGACAGGCCCGTTCGCAATTTATCGTCAGCGACCCTGTAACAGAAACACAAGCGACCTTAACAGCGCTTTCCAATGCGGCGATCCTTGAGAGGTCAATCGAGACGCTCGCTACCACGATTGAAATGGTGACAATTCTAACGTCGTCATTCGCTGTCACGGGACTGCTAAGCTCACTTAACCAAGGAAATCATTACCCGTCGAGCAATAAGCTGGAGGAGCAGATGTTTGATGCTCGGGCGCCAGCTTCGATTATGGCCCGTAACATTGCGAAGGACCCAAATCGGATAGTCAACGGCACCGATTCAGAAGCGAAACTGTTACAGGGACAAATCGCCGGGGCCGCCAATGCCGCAGCTATTGCAGCCGACACTTTGGGCATGATGGACAAGCGCCTTAAGGATAACGCCGGCACGCTTGGTCAGCTTTCCCGCTCGGGAAATATTATGCAGGCCACCGTGACCAACGGTCTGGTCCTCAAGCAGATTCACGATGCGATGATCCAAAATGTCCAGGCCACGAGTCTGCTGACAATGGCCACTGCACAAGGGAGCCTTCACGCCGTGGAGGAGGCCGCCACGCAGCGTCGCGAACATCAGGACACCGCTAATATGTTTAGCATCCTCCCGTAAACCACACAGAGTTCATCAGGCTCAGCTGCGCTGATCAGGGACACATCAGGCTCACGCCATGAATTTCAAAATTCCCGCGCCATTCACGACTATACACACGATCTTTCATGGGGCCTTCACGTCCGGGCTGCACAAAGTGCTTGAAAACGTCCAAGCGGCGGTCAGTGCGCCTCTGGTTGCGTGTGTCACGCTCTGGATAATAATCCAAGGCTGTCTGGTCATGCGTGGTCAAGTCGATGCGCGCGGGGGTATCTCGCGCGTAATCATGGTGTCGATTGTCGTCGCCCTTATCTTAGGGCAGGCCAACTATCAGCAGTACATTGAAGCGCTCTTCGACGACACGATTCCGAGGTTGGCTCACGACATCAGTGGCAGCGACTTGCCCTTCATCGGAATCCCCCAGAAGCTCGATCTCATGTTTGCTTCAAGCCAGTATGTCTTTCAGCTGATTGCTTCCGAAATTGGGCCTATGAACGGCCAGGACATACTTGCTTTCGAGGGAGCGCAATGGATTTTCTACGGCGCGCTGTGGACAGCGTTCGAGATCTACGATGCCGTTGGAATTCTGACGAAGGTGCTCTTGACGATCGGCCCCCTGGTCCTTGTAGGCTACCTTTTTGATCACACTCGAGACATAGCCACCAGATGGATCGGCCAACTGCTCTCGTACGGGCTGCTGCTTCTCCTCCTCAACATCGTTGCAACGATAGTAATCGCTGCCGAAGCAGTCTCGCTGGCAGCCATGCTTTTGATGATCAAATTCTCGGGCACGACAGCAGCCAAGATCATCGGGCTTTACGAGCTCGACATGCTTTTCCTAGCTGGTGACGCTCTGATCGTCGCGCTTCCGACGATCGCCAGCAGCATCGCCGGCGGCTCTTGGGGAGGTGCGAACCGACCTCTTAACAGCCTCAATCGCCACTTTGCCAAAACGGCGGGTGCTTAATCAATCGACAAGCTCGGTGCCAAAAACATGAAATATTGCCTACTTCTGTCAATCCTCGCTTTGGCCGCCTGCAAGACGAGCCATGGGCTTGCGACATGCGCGGGTGCCCCATTCCAACTGAACGTGGGACAATGGGAAACCACCCCTGAGGATCTTCGGGTCGAATGCGCGGAAGAGCCAAAGTGAAAGTTCCTGAACATGCCCTTCTGGTGGAGAGAGAAACGCTAGCCGCCCACTATAAGAAGGTGGAAGCGTTTCAAACTTCACGAGCGAAGTCTGCGCGGCGCCTGTCAAAGGCCCTGATAGCCTTTGCCGCAGCGGCGGTCCTAGGAAATGTTGCACAGGCATTTACCATTGCTGCCATGGTCCCGTTGGCCAAGCTCGTACCTGTGTTCCTCTGGGTCCGGCCGGATGGGACCGTCGACAGCGAAGTGTCAGTCTCTCGACTGCCGGCAACCCAAGACCGAGCCGTCATAAATGCTTCGCTGTGGGAATATGTTCGCCTGCGCGAGGGGTACACAGCAGATACAGCCCAATACGCCTATGACCTCGTATCCAGTTTCAGCGCGCCGGCTGTGCGACAGCAATATCAAGATTTCTTCAACTATCCGAATCCCACCTCGCCGCAAGTCACGGTCGGCAAACGCGGCAAGCTCGAGGTCGGGCATATTTCTTCAAACGACATCAGTCCGGACGTTCAACAGATCCGTTACAAACGTACGCTTGTTGTCGATGGGCAGATGCCGATAGTGACCACCTGGACAGCTACCATCCGCTACGAGCGCTTGACGGGTCTGCCTGGGCAATCGAGGCTCACCAATCCGGGAGGTCTACTCGTCGCTTCCTATCAAAGCTCGGAAGATAGCGTATCGAACCTGGGCTATGTGCAGCCATGACAAAAAGAGCGTTTCTCGCGCTGGTCTGTTCACTCTTCTTAACGATGGAAGCGTCCGCGGAAGACACACCACTTGCCGGCAAGC
The DNA here is from genome assembly GCF_040321955.1 of Mesorhizobium sp. M0217. NCBI lineage: Bacteria > Pseudomonadati > Pseudomonadota > Alphaproteobacteria > Hyphomicrobiales > Phyllobacteriaceae > Mesorhizobium > Mesorhizobium sp. M0217. The sequence goes on along the minus strand of NZ_JAMYSN010000035.1, from coordinate 32,812 downwards.
ATGATGCGCGCATGCGCTACCTGGCTTACCGTCCTGACGAAGTGGTGCGCCTGTCTACCGCAGTGGGGGCAACGCTGGTTGTCACATTCGCGGCCAACGAGACAGTCGCAGCCGTGGCCGTTTCCAATAGCAAAGACCTGGCTGCGCTCCCGCGCGCCAACTATCTCTTTTTTAAGGCTAGCCGGATGCTCCCGCCGCAGCCCGTCATTGTGCTGGCCGAGAGTGAGTCCGGTACACGGAGATACGTCTTCAGTATTTCAACGAGAGCGATGCCAAAACTCGATGAGAAGCAACCTGACCTATACTACAGTGTGCAGTTCACCTATCCTGCTGATGACGCTGCTGCTCAGAGAAAGGACGCAGAAAGGCGCTCGATTCTTGGTCAGGCCCGGGCGAAAGTGCTGCGCGACGAGAGAGTTCAGGATTTGTTGAATCGGCCCGCCGCAACTACCAGTCCGGACGAAAGCAATTTTCACTACGTCGCAAAGGGCGATCGATCGCTGGCGCCGCTGGAAGTTTTCGATAATGGCTTTACCACCGTATTTGGCTTCGCAAGCAATTCCCGCATACCCTCCCTCTACATTATCAATCCCGACGGCAAGGAAGCCGCTGCCAATTACACGGTCAAAGGAGACTATGTTGAAGTATCCGCAGTCGCCCGGGAATGGCGTCTGAGAGATGGCAATACGGTCTTGTCCATTTTCAACAGGGCTTATGACCCTGTGGGACGAGCGCCAGGGACCGGTACAGTGACACCCGACGTGTGGCGCGTTTTGAAAGGCCCGGCCGATGAATGAAACCGGCCCACAGTCGGGACATGATGTCCATGCCTCAGGATCGATGGTCTCGGAGCCGGCCCGCCGGCATGTTTCGGGATTGCAGAAGTTGGCCATCGCTGCACTTGTTCTCATCTCATCTCTATCGCTCATCTGGCTCGGCGGTCGTCCCAGCACACAAGACGAGCCAACTCAGCCAAAACCTGCAATTGTCGCCGACGCCGAGCCATTCCGCCCCGTGCCGATTGAGATTGCTCCCGAAGCTCCAGCACCCGTACAGGCGGCGCAGGCAGGAGATCCTGCGCCATCCATGCCGCCTCCGGCGCCAGCTGATCCACCGCCGGAGGAAACACCAATTTTCGCCTACAGTGGCAGCGGTCAAATGCCCAACGACGGTCAGCGGAGCGAAGACAACCATAGGGATGCTCCCGCGACCTCGCATGAGATTTCAGAGGCTGGCGATCTGACGAGGCGATTGAAGCCAGATATGCAGGAGCCAAGCCGGGCCACACTTTTGCCGCACCCTGATCTCGTGATTACCCAAGGAACGATAATACCCTGCATTTTGCAAACGGCAGTCGACACAAATTTACCGGGTTATGTGAAGTGCGTCTTACCTAAAGACGTCCGCGGCGCCACCAACAACGTGGTGCTTTTGGATCGCGGGACGACCGTGATTGGCGAGATCCAGCGTGGTCTCCAACAGGGGGATGCGCGTGTCTTCGTGCTGTGGACGCGCATCGAAACGCCTGACCATGCCCTCGTTTCGCTAGCGTCGCCGGGCGCTGACGAGCTCGGCCGCTCCGGAATGCCTGGCACGGTGGATAATCACTTCTGGCAGCGCTTTGGTGGAGCAATGCTCATGAGCGTCATTCAAGGCGCGTTTCAGGCCGCCGGTCAATACGCTGGCAGCTCAGGTGGAGGAAGCGGCATCAACAGCTTCCAGAGCAACGCCGGACAAGCCGTTGACACGACCCTTAGAGCAACGATCAACGTTCCGCCAACTCTGAAGAAAAACCAGGGAGATGCTGTATCGATCTTTGTGGCTCGGGACCTCGATTTCTCAGATGTATACGATCTTAGACCGATCGCCGTGGCGCCAGCCCCCCAACATCGCCAACGCCGGAGAGACAACAATGCGACCGGAGGCTGACCCTCAATTGCGTTTGCTTCTCAACCCTGTCTTGAAATGGCTTGAGGAGCCAAGGACCGAAGAGGTCGCTATCAACCGGCCTGGGGAAGCCTTTGTCCGACAGGCCGGCGTTTTCACGAAACATCCGCTACCGCTATCTTATGACGATCTGGAGGACATCGCGATCCTCGCTGGAGCGCTGCGCAAGCAAGATGTCGGACCGCAAAGCCCCCTCTGTGCGACTGAGCTGCCGAACGGAGAGCGGCTGCAGATCTGTTTGCCGCCCGCTGTTCCCTCAGGAACAATAAGCCTGACGATACGGCGTCCCTCAAGTCGTGTGACCGAACTCAAGGAAGTTTCTTCTCGCTACGAATACTCGCGTTGGAATCAATGGCGGTCACGAAAGGAGCGCCAAGAGCGGCAGGACGAAACGATTCTTCAGCACTACGACCATGGTGACTTGGAGCAATTTTTGCGAGCATGCGTTTGCGGGCGGCTCACGATGCTGCTTTGCGGACCTACTGGAAGCGGCAAAACGACAATGAGCAAGACTTTGATCAACGCTATACCCCCGCAAGAGAGGCTGATAAGTATCGAGGACACGCTCGAACTTGCAATCCCGCACGAGAACCATGTCCGATTACTCTATCCGAAGGACCGAGCAAGCGTAGGTGCGGTGACAGCCGAGCAACTGTTGCAAGCCAGCTTGCGCATGCGCCCTGATCGAATATTGCTTGGCGAGATGCGCGATGATGCTGCTTGGGCCTACCTTAGCGAAGTCGTCTCCGGCCATGCGGGATCAATATCAACGATTCATGGGGCGGATCCGGTCCAAGGCTTTAAAAAGCTCTTTTCACTCGTCAAGAGCAGCCCGCAAGGAGCTGCTGTGGAAGACCACACGCTTCTTGACCTGCTGTCGGCTGCCATTGACGTCATTGTGCCGTTCAGTACCCACGGCGACGTGTATGAGGTGGGGGAGGTGTGGCTCGCCGCCGATGCCCGGCGACGCGGAGAGACAGTAGCCGACCTTCTTAACAAGCACTAAGGCTAGAGCACGTCGGGGAACGGTAAGTCGTTTGTGATACGATGGCGTAATTTGTTCAGATTGAACGTCCACTTTGATTTGAGGGAGGTGGATAATGGGAGGAGGACTGGGCGTAGACCTTCGGTCACAAGTCTGAAGTCTTCGGGCGCCCTGTCGGCGCGGCAAGTCGCGGCACGATTCGACTGGGTGTATCGAGCGCGTCCGCTGCATTGCGCGGGCGACGCTCACCGAGCTGGTGCCGATGCCTGCTTCAAAAGCGGCACCGACACCCGGCAGGTCGTACCCTTGATTTACCTAGCCGCGCTCAATGAATGTCTTCAAAGCCGCCGAACGTGGTTCGGAATGACCGGTGGTAAATCGGGAAGTGCCATATAGGGAATCCTCCTGGTATTGCCTCCAGGGGGTCCTCTCAATGAACAAAGCCGCAACCTGCCCTTGCGACCTCAGCTGGAGTTTGCGACGCAACCCATAGGAGGATCGATGCGCAGAGAAATCGCAGGCAGAGTCGGTGGCATTGTGGGCTGGCCGACCGACGGTTTCAGCCCGTCAACAGGTCTTCACGTGTTCCATCCCCGACTATTGCAGGCGTGCGGCTTGCATGCTCCCGCGATCACCCATCGGAAAGAGCGTTACGAACACTACGAAGAGTTGCGCGACTTCCGCTGTCGCCCCGGTCTTACAGCGGACGGTGACCTGTCCGACCTTGATAGGGCGTGAAATGCGAACGCTGCTCATTGATCATCATGTGGATCTTACGCGCGCTGTGCGAGTTGCGCTCGGGGATAGCGGTTTTGCCGTTGATGTAGTTGGCAACCTGGAACAGGCGTCGAGGGCATTTTGTTGCGCAACCTATGAAATTCTCCTGCTGGAGTTGGCTCTGCCAGATGGCGATGGCTTGGGCTGGCTGAGACAGCTAAGGAGCAACGGGCATTCAGTTCCAACCCTCATTATGAGTAGCATCAACGATCTCGAGAAGCGGATTGCAATTTTCAACGGTGGCGCGGACGACTTTCTGCTCAAGCCCGTCTCTTTCGATGAGCTCATCGCCAGAATGAGAGCCATTCTGCGCCGGTCGACACAGGTGACCGACCCCATCGTTGTATTTGGCAATCTCAATTTCGATCCGATCGGCCGACAGGTTTCCGTCTCGGGTCATCCTCTGAAGATCGCACGCCGCGAACTATGTATTTTAGAGCATCTGCTTATCCGTGCAGGCCGCATCGTGCCTCGTGCGCAGTTGGAAGATCACCTCTATTCGTTCAACGACGAGGTATCTGCCAACGCGCTTGAAGTCGGAATCTATCGCTTACGTGGACACCTGAGTAGGTCAGGTGCAACGCCACGTATCACGACCATGCGCGGCATTGGTTACATTCTTGAATTGACTGAGGCGGCATCCGCATAGTTGGTCTAAATTGAAAGAACAGACTGCCTGCCGTCGTCAGGTTGAGCTTGTGGCCATAATGGACACCGCGGCCGCCCTTGACGATGGTGTCGGCATGCGGTTCGAACGGCTCTGTCGCAAACCTTTTTGTAAGCGAGCATGGCAAGAAAAACGCCTCAGCTGTGGAGGAGCACGTGATGTTCAAGGGCCGCCATTTCGACCAGTCGGTGATCCTGCTGTGCGTGCGCTGGTACCTGGCCTACACTCTGAGCCTGCGCGATCTGGAAGAGATGATGGCCGAACGCGTTGGAGGTCGACCACTCCACTGTGCATCGCTGGGTCGCCCGCTTCTCGCCGCAGCTGCTGGAGCGCTTCAACCGGCGCAAGCGTGTGGTCGGCAGCAAACGTGACGTACATCAAGGTCCGCGGCGGTATCTCTACCGCGCTATCGACATCCTCCGCGATACGGTCGAGTTCTTCTTTAGCGAAAACCGTAACCAGGTGGCGGCCCAACGCTTCCTCCGCAAGGCGCTGACGCGCCATGGCCGGCCGGAGCGCATCGTCATCGACGGCAGCCAGACCAATTACGAAGCAATCCTTTCCTGCGACGCTGAAAGCCGGCTGCGGCAGCGATCGCGGCGACCGCTGAAGCCGATCCGCTCCGCAATAGCCGGCATCTCAACAATCGGATCGAACAGGATCACCGGCGTATCAAGCCGCATTCGATCCATGCTCGGCTTCAAGTCGCATGCGAACGACGTGGTTATCCTCTCCGGCATCGAGATGATCCACATGATGGGCAAGCGACAGGCGAGGTATGCCTACAAGTCTGTCGATCGCTGTTTCGATCTCCTCGCTGCCTGACGGACAGGCCGAAATGGCCGTTCACAACCCCATTTCCAGGTTTGCGACAGAGCCTTTTGTCGGCGTTGCCGGCTTCGAAGGGCCGGTGCGCGCCGAGCGGATCAAGATCACCCCCGGCCACCTTGCTGCGGCCACTCGCCGAGTACGGAGCGGTGGCCGGAGGGAGCTGGTGATGACGACCCTAGATCATGACCTGCTGATCGCAATCCTGGATCGGCTGAAGTTGACGGCGATCCGCGACCAGCTCGACACGCTCATGTCGAGCAAGATCGCGCAGTTCCCGTTTGTCCGCGAACTCGACGGCTTCGGCTTCGACGCGCAGCCATCGGTCTGCTTCAGCCAAACGTATTCATAGGTATGGGACAGGCTGCTATGTCCGCCACCCACGCCTGCTCCGAGGCCCTCCAGGGCAGTGGTCTTCGGCGAGGAGGATGAGACGCCGCTGGAGCTCGGGTGCAAGCGCTGCCACGCCCGCTCCGAGGCCCCACAAGGCCGAAGCGCAGTCGTCGGGGTCACGAGGCCCCTCGGCCACGACGACGAGACGTTGCTGGAGCCCGGTGCAAGGGCTGCCACAGATGGCCTGAACCTGAATCCGCCTTTCTTGAGGCGTTGCGACTATCATCGCGGCGACACCGCAGCTCTTGATTTGTGTGCGAAATCCTCAGCAGATCCATCGGGCTGAGCCGCTCAGCAATATCAACGAGAATGTCCAGCGGCAGATCAAGGATACTCAGAGGAGGAAACGCTCTTGAGGCTCAGAGCGCGTCTGCTCCAGTATAGATCAGGATGATTCACCGGGTCCTTCAACGCCAGCCGCCGGTTCCGATGAGAGAATTGTCCCTGATATCACGCTCGATGGAGTTAAATGCCGAGATGGGCGCCTTGCCACGCTCCTCAATGCCCCTCATGATTCACCGCCTATAGCTACCAACTGAATGAATCATCGTGATTGTCGCGCAGCGGAATCCTCAAGGATCGGGCAGTTCGTAGGGGGCGCCGGTTTGACCAGGTTGAGCCCGCGAATTGCTCGATCAGACAAGATCCTAATTCTCGACCATGCGGTGAGGCTCGAACGAGATCCTCGGGACGCACTCCAAGGTTTCGATCATGTTCGGCACACAAGGAAAGGGCGGCATTGCTGCCGCCCTGTCCGCTGTAAGTTGATAGGGGCTGGATTAAAAATCCATACCGCCCATGCCGCCCATGCCGCCCATGCCGCCGCCGCCCATGCCGCCAGGCATGCCGCCGCCGGCCGACTCCTTCTTGGGAGCCTCCGCGATCATGGCTTCGGTGGTGACGAGCAGGCCGGCGACCGAGGCCGCGTCCTGGAGAGCGGTGCGAACGACCTTGACCGGGTCGACGATGCCCATGGCGATCATGTCGCCATACTCGCCGGTCTGGGCGTTGTAGCCGTAGGTCGCGCCCTTGTTGTCGAGGATCTTGCCGGCAACGATCGAAGCTTCAGCACCTGCGTTCGAAGCGATCTGACGGGCCGGAGCCTGCAGTGCACGGCGAACGATGTTGATTCCGGCAGCCTGGTCGGCATTGACGCCGGTGACCTTGATGTTGGCCGAAGCGCGCAGGAGAGCGACGCCGCCGCCTGCAACGATGCCTTCTTCCACGGCCGCGCGGGTCGCGTTGAGGGCGTCGTCGACGCGGTCCTTCTTTTCCTTGACTTCGACTTCCGTCGCGCCGCCGACACGGATCACCGCGACGCCGCCCGCGAGCTTCGCCAGACGTTCCTGCAGCTTCTCCTTGTCGTAGTCCGACGTGGTCTCTTCGATCTGCTGCTTGATCTGGGCAACGCGGCCCTGGATCTCGTCCTTCTTGCCGGCGCCGTCGACAATGGTGGTGTTCTCCTTGGAGATCGACACCTTCTTGGCGCGGCCGAGCATGTTGAGGCCGACATTCTCGAGCTTGATGCCGAGGTCTTCCGAAATGACCTGGCCACCGGTGAGGATGGCGATGTCTTCCAGCATGGCCTTGCGGCGATCACCGAAGCCCGGCGCCTTGACGGCGGCGATCTTCAGGCCACCGCGCAGCTTGTTGACGACCAGCGTGGCCAGAGCCTCGCCTTCGACGTCTTCCGAGATGATGAGCAGCGGCTTGGAGGTCTGCACGACGGCTTCGAGAACCGGCAGCATGGCCTGGAGGTTGGACAGCTTCTTCTCGTGCAGGAGGATGTAGACGTCCTCGAGCTCGGCAACCATCTTGTCGGCGTTGGTGACGAAGTAGGGCGAGAGATAGCCGCGGTCGAACTGCATGCCTTCGACGACTTCCAGCTCGGTCTCGGCGGTCTTGGCTTCTTCAACCGTGATGACGCCTTCATTGCCGACCTTCTGCATCGCTTCGGCGATCATCTTGCCGACCGACTCGTCGCCATTGCCGGCGATCGTGCCGACCTGGGCAACTTCCTCGGAGGTCTTGATCTTCTTGGCAGCGTTGCCGAGAGCCGCGACCACTTCGGTCACGGCCAGGTCGATGCCGCGCTTCAGGTCCATCGGGTTCATGCCGGCGGCAACGGCCTTGTTACCTTCCTGGACGATCGACTGCGCCAGGACGGTCGCGGTCGTGGTGCCATCACCGGCGATGTCGTTGGTCTTCGAAGCAACTTCGCGGATCATCTGCGCGCCCATGTTTTCGAACTTGTCGGAAAGTTCGATTTCCTTGGCGACGGTGACGCCGTCCTTGGTGATGCGCGGTGCGCCGAACGACTTGTCGATGACGACATTGCGGCCCTTGGGGCCGAGCGTGACCTTCACCGCGTCGGCGAGGATGTTGATGCCGTGAAGCATGCGCTCGCGCGCGTCGCGGGAGAATTTTACGTCTTTGGCAGCCATTTTTTAGCTCCTGGCAGGGGCTTGCGATCAAGCCCGAAATTCAGTTGACGGTGAGGCCGATGATCAGCCGATGATGCCCATAATGTCGGATTCCTTCATGATCAGAAGGTCTTCGCCATTGAGCTTGACTTCGGTGCCCGACCACTTGCCGAACAGGATGCGGTCGCCGGCCTTGACGTCCAGCGGGACCAGCTTGCCGGCTTCGTCGCGAGCGCCGGAGCCGACGGCGATGATCTCGCCTTCCTGCGGCTTTTCCTTCGCCGTATCCGGGATGATGATCCCGCCGGCGGTCTTGGATTCGGATTCGACCCGGCGTACGACCACGCGGTCATGCAGCGGCCGGAAATTCGACTTTGCCATTTTTGGATTTCCTTGGTGCGGATGTTGAACGGTGCTCCGTTGCCGGAGCATGCCTAGCACTCAGCCGAAGCGAGTGCTAACGCGGCAATGAGATAAGCCGCAGGCTCCTGCTAGTCAAGACCGAAGAGCAAAGAGCAAAGAGAAAAGAGAAGACAGCAAAGAGCAGCCAGCAAAGAGCGTGTAAGCATCGAGCCTTTTATGTGAACAATGTCGGGTATCCGACATATATGGGGCGGCTCACCCTTTGTAATTGAGCTTTATTCAGATGGTACGATTGGTGCAACGGGTGTTGCATTTGAACTCATCCAGAGGCTCGCACGGGTCGTGCTGCGTCAGCTTGGTCATGTCGAGCTTCAGAAGGCCATTTTTTGGCATTGGTTCTGTTGCTCCTATTGCCATTCATGACCAATCCTGCGCGCGTGAGCCGGCCGGCTAGATTCCAACCACGAGAGCGCCGCCGCTGAGACCCGCACCCGCCGCCGCCAGAAGGATTTTCTCTCCTGGCTGGAATGGCTTCATCTGGTTGGCGAGCGAGAGCGACAGCGGGACCGTCGCGGCCGAAGAGTTGCCGTATTCGGCAATCGTCTTGACAATTGCTTGGTCCGCAATGCCGAGGTTTCTTCCGACCGCGCCGAAAATCCGAGTATTGGCCTGATGCGGCACAAACCGGCCGACATTGTGTGGCCGCACTCCCGCAGTGGCTAGCGCGGCTGTCGAGCAATCGGTCATCATCTCGACGGCCTTTGCGAACACTTCGGGCCCGTCGGTCATCGTCATCCGGGTCTGCCCGAGGTCGAGGTCGCCATGGAACGGCGTGTTGCTTCCTCCTGCGGGAATCTGGATCAGCCCGTAGCGCGAGCCGTCCGAAGCCACCGAGGCACCGAGAATGCCCCGATCAGCATCATCGCACTGACCGATCACCAGGGCGCCGGCGGCATCGGCGAACAAGACTGAGCTCGCGCGCTCGGCTGGATTGATGCGGCGGCTGAGGATGTTGGCGGCGATGACCAGCGCTGGTTTGCCATGCAGGCGGGTGAACCCGTCCGCAAACATGAGCGCATAGATGAAGCCGGCGCAGGCGCCGGTCAGATCGACCGCGCCTGCGCGGCCAAGGCCAAGCTTGTGTGCGACCAGCGGCGCGCTTGGCGGCAGAAGATGGTCGGGCGTCGAGGTGGCAAGCAACAGCAGACCGATGTCGTGGCGCGCAATACCGGCGTTCACCAGCGCCATGTCGCCAGCCCGGGTGGCAAGACCCGACAGCGTGTCTTCGTCCGTTGCCCAGAAGCGCGAACGGATTCCGGTACGCCTTTCGATCCAGCCCGGCTCGAGGCCGAGATTGCTCTCGATCTCGCCATTAGCCACCTTGCGCCCAGGCACGCGATGGCCAAGTCCGAGAATGCGCGACGACTTGCTCATGGCCTTGACCCGAAGCGTTCCCCGGCCTCCTCGATGGCGTCATATAGTCGTTCGAGCTCGTCGCCTGCGATGCAATAGGGTGGCAGAAGGTAGAGGACATTGCCGAGCGGGCGCACAAGTAGGCCGCGCTCGAGGAAGAAAGCGCGCAGCTTCGGACCAATCTCGGCGAGATAACCTGCTGAACCGGTTCGCAGGTCGAGCGCCGCGATCGTTCCCGTGGCTCGACAGTCGGCAAAATATGGATTGTCCCGAAAGCGTTGCAGCCCGACGGCCTGCATCACGCTCAAGGCCGTGATCCGCCCGGCCACTGGCTCGTCGCGCCAGATCTCGACATTGGCGAGTGCTGCCGCACAGGCAATCGGATTGGCGGTGTAGGAGCTCGAATGGAAAAACGTCTTCTTCCGGTCCTCGGAATAGTGCGCCCGGAAGATGGCATCGGTGACAAGCGTTACGGCCAGCGGGATGGTGCCGCCGGTCAAGCCTTTGGAGGTGCACAGGATATCTGGAGAAATCGATGCCTGCTCGCAGGCGAACATGGTTCCGGTGCGTCCCCAGCCGGTCATCACCTCGTCGGCGATCAGCAGCGAGCCGGAGGCCTCAGTGATCTTCTTCAATTCGGCCAGAACCGATGCTGGATACATCAGCATGCCGCCGGCGCCCAGCACCAGCGGCTCGACGATCAAGGCTGCGGCTCGTCGATCGCGGGTCACAGCCTCGAAACGATCCAGCGTCTCCTGCTCGTGCCCCGCGGCCGGAAAGGGGATGATGTCGACCTCGAACAGCAAGGGTTCATAGGCGGCGTTGAACACGCCACGCGCACCGACGCTCATCGTTCCAATCGTGTCACCATGATAGCTGTGCTCCATGACGACGATGCGCGAGCGCGGCGCGCCGATGTTGCGGAAATAACCGAGCGCCATCTTCAGCGCGACTTCGACTGAGGTCGAGCCACTGTCGGAATAGAACACCCAGTCGAGTCCAGCGGGAGCGAGGCCGACAAGCGCCTTGGCCAAGCGCTCTGCCGGCTCGTGCGTGAAGCCCGCAAAGATAATCTGGTCGAGGCTCGACGCGGTTGTCTCGATTGCCTTCATGATGCGGGGATGGCGGTGGCCATGTGTGACGACCCACCAGGAGGAGATGGCGTCCAGGATGCGGGCGCCGTCGGCCCTGTGGAGATAGGCGCCCTCAGTCAGGACGATTTCTGGGATCGCAGGCTCGAGTGCGTGCTGGGTGAAGGGATGCCACACATGAGACTGCGACATCAGTCACCTCCAGTAATCGAGGCGAAGGCGAAGCCGGCAACCATTGCGTCCCTCAGTGTTTTCCCCGTCAGCACATCGAGGTGCGGCAGCCTGCCGAGCTGCGGGGCACCGCTGAATTCCACGATGGTCCGTTGCGTATCGGCCATCTCATCGCCGATGAAAGCGATGCCCGCCAACGGGATGGAGCGGGCGCGGAGCGCCTCGACCGATAGCAAGGTGTGGTTGATGGTGCCGAGTGTGGTGCGGGCGCACAGAATAACGGGCAGCCGCCATTCAGCGAAGATGTCGATTAACCTTGTGCGCCGGTTGAGCGGCACCATTAGGCCGCCGGAGCCTTCGATGACGAGCGGCGTCGGTAGGACGGGAAAAGCAAGATCGGCAGCCTTGATCGCCACGCCGTCGATCTCGGCCGAACGATGCGGCGACAGCGGGCTCCGCAAGCGGTAGGCTTCCGGCAGCACGCGCTCTGAGGGCAAGCCGGCAAGCCGCGCGACAACCTCGCTGTCGGTCTCGCCGTCGAGGCCCGATTGCACCGGTTTCCAGTAAAAGCCGTCCAGCAAACCGGCGAGCCCAGCCGCAAACACGGTCTTGCCAACTCCGGTATCCGTTCCGGTGATGACGATGCGTTGGGTCATATCGCCTCCGGTGATGTTTCGGCCAACACCTCGACCAGCGCCTCGACCATGGCGGAAATGTCGGCTTCGCCAATATTGAGCGTCAGTGAGATGCGCAGCCGCGACGTGCCCTCGGGCACGGTCGGAGGACGAACGCCGCGTATGTCGAAGCCGCGGGCCTGCAGGCGCGCCGCCACTGCCATGGTGCGCCTGACATCGCCGATTACTAAGGGCTGGATCTGAGAGCCACTTGGTGTCACACCCCAGCGATTGACCAACCGGCCGGCGCTGGCGACGCGTTCATGCAGCTGAACACGCCGCATAGGCTCGTCGGCGAGCATTGCGAGTGCCTCGCGCGCCACGACCGCCATCAGTGGCGATGGCGCGGTTGCGTAGATGAATGGCCGGCAACGGTTGATCAGATATTCGCACAGTGCCCTCGGCCCGGTGACGAGCCCACCAGATGCGCCGAGCGCCTTGCCGCAGGTGTGGAGCGCTATGATGTTGTCGCGGCCCTCGAAATCGGCGGCAAGCCCCCGGCCATCCGGTCCCCAGACGCCGGTGGCATGCGCCTCATCAATGACGATGAATGCGCCGTGCCGATCGGCAAGTGCGACCAGGCTCTCCAAAGGCGCGCAGTCGCCATCCATGCTGTAAAGGCTTTCCACCGCGATCCAGACGCATCCCATGCCGCCTGCGACGCGCCAACGTGTAATCGCATCCTCGACAGCGGTGGCGTCGTTGTGCGCGGCCAGCACGAACTGTGCGCGCCCGGCCTGCGCACCCTCATGCATGCTGGCATGGGCGAGCTCATCGACAACCAAAAGATCGCCCTTCTGCGGCAGGGCGCTCAGCAGAGCGAAGTTGGCGATGTAGCCGCTGCCGAAGAACAGCGCGCGGTCGGCTCCAAAGAATGCCGCCGCGTCTGCCTCGAGCTGCTCGTGTTCCGGTGCATTGCCGCGCAACAGCCGCGACCCGGTGGCGCCAACCGGCGTGCCCCGCGCAATCGCCGCCACAACCGCATCGCCAAGTCTTCTGGACGCGGCCAGCCCGAGATAGTCGTTCGACGAGAAGTCCAGCCCGGCGCGGGGCGAAAGCGTCCGCAGCCGGTCCTTGCGCGCTAGCCCCTGCAAGGTCGCATCATAACGGGCAAGCGGCGCCCCGTTCATTGCGCCTCGAGTTCCATCGGATCGATGCCAAGGCGCCGGAACAGCAGGGTATCCTTGTCCTCACCGGGATTGTCCGCCGTCAGCAGCGTGTCGCCGAAGAAGATCGAGTTGGCGCCGGCAAAAAAGCACAGCGCCTGCATCTCGTCAGTCATCGCGGTGCGGCCGGCGGACAGACGGACATGCGATTTCGGCATCATGATGCGCGCCAGCGCGATCACGCGCACGAATTCGATCGGCTCAATGGGCTTGGCGTCTGCAAGCGGCGTACCGGCGATCGGGATCAGCATGTTGATCGGAACGCTTTGCGGATGTTCCGGCAGATTGGCCAGCGTCACCAGCATGTCGATCCGGTCCACCGGCTCCTCGCCCATGCCGACAATGCCTCCACAGCAGACCTTGATGCCGGATTTGCGAACGTGGTCAAGCGTCTCGAGCCGCTCGGCAAAGCTCCGCGTACCGATGATCTCGCTATAGTAGCGTTCTGACGTATCGATGTTGTGGTTGTAGTAGTCGAGGCCCGCCTGCTTCAGTCGAGCGGCTTGCTCAAGATCGAGCATGCCGAGTGTCATGCAGGTCTCCAGGCCCAGCGCCTTGACGCCTTCGACCATCGCCACCACCGCATCCATGTCGCGCGCCTTGGGGTTTCGCCAGGCCGCGCCCATGCAATAACGGGTGGCGCCGGCATCACGCGCCTTGGTCGCTTCGGCGATGACGCGCCTGACATCCATCAGCTTGGACGCCTCCAACCCGGTTTCGTGACGCGCCGACTGGCTGCAATAGCCACAATCCTCCGGGCATCCTCCGGTCTTGATGCTGAGCAGCCGGCTGAGCTGGACCTTGTTTGGATCGAAATTCTGGCGGTGCACCGTTTGCGCCAGGAAGAGGAGATTGTTGAAGGGGGCATGGTAAAGTGCCTGAGCCTTCTCCAAGGTCCACGCTCCAGGGTCAGGGGGGTCAAGAGATTTGGCCTGTGGCGGTGTCTGCGTTGAACTTGCCGTTTGCATCTCCATGCTGTTCCTCCGGTCTGTCTTGCGGGTCTTTGCTATCTGACTATGATGATCGGAAAGGACAGTTGACCCAATCCTGTTCGTTACTCAGACAATCATGAGCCCCGATGGTCGAGGCCGATATCCAGGATCGGCGCGCTGTGGATGAGTCGGCCGACCGAAATCAGATCAACGCCGGTCGCGGCAACCGCTCGCGCTGTATGCGACGTGATCCCGCCAGAAGCCTCGGTGATAGCGCGGCCACCGACCATTGCGACGGCGCGGCGAAGATCGGGGAGGGACATGTTGTCGAGCAGAACCGCATCGGGAGCGAAGCCAAGTACCTCCTCCAACTGGGCCAGAGTATCGACCTCGACTTCGATCTTGACGAGATGACCGGCCGCTCTTCGTGCTCGCTCGAGCGCTGGCCGGACGCCGCCTGCGATGGCGATGTGGTTGTCCTTGATCAAAATTGCATCGTCCAGGCCGAAGCGGTGATTGGACCCGCCACCTGCGCGCACGGCATACTTTTCGACTGCCCGCAATCCGGGCGTCGTCTTGCGGGTGCAGACGATCTTCGCGCCATATCCACGAACCGCAGCGACCATCGATGCCGTTGCTGTGGCGATGCCGCTCAGATGGCACAAAAAATTGAGTGCCGTCCTTTCGGCTGTGAGAATGGCCCGGGCCGGGCCAACCACTGATGCAATGACCTCTCCATCCACGACATTGCAGCCGTCTGCCCGCTCCACGGAGATTTCGACACCAGGATCAATCAAGCCGAAAGCGAGCATCGCCAGATCGATGCCGGCGACAACTCCGGACTGTCGCGCCACCAACACGGTTCCCGCTTGGCATTCCTTCGGGACGATGGCGTCCGTGGTCAAGTCGCCGGCTCTGCCAAGGTCTTCAAGAAGAGATGCCCGTACAAGCGGCTCAAGCAGGACCGTGGGGAGCGGTGAGAGCATCATCCCTTTGCACCTTCGGAGCTTGGCGAGTGTCCGAGTTCCCGCGCAGCCGCCAAGGCGGCTTCGAGCGTGATTTCGGACCGTCGGGCGGCAGTCGCATGATGAGGAAAATCTGTCCGGTAATGAGCGCCGCGGCTTTCTTCGCGCAACAAGGCGGCAACAGCAATCATTAGCCCGACAGCCGCCGGATCCGAGACCGCATCCTTGCTTTCGGCGAGCGGCAATAAGGCACGCGCGGCTGCTTTCAACGCTTGACCATCCCGGACGATGCCGAGTGCGCGCGACAGAAAAACGCGCACGGCTATCGGAGCGGGCGGTGGGTAAACGTTCGCAAACGCAGGCCTTGTTCTGCGCGCAGGCGTTCCGGCGACGCTTTCAGCGACCCAGCGGGCGCACACGATTGCCTCCGTCAAGGAATTGCTGGCGAGCCTGTTGGCGCCATGCAGTCCTGTCGAAGCGACTTCGCCGCAGGCCCACAGCCCCTTGACGGAGGTCCTGCCCGAGCTGTCCACGGCAACGCCACCCATGTGGTAGTGTTGGGCCGGACGAATGGGGATGAGATCGCGCGCGGGATTGATGCCCGCTCCAAGGCAGGCTGATGCGATTGTCGGGAAATGTCGAGCGAATGCCGGGCCTGGCCGTTGTCGGGCATCGAGAAAAACATGGTGGCCGTCCGCAAGATGGTTCCACACGGCGCGGGCCAAGACATCGCGAGGCGCAAGTTCCGCCCCGGGCACGCTCTGGAGAAAAGCCTGGCCGGTTTCATCGATCAGGGCAGCACCTTCGCCTCGCACAGCCTCGCTGACCAGCGCCATAGGGCGTTCTGGGCCGTCAAGCGCGGTCGGGTGGAACTGAATGAATTCGAGGTCGGCTAGGACAGCTCCAGCGCGGGCCGCAAGCGCAAGGCCTTGTCCGCAACTGCCCCAAGGGTTCGTGGTGTCGAGAAACAGTCCCCCGATGCCACCGGTGGCGAGAACCACCCGCCGTGAGCCGAAGAAGAAAGGTGCGATCGAACAGCTCGCCCAGACGCCTCGGATCGCATTCTCTCGCACTGCGAGCCGGCGCGCTTCCACGCCCTCCACGACAACTATCGACGGAGTGGAACGCACAGCCGCGATCAGCGCACGCATGATCTCACGCCCGGTGCCGTCCCCATGCGCATGAACGATGCGACGTCGGCTGTGTGCGGCCTCCAATCCGAGGCACAGTGATCCTTCCGGCCTGCGGTCAAAGCGAACCCCAAAGCCCGCAAGCCCCTCTATGGCCTTGGGCGCGGCTTGGAGGATGCGGCTCGCCACGTCTCTGTCGCAGAGACCATCCCCGGCGGCAATCGTATCGGCCAGGTGCATTGCCGGATCGTCGTCTTCGCCGAAACTTGCAGCCAGGCCCCCCTGGGCCCAGGTGCTCGAGTTGTCAGCTCCCAGCAGCGACCTTGACAGAAGAAGCACCGGCTCCGGCGACAGTTGAAGCGCGGTCATCAGTCCGGCGATGCCGCCGCCGATGATGATGGGCCGCCCGAAGAAGCTGCGGAGGTCGGCGCTCAAACTGCCAGCATCCGTTCGACCGCTAGCCGCGCGCGCCCGGCGATCCCGGGTTCGACGGTTACGACATGGTGGTTCTGCTCGAGCGCCGTGCGGATGTTGGCAAGCGTGATCCGCTTCATATGCGGGCACAAATTGCAGGGCCGGATGAACTCGACCTCTGGGTGCGCTAACGCGACGTTGTCGCTCATTGAGCATTCCGTCATCAGCACGACACGTGGCGGCCTTTGCCTTTCGACATAGTCGGACATGGCAGCCGTCGAGCCGGAAAAATCTGCTTCAGCCACGACGTCGGGCGGGCATTCGGGATGGGCGAGCACGACCACGCCGGGATGGCTTTCGCGCAACTCGCGGATGTCGGCCGGTGT
The DNA here is from genome assembly GCF_040321955.1 of Mesorhizobium sp. M0217. Lineage (NCBI taxonomy): Bacteria > Pseudomonadati > Pseudomonadota > Alphaproteobacteria > Hyphomicrobiales > Phyllobacteriaceae > Mesorhizobium > Mesorhizobium sp. M0217. The sequence continues at coordinate 16,087 of NZ_JAMYSN010000035.1, read as the reverse complement.
AAAGCGCTCATGCACCTCGCAACGCCCTTTCCAGGCGATGATCTGCACATCTGTCTGAGCGGCGATATTCTGGGCCAGATATTCGTCCGGCAACATGATCACCCGGAGAACCCCAAGGGATTCGACGACCGCCTTGGCGTTGCCGGATGTACAGCAGATATCCGACTCGGCCTTCACTTCGGCGGACGTATTTACATAAGTGATGATCGGAACGCCGGGATAACGCTGGCGCATCAAGCGCACGTCTTCTGCCGTGATTGAGTCCGCCAACGAGCAACCGGCGCTGAGATCCGGAATGAGCACGGTCTTGCCCGGATTGAGGAGCTTGGCCGTTTCGGCCATGAAATGGACGCCGGCCAGCACGATGACTTGCGCCTCGACCGTCGCAGCCGTGCGGGCTAGTGCCAAGCTGTCGCCGACGATGTCGGCCACGCAGTGGAAGATCTCGGGCGTCTGATAATTGTGCGCCAGGATGATCGCGTTGCGCTCGCGCTTCAGCGCAAGGATCGCCTCGATATCCTCGGCGAAAGCCGGCCATTCAATCGGCGGGATCACTCGTCGGACGCGCTCGTAGAGCAACGCGGCCGTAGGCAGCATGGCGCCCATCGACCCCCTCCCGCTTATACTCTAACTGAAAATAACCAGCATATACTTGCTGTGAGTATAAGGGATGTCAACCCCGCGCCAGCGGCAATTTTGTCCCGGCGATGAGCCTATCGTCCAGAACGGCGTGGCGGAAACGGAAAAGCTTCGCTGGCCGGCCGCCGGTCTCAGTGGTGGCCTCTCCGGTCTCCTCGACCAGCTCCTGCTGTTCGATCAGTCGGCGAAAGTTCGGCTTGTGGATGAGCCTGCCGGCGAGCGCCTCCACGGTTCGCTGCAGCTGCAAAAGCGTGAAGACCGGCGGCATCAGCTCAAAGACGACTGGGCGGTATTTGATCTTGGAGCGCAGCCGCGCAATGCCGGTCGCCACGATGCGGCGATGATCGGCGACCATGGACTTGCTGGGCACCAGCGGCGGGGGTCCTGCGTCCCGCCCTCTTACGGCCTCTTGGACCAGGCCTGCTTCGTAGACTAACTCATAGCGTTGAAGCGTGAGTTCCTCGTTCCAAAGGCGGTCGTCGAAGCCAAAGGCTATCGTCGCCCGCTGCCAGCGTTCACGTCGCGTGGCCGAATCGCCAACCCCGTTTGCCCATTCGATCAGGCGCGGCCGCAGAACGTCCAGCACGACCGCAGGCGTGCCGGAGCGGTGGTCCTCCCATGGAAAATATTCATACCAACTCTGCCATCCGCACTTGGGCGAGCCCGCTGCCTGTTCCTTGCGCGTCAATGCGAGATAGCTGATGGAGATGACGCGCTGCTGGCGCTCGGCGCCGATGCGATCCCGATCCGCGAACGTGTAGAGTTGCTCAATGTACCCCAGCCGATGGCCGGTTTGCTGCTCGACCCACCCCCTCAAGCCGGATTGCAGCGATCGGTGCTCAAGCGCAAAGGGACCGGAGGGCAAGGTGTCCGCCTGGCCGATGGTGAGGACACAGGGTTGACTGCCGTTTACGGCGACCACAAAGGCGATCAAGTCCACTTTGACGTTGTCGGCCTTGCCGGCGGCTCTGTCTTTCCTGAGTCCTATTGCCTGATCGTCCATTATTTGGCCAACTCGGGGGCACCTTAATCGATTTAGTGTAAGCGTGCCAATTGGCACGTCAACACCCCGCAGCTGCATGGCCATTTTTTTGCTCTTCGCACCTGCACAAAAATGTGCCAAAGGCGACAGCCGCAGCTGGTAACGTAGGGGAAGGAGGGTCCCATGAGCGCTTATGGTGACACCAGGGCGATCACACCGCCGGATATTCGTTCGCGCAAAGGTGGGACGCCGCTCGTCTGCCTTACCGCCTACACCACCCCAGTCGCCCGGCTTGTCGATCCCCATTGTGATGTGGTGCTCGTCGGCGACAGCGTCGGCATGGTTCTCCACGGCCTGCCCTCGACGCTCGGCGTCACGCTGGAGATGATGATCACGCACGGCCAGGCGGTGCGCCGTGGCATCAAGCAGGCGCTGATGGTGGTCGACCTGCCGTTCGGTTCCTACGAGGAAAGCCCAGAGCAGGCTTTCCGCAATGCCGCGCGCGTCATGGCCGAGACCGGCTGCACGGCCGTCAAGCTCGAAGGCGGCGAAGCGATGGCAGAGACGATCGGCTTCCTCGTCGCACGCGGCGTGCCCGTCATGGCCCATGTCGGATTGACGCCGCAGGCCATCAACACCATCGGTGGCTACCGCGTACAGGGCAGGGGCGGGGATGCCGAGCGCATCAGGCGCGACGCAATTGCGGTGGGCGAAGCGGGCGCCTTTGCGGTCGTCCTGGAGAAGGTTCCTGAGGCGCTCGCCCGCCGGATCACCAAGGAGGTGGCGACCCCGACCATTGGCATCGGTGCCTCGGCAGCCTGTGACGGCCAGATTCTCGTCGTCGACGACATGCTGGGCCTCTTCGGCGACTTCCGGCCCAAGTTCGTCAAGCGCTATGCTGAACTCCGGGAGGCGGCTGCGGCTGCGATCGCTTCCTATGCGCGCGAGGTGAAGGAGCGCCAGTTTCCCGCCGCAGAGCACGTGTTTGCCGATGCGCCCAAGCCCGCCGACACGGACGCCACCAAGAGCGGAGAAGCAGCGTGAGCGTGCCGATCGTCAGGAGCGTTGACCAGCTTCGCGAAAGCGTCGCCGCATGGCGCTGCGAAGGTGTGAGGATAGCCCTGGTGCCAACGATGGGCGTCCTGCATGAGGGCCATCTCAGCCTGGTGCGCGCTGCACTCGAGAAGGCAGACCGTGTGATAGTGACGCTCTTCGTCAACCCGAAGCAATTCAACAGCCAGGCCGATCTTGCCGCGTATCCCCGCACCGAGGACGAGGATGCCGCCAAACTGGCACCGGTTGGCGCGCACCTGCTTTATGCGCCAGATGCAGAGGAGATGTATCCGGCGGGCTTCGCCACCACCGTTTCGGTTTGCGGTGTCAGCGAAGGCCTGTGCGGTACATTCCGGCCGGGGCATTTCGACGGCGTGGCGACCGTCGTCGCCAAGCTCTTCCTGCAGACCAGCGCTGACTTCGGCTTCTTTGGCGAAAAGGACTTTCAGCAAATTCACCTGGTCAGGCGCATGGCCCGGGATCTGGATATTCCAATCACCATTGTTGCCTGTCCGACAGTCCGCGAAGCCGACGGTCTTGCGTTATCATCGCGCAATGTGCGGCTCTCGCCAGCGGAACGCGCTGTTGCTCCCAAGCTATCATCGGTCCTGCTCAAGACGGCTGAGCGGCTTGAGCGCGGCTCACCCATCCTGCCAACGCTTGCAGAATCTCGCGCAGCAATTCTGGCTGCAGGCTATCGCGAGGTCGAATACCTGGAACTTCGCGATGAGGCAGATCTGCACCCGATAACAAGCCTCGATCGACCGGCACGGTTGCTTGCCGCCGCCTGGCTCGGCGGCACACGGCTCATAGACAACGTCAGACTATTTCGGATTGGTTCAACAGATTAGCCACGTTCTCGGCACGCGCCGTATTCGTCCGGGATCATCTAAAACAAGGTCTCTGCCTAGCATTGAGCGTTACGGAGGTTACGCACAGGACACATGCATCGCGTGTTTGAGAACTTCGTCGAGCAACTGTCTGCAAGTGTTGATGCTGCCGATCTCTGTGAGGCAATGGCCTCCGCTGCAGCCGGCTTCGACTTCCCGCTATTCGCCTATTTCACCTACCCGTCAGCCTCCGGCGACGCCCCCCAATTGATTTCAAACTATCCTTCATCCTGGACGTCACGTTATCTGCAACAGCGGTACCACAGTCTCGATCCGGTCATCCTGCGCGGGCTGCAAGGCTGGGATACATTCGATTGGGGTGTGGATCGCGCTCGGCACGGTCTGCCGAATTCGCAGCAACAAATTCTAGAGAGTGCGGCTGAGTTTGGCATCTGCGGCGGCCTGACGATGTCCATGCATGATCATCTCGGCCGGTTTGCTGCCCTGACCTTTGCTTCCGACGAGTCCCGTCCGCCTCTGTTGCGGTCACTGGCACGTTACGAAAAAGCATTGCAGCTGGTGGCCATCAACTTTCATATCCATGTCCGGCGAAGGCTCGCCGATCATCGCGTGGTGGATGGTGTAACGCTCACCCCGCGGGAGTTCGAGTGTCTGAAATGGGCGGCGCGCGGCAAGTCGGCTTGGGATACTAGCCAGCTTCTCGGCGTCTCAAAGCGCACCGTGACCTTTCATCTGGAAAACGCCAAGGCAAAGTTTGGCGTTCGAACGATCAACCAAGCCGTTGCACGAATGGCTGCCTCCGGCCTGACGAGATCCTGATTCTCAGCCACGATACCTGTAAACCTCTACAGGCTGCATCGCTGTCAGCTTTGCCCTTCGATGGCGGGAACACATCCCACATGGAGGCGACCATGATGCAACTGATAGCACCAGACTTTTACAGTGATTTTGCAGGCGAGCTCAAAGAGATGCACGGGCTCAGGTTTCGGGTGTTCAAGGAAAGGCTCGATTGGGAAGTTGATACCGAAGACCAGATGGAATCCGATCCGTTTGATGCTCTCAAGCCTGTCTATCTGCTCCTCAAAGGATCCGACTGGCGAATTCGCGGTTGCGTGCGTCTTTTGCCCAGCACCGGACCCACAATGTTGCGCGACACCTTCCCGGTGCTGCTGGGTGCTGACGTCGTGCCCTCGACCACCGACATATGGGAGAGCAGTCGTTTCGCGCTCGATCTTCCTCCGTCGGCGCCCAAGGCAGCGGGCGGGCTGGCCCAGGCGACCTACGAGCTCTTCGCGGGCATGATCGAGTTCGGCTTGGCCAAGGATCTGACCCGGATCGTAACGGTGACGGACACGCGCATGGAGCGGATCCTCCGCCTTGCTACGTGGCCATTGTCGCGCATCGGAGAACCCAAGTGCGTCGGCAAAACGGAGGCGGTGGCTGGGTTTCTCGAGATTTCCCACGCGAGCCTTTTGCGCATCCGCAGCAGGGGACGTCTGAGCGGACCGGTACTGTGGCAACCGGTTCTAGGCCCGTCAGCATAGCGCCATTGTGGACACCTGTGCCATGAAGGATGCTGGTTTGCCCAAGGAAGCGACGGTCGGCCTTGTATGCTGGCCGGACTGGCGTCGCCAGGACGCTTACCACTACGCCAGACGATTGCCACGCACTGGCTGGGCCTGGGAGTTTCTTCGGCGCAATCCACAATTCCAGCGCGACCACGCCAAAATGGCACCGTCCGCCTGCTTCGTCGGAACCCAGGCCGACATGAAGATAATCGAGTTGACGACAGAATCAGCTTTCCTAAGACAATGGAGCCTCCTTTTTCGCGGACGCGCCACAGTCGGACGCTACATCGGCGAGGGTCTTTTGGGATCCGCGCGATTGCGCCTGTATTCTACGAGCGGCCGCGGAGCCGCTGGGGCTCGACCACGATTTTGAACCGCTTCACCTTTCTTCGCTCTCATGCTGCAAGGACATCCTGCTGACAGCTGCGGGCATGCAGCACGTGCTGCTGAGGGAGAACTGCCGGAGTCTGCAGATCGCCGTTTCCGGTGCGTCCGTCCTCCGCCCGTTGCGGCTATATGTCGACGCAATCCTTCAGCCGCAGCACCTCAAGTTCCATGTCGCTGCCCTTCAGTTCCTGAACGACATCAATGATTGCCGCCGCGTGTCAGCTGCTTGCTTTCCGCCGGAACACCGCGGAGCGCGCCTGCGTATTGTACTGCAGGCTTTGGATGGCTCGCTGGCGGGAGCATCTCATCAGGAGGTCGCCATTGCCTTGTTCGGGAGACGCCGTGTCGAAGAAGATTGGCGTCATCCAGGCGGCCATCTTCGCGATCAGGTACGTCGCGCCATCCAACGCGGCCGCTACCTGATGGGCGGCGGCTACAGACAGTTCCTGAGGTAATTGGAGTGGTTGCGATTGTCTTATACGAACGCGCAACCTCCATTTTCTCACTGCAATGGTGCGTTGCACAAAACGTGGCAAGCGCCTAGTTCTTCCGCGGCGAATCGGGTTTCGGCGAAACACCGGGACCCAACTTCGTCGATAAGTGCATTCATGACCTGAGGACCCCGATGACCGTTATGAACTCCGACAAAGCCGGCGCTGCAAGCCTTGAGACAATCGCGCGAAACGGCAGCATGCTGCGTCGCATAGCCGTACGCATTCCGACCTACCTGTCGGATATTCGCGAGAACCCGGCGTGGCTGCCCATGTTCATGTTAGCGCGCACCATGCCGGCACGGAGAATGCACTGGCGTGGTGCAAAGCCGGTCCGAAGGCCGCAAAGAGCCCAGGACACGATGTTTGCCGGTGTCAATTGCCACGACGTTGTCGACGCGCTGCGGATGGATGGGCTTTTTCCCGGCCTTGTCCTGCCTGCAATGGTGGCTGAAGATGTAGCCGCATTCGCCAGGTGCACACCTTGTTTCGGCAATTTCGATCGCCGACTCGAGTTCATGCCGGCGGAGCATGCGGAGGCTGAGGCGCGATTTGGCCGTCCGTTGCTCAGCGGCCATTATTTCGAGCGCATTCTGGGCTGTAAGTCGGCCGTTGCCATCCAAAACGATCCGCTGCTCATGGATATCGCGGCGCACTATCTCGGCGGCCAGGCGACGCTGATCACGACGCGCGTCTGGTGGAGCTTCCCGACCGGCCAGGCGTCTGACGCGGACAAGAACCTGGCTTCGCTCGGCAAATACCACTTCGACCTGGACGACTGGCGGATGCTGAAGTTCTTTTTCTATCTGGTGCCCGTCGACGAGGGGACCGGCCCGCATATCTATGTTCGCGGCAGCCATGATCGCCGTGCCCTCAAGCACCAATTTACGCTTGTCGTCGGCCATCCAGCGCAAGAGATTCTGGACGTCTACGGCAAGCAGAGTCCGGTCACGCTGACCGGCATGGCCGGTTTCGGTTTCGTCGAGGATCCGTTCGGGTTCCATATGGGCACCGTGCCGTCGCACAGGCCACGGCTGATGATGGAAGTTGGCTTCGGCGTTTCTCCTCCATCGCGCCGCCGCTTCCATGGCGAGCCTGTGATCCGCTGATTTCGAAAAGTCCCGAAACAGCCTTCCCGTTGTGAGGGAAAGATAAGGCTATGCCGCCAATCGATCTGTTCCGGGCCAAAAGCGGTTGTCTGCACATGCCCTGAACTTGGCTGGTGCAATGAGTCTCGCCATTGCTCCAGCCAGCGCATCAGTGCCTGTTTAATCGAGGTTAGATGGCAGTGCGCCCAAGAGATCCTCCTCGATATCGCCTGCCGCGCGAAGCCTCAGATGCTCTTCGAAAACCTCCTTTACGGACCAAGTCGTCTCGGGTCTCCTTTGAGTGGCCGGAAGGTGGTGCACAGCCGTATCGTGCTTCGGGATCCTGAACGAAGGCGAGGGGCGGTTTGTTCCTCGCGGGGCGCATGCAGCGGTGCCGGCATGACAGCTTCGTCTTGGATCCCGATGCTCGGCAACGTCGGCGGTGAAGGCTCTGTCTAGGCGGCTTACGTGACTCCAATGCAGGAGATCGACCATCTCCTGTCGAGCACATTCGTTGGCGATCACCGTCGCGGCGCTACGGACGCCGCGGCGCCTGCGATCAATGCAGTTTGCCGACTAGCCGAGCGTATTCGGCTTCAGCCCTGCCATATGACCCATCTGCCAGCGCAATTAGACGCGCGCGATCAAGAATGACTACCTCTCCTCGCATTGAGCGTATCAGACCTTGGCCCTCCAAGGTTTGCAGCGCTATGGTGACGCCGGGCCGCCTGACACCGAGCATAACTGATAAGAACTCGTGCGTAATCGCAAAGCTGTTCCCGTCGACGCGATCATCACACATCACCAGCCATCTTGAGAGCCTGTCGACTATGTTCATCCGGGCATTGCTGAGCGCGGTGAAGCTTGCCTGGAGGTGAAAGTAGTGAACGTAGCGGAGCAGAAAGGTTCGCAAGGTTGGGCTTGTCAGAAGCGCCTTGGTGAAGAGGCCCGCGTCGATAACAAAGGCTCGGGCTTCTAATTGGACGTAACAATCGTGCGTTGACCGGTCATCGCCCATGATAAGCGCTGAGCCGGTCATGCCCTCACAACCAATGATTCCGATCTCAGCTTCGATACCAGGCCGCAGCTCGCCCACCACTGACCCGAGACCGCTCTCGAAGAAGTACACGGTGCTGATTGGTGACCCCGCCACTTCGAGATGCGTCTTCAGCCCAAGGGAGACGCTTTCGAAATGAGGTTGCAGCAATGCCAAATCTGCCGAGCACATTCGTAGCAGCAGCGAATTGCGATAGATCGAATTTTGGCCGGTGTCGCGTTGCGCGGCAGTGTGAGTTTGTGAACTGGAGTCTGTCATAGCTCCCTCTCCCTATTGGGGCGGAAGCATGTTGATCGCTCACAGCCGACGGACGCCCTTAGAGTTGCCGTCGATGGCACACTGTATGCCTGCCGACCGCGGATGTCCCATTTTTTAATCAATTACGTTAATCGGCCCGAGCCAAGCTTTGGCGCACCCGCTCTAACGCGGCATTCAGATGCTCCAGAAATTCGTCATCGCTTTTGGTCGCCAAGCCGACTTGTCGAGCGCGAGTTACAATGCGCTCCTGGAGTGAAACCGCTGTCTCATAGTGGTCCACGATCATCTGAAATGAAGCGCTCATTGGGGCGGATTGAAAGGGCTGTGCCATAGCACAACCCTAGCTCCACGAGGATGAGAGTTCCATGCCGGCCGCCGCTTGGGTAACAATCGTACAATATACCCAAGACTGACCGCGCTCTTTGGTTATCCTCCCAGAAATCCGGTAGCCTTGCGTGGCGCAGCTTCTCTTCGCTCTTCGACCTCCTGACCCGGCCGACCAGTCCCGGCTTCAGCCATTCCGCCTTGTCCTTCTTATGCTCATTCGGGACCGGGACGCCGACCTCGCCCTGCACACGATCCCACAGCGTTTGCCTTTTGTCGGCCTTGACGGCTAACATCGCCCGCCCTTGTAGGACCGCTTTCAGCCATGATCACCTCGGGGGCTGAACGAAGCGCGTGGTTGTCGACTCTGTCGGTCGTCGCAGACGCTTACGGAGGCCTCACCGCAGAGGGAGATGCGCACTCCGGCTCGACGACGGCTGTCGAAAATCAGACTGATGTGGATGCACTACCATCGATCGGCACTAAGATTCTCGACCTCGGCAATAAGCTCCTCTGTACAGCAAGCGACCTTCCTGCCTCGCAATATCAAAAGTCAAACCCCGCCGCAGATGCATATGCCTGGCAGCACGCGTCGGTCTTTGGCCGCGCATCTGCCAAACCGAAATCAAGTAGCCCGCCATCGCGCGACCCTCAACGCGATCTTGATCATTGCAGTGGGGCAATAACTTATCTCTTTGGAGCTTGGTGGTGATATATAGGCGCCCAAGCCAGCGCTAATATTGCATGGAGCTAAAATGCCCGCTAAGATTTCTTGGGTGTTGGCTGGCGGGTGTTTGATGCGGTTTCATCGTCTAGGCGCGGTCGCTCTGGGTCTGGCGTCCTTCATCAGCAGCGCTCATGGCCAAGAATCCTGCGACCCTAACTACACAGGCGCCTGTGTTCCAATCGCCAGCGATGTCGACTGTTCCTCCGGAAAGGGCAATGGTCCCGCATACGTACACGGGCCGGTCTCTGTCGTAGGCACCGATATCTATGATCTTGACCGAGACGGCGACGGAATAGGTTGCGAAAACGGCTAGAGGAGGAAAGTCGCCCTCCAACTTCATGACGGCACCAGCCCATCCGCTGTTGATGGTAACGGTCACCTCCGAGTTGAGGGTGAGCAACGTTCCCAGCCATTTGCATCAAATATCAGGACCTCGTAAATGCGACTTATGGCGACTCTGCGGTACGACGGTCGAACACCTTCCACGTCTCAACCGTCTCCTGCCTTACGTTTTGTCAATTGGTAGCTGATTGTAGAATGTGCCAGTAACTGGGATGCTCATCTCGTTCCACATGCGCGAGCCCTGATGCGCGTCAGTTATTTTTACTCTCCGGTCACGATTGAGACCACTGGCCCGGGCGATGTTCCCCGAGAAGAACAAAGAGGTAGATGGTGCCGGCATGGTCCCACCAATGCTCTCCCCTTGTGAACGGCATCCAAACTTTTCGGCGGGCTTGAACAGCGGCCACCTTTGGCGGCTGTCGAGGGCTGATGATAGATTCCATTCCAGCTCTTTCTAATGTGCCGTCCGAACAGTGAACGAAAGTAGAACATATAGTTCAAGCGCGAATCGACTGTGAGAGGGATGAGCTCCAATTTGGGTCATGCCTGACGCTGGTGGAAGACGAAATTGCGGTGGCGACTGGAAGCTCAGCGATGCACCAAATGGAACTGGGCAGCTGGTGCTGTCCGCTGCGGCGCTATGACGTCAGACGATGGTATCTGCCGAATGACCTGGGGAATCTTCGGGGACGTCGAGGCCGACGTGGTCGGAAGCAAACTGAGTTGCGGGCGATGCGGCAGGAACGAGTATATGCAAGCTGAGATGCCTGTCGCTGTCTCCGCGTTCCAGGCCGACGTTCTCTGCATTCGGAGGCCTGGTGAGCGATACGGGTGCGCCTGAGTGTCAATGGCGCATTTAGCAACGGCCTGGTACACGATTCACCGCGGTGCGAGCTGATCGAAACTGGCTTGGTCGATTGCATCGTAATAGCGCCGCCCACGAGGAAAGATTTTTCTATCGTTTGCGGTCGGGGTCGCATGACGCGATTGTCGGACGCAACAAGCCAGCTTGGCAATAGGCAGAGGCTGTCCACACTGTACTCCCTAATGCCAATCCATACCTAACGAGACCGCCATGCCGTCACCTCCAGATTTCACCGACGATTTTCGCGCCGAGCTGATCACGCTGCTGCGCTGGCGCAGGGATGTGCGGCGCTTCGAGCCGACGGCTCTGCCAGAGGGTACGCTGGAACGCCTGCTCGAGCTCGCCAGCATTGCGCCCTCCGTTGGCCTCAGCCAGCCCTGGCGCTTCGTAGTCGTCGAGAGCCTCAAGCGGCGCACTGCCGTGAGAGACTGCTTCGAGCGCTGCAATGCTGAGGCGCTCACGCGCTTTTCGGGAGAGCGCGCCGCACTCTATGCCCGGCTGAAGCTTGCCGGGCTCGACGAGGCGCCCTGTCAATTCGCGGTCTTCGCCGACCGCACGACCCGACAAGGCCATGGGCTCGGTCGCATGACCATGGCGGCGACCATCGACTATTCGGCCGTCATGGCAGTGCACACACTGTGGGTGGCGGCGCGGGCGGAGGGCATCGGCATGGGCTGGGTGTCGATCCTCGATGCGACCGAGATGGCCGAAATTCTCGACACGCCGCCCGAATGGACGCTGATCGGCTATTTCTGCCTTGGCTATGCCAGCGAGGAGCACGACATGCCGACCTTGGAACGCGAATGCTGGGAACATCGGCGGCCGCCGGTGGTGATCAGGCGATAGTGGGGCTGCTCATCATTCGCCTCTTCCCTGGCGATGAGCTTGACGCAGATCGGGTCGCCCTTCGCCACATTGCCATTCCAACCGAAGCCGAGGTTCGTGTTCTTGCAAAGGCCAGGAAAGAGCAGCATGACAAGCGCGACCGCAGCGAAGATGGCGCTTGCGACAACCGGGCTGAAGCCGGGCATGGAGGTGGTCGACCTCTGTTGCGGGGCGGCTGTGCCGATCGCCACGATCACCCGCCATGTCGTCGCACTACGCCGACCAGCTGGAGGCCGCGCAGCGCCGGCTGACCGGCGCCGGCGCGACCAATTGCGAATTCGTCGCCGGCTACGCGCTACGAACTCGCTACTCTGGTGTCACGCCCCGTGAGTCTTCACGGCCAACGCCTTCGACGGCGTCCCGGACCGACCGCGGCTGGCACGTGCCGTGCGCGAGGCGCTCGCCCCCGGCGGACATTTGTTATCGTCAACTGACACCGGCAGCCGCGCGAGACGACGACGGTCCTGAAGCGAACTCAGGCTGTCGCCAAGACAGACCATCGCCGATGCCCAAGTCGGCGGCACCATGCTCCTAGATGCCGACTGCCTGACAAGGGGCCGCAGGCCCGTCGTCCGTCCACTGTCCAAGGCCTCCTGGCCTTTCCGAGGCCGTGATCCTGCCGCGGGTGTGAGTCTGCGATCCTCATAAGAGCGTCAGGCGCGAATAGAAGTTTGGGTCGTGGCTCCACAGCGGCCGACCTATCCATCGGGTGGATGGTAGTTATCACAACAATCAATTTTACCAATATTATGGAATTCTACTACAAGGCCGCCACTTAAAGCGGCCGGACGGGTATCCGTCTCGCGTGGGCTGGTGCTGCCCGCAAAGATGCGGAGACGAACATGTGCGGGATTGTTGGCATCGTTGGGCAACAGCCGGTGTCGGATCGGTTGATCGGCGCGTTGAAGGGTTTGGAATATCGCGGCTATGATTCCGCCGGCGTTGCGACGATCATCGAGGGTGCCTTGCACCGCCGGCGCGCCGAGGGCAAGCTCGTCAACCTCGAGAGGCGACTGAAGGAAGAGCCGCTGAGCGGCAACGTCGGCATCGGCCACACGCGTTGGGCAACCCACGGGGCCTCGACCGAACGCAATGCGCACCCGCACTTTAGCGACGGTGTCGCCGTAGTCCATAACGGCATCATCGAGAACTTCACCGAGCTGAAGGACGAATTGGCGGCGGATGGCGCCGAGTTCCAGACCGACACCGACACCGAGGTCGTTGGGCATCTCTTGGCAAGATACCGCCGAGAGGGCATGAGGCCGCAAGAGGCCACGCGTGCCATGCTGAAACGCGTCAAGGGCGCCTATGCGCTTGCCATCCTCTTCGAAGATGAACCGTCGACCATCACGGCGGCGCGCAACGGGCCACCGCTCGCGATCGGTCACGGCGACGGCGAGATGTTCCTGGGCTCCGACGCGATCGCCCTTGCTCCCTTCACCAATGAAATTACCTATCTCATCGACGGCGACTGGGCCGTTGTCGGCAATTCGGGCGCCCATATCTTCGATGTCAACGGCCGTCCCGTCGAGCGTCCGCTCCATATCTCCACGGCCGCGGCCGATCTGGCCAACAAGGGCAACCATCGCCACTTCATGGAGAAGGAGATTTACGAGCAGCCCGAGGTCATCGCCCATGCTCTCCGTCATTACATTAACATCATAGACAGTCGCGACATGGTTCCTGGCATTGATTTCGCCAAGGTCCCGAGCTTGGCGATCTCTGCCTGCGGAACCGCCTATTTCGCCGGACTGATCGGAAAATACTGGTTCGAGCGCTATGCGCGCCTGACGGTTGAAATCGACGTTGCGTCCGAATTCCGTTACCGCGAGATCCCGTTGCCGCCGCAGTCGGCAGCTCTTTTCATCTCGCAGTCCGGCGAAACCGCCGATACGCTTGCGTCATTGAGGTACTGCAAGGAGCGTGGGCTGAAAATTGGCGCTATCGTCAATGCCTGCGAATCGACCATCGCTCGCGAGGCCGATACGGTTTTCCCGATCCTTGCCGGACCGGAGATCGGCGTCGCCTCTACCAAGGCTTTTACCTGCCAGCTTGCCGTTCTAGCAGCACTCGCCATCGGCGCCGCCAGAGCCCGCGGGACGGTCCCCGAAGACGAGCTGCAGGAGCTCGTCAGGAGCCTCGCCGAATTGCCGCGCGTGATGGGCCACGTACTCGAGAGCATCCAGCCGGAAATCGAGTTCTTGTCGCGCGAACTGTCAAAGTGTCGTGACGTCCTGTATCTCGGCCGTGGCACCAGTTTCCCGCTAGCGATGGAAGGTGCGCTGAAGCTCAAGGAGATTTCCTACATCCATGCCGAGGGCTATGCAGCGGGTGAATTGAAGCACGGGCCGATCGCCTTGATAGACGAGAACATGCCGGTGATCGTCATCGCGCCCCATGACCGTCTTTTCGACAAGACCGTTTCCAACATGCAGGAAGTGGCTGCCCGTGGAGGGCGGATTATCCTCATCACCGATGAAAAAGGGGCAGCCGTATCGAAACTCGAAACCATGCACACGCTCGTGCTGCCGGTTGTCGACGAGATTATCGCGCCAATGATCTTCTCGCTCCCGATACAGCTTCTAGCCTACCACACGGCGCTCTTCATGGGGACGGATGTAGACCAGCCGCGCAATCTCGCAAAATCGGTCACGGTCGAATGATTGTGAACCTGTACAGGTGGCGATGCGCCTCCAGGAAAGCGGTACCCCTTGTCTGGATCCGAAGCCCGGATGAAACCAGATGACCATTGTTTGCTGCAATTGCGAAACTCGGTAGCGGTTACGAGCGGGTCTTTCGCTGCCTCGCCGGTGGAGATTGCCGAAGGAAGCAGTGTCCGTGCCGAAAGTTCGAGTTGCTGTTCAAGAAAGCCATCGGCGAGAATGGTCCACGAAGGATCGCAGGTCGCATGCGCTACGCCGACCAGGCTCTCAGCACGGGCAGTCTTGATACTTGATCAGAAGCAGGTGAGCCGCCATATTCCAGCCCGGCCAATTCAGCGGCCCATCCCATGCATGAGGCCGGTTCGGCCGAATGGACGACCATTTTTTTTATTTGCTAGGTGTGCGCCTCGGGAGGAATCTCCGAGGGAGCTCCCAGTTCTTGGAGATGTTTATGAAGGATTCGCGCATTCCCGAACCAGTCTTGACGGCTATGTCCCAGGGAACCCACATCGTCCGCGCTTATCGCGAGCACCTTGGATATTCGATCGACGACCTGGCCGTCGCGTGCGGGCTGGCCGCTGAGGAAATCCAAAACATCGAGCGAGGTCTGAGGTACAGCAAGGGCTATCGGGATCGGATAGCGAAATCGCTTTCCATACCTGTGGGAATTCTTGAGTCGGAGTTGGACATTTCGGACGCCGCCTGAACAGATCGGATGATCTGCAATGGGTGGACTAGCTGTTGTGATGTGAAGCTTGCGGCTGATGTCGACGCTTGATTGATTGATGCGATGCCTTCTGGCGCAGCTCACCGAACAACAAAGCGATATAGCCGCCCGGAGTGCTACGAAACGTGCACGACGGCATCGGCTCGCGACGAAGGACTAACGGCGAACTCTTCCTAGTTCGGCAAGGCGATGCTGGCTTGAGCATCAACTCGGCCTACGAGAGTGGCTACTCCTAGGCTGAATCGTCCACCATGGCGAAGTCGCGCCGCTCTGAAAGTAACATGGCGGGCATCCTGACGTTTCCGGGTTGACTATGGGCGTTCGAACCAGGAAAAGGGGCCGCTCTTCGTGAGTGGCGTGGGCCGGCAGTCTCACCCCCAAGCCCCCCGCCCAGGCTGCCGGCGCGCTTCTAGAAAGATCGAAGTAGGGACTCGCTTGCGCTCTGCCCGCTGACACCTTGTGGTTCCTCCTGCGGGTCCAGCGGACCACCTTGGGTGTCGCCAGTTCTGGTGGTCACGCGCCTCCATTTGCGATCTCGTGTCAGTGAGTGCACCGCAAGCACCCTCTCTGCCAGCCTGAAAAATTCATGGGGGTTGGTGGATGTGGCGCAAGCCCGTTGAAATGACGTAGGATTTGGTTGCTTAAGCCGATCCGAAATTTCCCGGAGATCACACGCACCATGAACGATCTTGCGCTGCCGCTGAGCGGTTTGTCATCAGTCGGCGGCTAGTCCGTCGTCGCCCGTTTCGACGGCGGCATGCTGCGTCCAACAGCGGCGTTCTGGCCTTGGCCGAGGTGGAAAAGCGGTTGCGGGTGGCCGAGCGTCTGGCGCGTTGCATCGACGATCCGCGCTGCCCGGACCAGGTCGTCCACAGCCTGGCGGACATGATCGACTTTCGCATGAAGATGATCGGCGCCGGCTACGAGGACGGCAACGACGCCAACCGGCTGCGCCGCGATCCGGTCTTCAAGATGGCCCAGGATGCGCTGCCGTCGGGTCGGGATCTGGCGTCGCAATCGACGCTGTGCCGGCTGGAGAACCTACCCGGGGTGCGGGAGCTGGTCGCGATGGGACGGGCGATGGCCGATCTCTATTGCGCCTCGTTCCGGCAAGTGCCGAAGCGGATCGTACTCGACATTGACGACACCTTCGACGCTGTGCACGGAGGCCAACAGCTTC